>NZ_REHN01000003.1:0-73643 GCF_003693025.1 Lactobacillus sp. ESL0261
AGAAAAAGTACGGTGGCAAGAGCAAGAAGGAAACACCTGTAACCATGCCGAACACAGCAGTTAAGCTTCTTCACGCCGAGAGTAGTTGGTGGGAGACTGCCTGCGAGGGTAGGACGCTGCCGTGCTTTTTAGCAATCCGGCTTAGCTCAGTTGGTAGAGCGCTTGACTGTTAATCAAGATGTCGTCAGTTCGAGTCTGACAGCCGGAGCGAGCAAAGAGAGAAAAGAGGACCTGCGGGTTCTCTTTTTTTGTCTATTTATTAAGCATAAAGTGTTAGTCCTTATATATTAGAAAAATGTTAGGTAATGGTTAGAAAATGTGACACAGAGCCTGTTTCACGGTACAATATTAGCGGATACATTTATCTAAAGGAGGAAATCTCATGGTAGGAATTGTTTTAGCCAGCCATGGTGGATTTGCCGATGGAATTGCGCAGTCTGCGCAAATGCTGTTTGGCGAACAAGACAATTTTGCTCATGTCATTTTGAAGCCCGATGAAGGGCCTGATGATATAAGAAGCAAAATGGAAACAGCAATTGCTTCATTTGAAAATCAAGATGAAGTACTGTTAATAGTTGATTTGTGGGGAGGTACGCCATTTAATCAAGCAAATGCTTTGCTTGAAAAACATCCAAATTGGGCGGTTGTCACTGGTATGAATTTACCAATGGTTGTTGAAGCACTAACTCAGAGGATGACAAACCCTGACATTACCGTTCATCAAATTGCAACGGTGATTGTTGAGCCAGCTAAGGATGGAATTAAAACTAAACCTGCAGAATTAATGCCAAAAGATTCTACAGAAACAAAAAAGGAATCAAATTCTGAAAATAAAGAGAGTAAGAAATCTATTCCTGAAGGTACTGTTGTTGGTGATGGTCATATTAAGTTTGTTTTAGCTCGGATTGATTCCCGATTGCTACACGGACAAGTGGCAACTGGCTGGATACCAACCATGCACCCTGACCGAGTTATCGTTGTTTCTGACAGTGTAGCAAAAGACGAAATGCGTAAAAGCATGATTCGTGAAGCTGCTCCTGCTGGTGTCAAAGCGCATACTGTTCCGTTGAAAAAGATGGTAGAGATCGCTAAAGATCCCCGCTTTGGTAACACACATGCCTTACTGCTTTTTGAAAATCCAGAAGATGTTTTAAAAGTCATAAAAGCAGGCGTCGACATTAAGACAGTCAATGTTGGCTCAATGTCCTATAAAGTAGGCGATGTCAATGCTAACAATGTATTGTCCATGAATCAAGAAGATGTTGATACTTTCCACGAACTTGAAAAAATGGGAATCAAGTATGATGTGCGTAAAGTTCCAACTGATAAAGAGGGCAATATGGAAGCTATTTTAAATAAAGCTCAAAGTTTGCTTGATGAACAAAACAAGTAAGAGAATAGGAGTAAAAAATGAATGCTATTCAAATGATTTTAGTTGTCATAGTTGCCTTTCTTGCAGGTATGGAAGGCATCTTGGACCAATGGGAATTCCACCAACCATTGGTTGCTTGTACACTAATCGGCCTGGTAACCGGTAATCTGGTTTTGGGTGTTATCTTAGGTGGCTATTTACAAATGATCGCCTTGGGCTGGGCAAATATTGGTGCTGCTGTTGCTCCTGATGCTGCTTTGGCTTCAGTAGCTTCCGCTATCATCTTGGTTCAAAGTGGTCAAGGAACAAAGGGCATTGGTATGGCTACTGGTATTGCCATGCCTCTGGCCGTTGCCGGACTATTTTTGACTATGATCGTTCGGACAATTTCTACTGGTATTGTACACATTATGGATGCCGATGCTAAAAAAGGCGATTGGCGTAAAATTAATATGTGGCAATGGCTTGATGTTTGTCTGCAGGGATTGAGAATCGCTATTCCGGCTGCACTGCTGTTAGCTATTCCTGCTTCACAAGTTAGATACTGGCTGGGCTTAATGCCAGCATGGCTTAGTGATGGTATGTCAATAGGTGGTGCCATGGTTGTTGCCGTTGGTTACGCAATGGTAATCAACATGATGGCTAGTCGTGAAGTTTGGCCGTTCTTTGCCATCGGTTTTGCTTTGGCAGCTATTAAAGATCTAACTTTGATTGCATTGGGTGCAATCGGTTTAGCGATGGCGCTCATGTACTTAGCTTTAGAGTCAAAAGGTGGCAATAACGGCAGTTCAAGTTCTGATAATGAGGGTACCGGCGATCCACTCGGCGATATCATAGATGACTATTAGAGTGATATTTAAGAGGAGGATTTTATAATGGCTGATAAAAAAATAAAATTAACTAAAGCCGACCGCTTCAAAGTTATGTGGCACTCACAATTTTTGCAAGCTTCATGGAACTACGAAAGAATGCAGAACGGTGGGTACGCATATTCACTTATTCCTGCTTTGAGAAAACTTTATCCTAAAAAAGAAGATATGGCAGCTGCTTTGCAGAGACACCTGGTCTTCTTCAACGTTCACCCTTACTTAGTATCGCCAATTCTAGGTGTTACTTTAGCCTTAGAAGAGGATAAGGCTAATGGAGCCAAAGTTGAAGATGAAGCTATTCAAGGTGTTAAGGTTGGAATGATGGGACCTTTAGCAGGTGTCGGTGACCCTGTATTCTGGTACACTGTACGGCCAATTGTTGGTGCCTTAGGTGCCTCAATGGCTATTCAAGGCAACATTTTAGGACCAATTTTGTTCTTCGTTATTTGGAACGTAATTAGATTAGCCTTCATGTGGTATACACAAGAATTTGGCTACAAAGCCGGTTCTGCAATTACTAATGATATGTCTGGTGGTCTATTGCAAAAGGTAACCCGTGGAGCTTCGATGATGGGTATGTTTGTTTTAGGCTCCCTGATTGAACGCTGGGTTAACATTAAGTTCACTCCGATTGTTTCAAAGACGCCTGTCCAAAAGGGTGGCTATATTGATTGGGGCTCACTTCCAGCCGGTGCTAAAGGTATTCAACAAGCTTTAATTGATCAGGCAAATGGCTTGTCTTTAACCAAGTTTAAAGTTACTACTTTGCAAAACAACTTGGATAGTTTAATCCCTGGTTTAGCTGGACTACTTTTGACTTTCCTGTGTATGTGGTTGCTAAAGAAGAAAGTTTCACCAATCGTAATTATTATTGCCATCTTCATTGTTGGTGTCGTTTTGCACGTTCTGCATGTGCTTTAAGCTAAAATGGTTGAATCAAGAAACACCAAAGTTGATTTAACGGCAAATGCGACTTGGTTTCGCGCATTGTCGACATACGGTAAAGTAATGGTCGGAGATAAGGCATTTGAATTTTATAATGACCGTAATATCTCTGATTACGTCCAAATTCCGTGGTCAGAAGTTACCTATGTGGTGGCGGATGTCTATTTTCACGGACGCTATATACCTCGTTTTGAAATTCGCACCCGTGCAAATGGAAAATTTATTTTTACAACACGAAATAATAAAAAGACTTTGCGCGCTATTCGTGAATATGTATCTGCCAATCGCATGCGACAGGCACTGGGATTATGGCAAAAAATCAAAAGAAGAATAATGCATAAATAAAAAAGTTCCTAGACAAAATTAATTGTCTAGGAATTTTTTTACTTAATTCTTGGTTTTAATACTTATTTCTCCGACAACACCTAATTCATCAGCAACTTTCTGTTGTAAAGCTTGAATTGCTATGCCTTCTTTTCTTTGTGCCAAATTTTAGATACGGTTGACAAAACTGTAAAGATTAACAGAGCTGAAATCATAGAAATCCTGTTTGCAGGTAAAATTAATAGTAAAACAATCATCAAAATAAAAAAGATTAAAGTCATGTAATCTAAAAAAGGGAAACCAGGCATTTTAAAATCGGTAAGTTTTTGTGCAGGTGTCTTTTTGCGGTAGGCAATATGAGTTAAAAGCATTAGACACCAAATAATTAAAAACATACTGGTAGAGGTAGAAGAAATAAAATTAAATGCCTCATTGCCGATGACAATAATAACAAAAGGTGCTAACGCCATTAAGCAAGCCGATAAGGTCAGTGCATTTTGTGGTAATTGTCTTCTCAGGTGACCAAATGTCTGGTTAAATTTTCCCTTACCGTTAAAAGTTACGGAAAATAGCAATCTGCCTGCACTGTATAAAATACTGTTAGTCGAGGAAACAGCAGCAGAAATAACCACAAAATTGATAATTGAGCCGGCATTGCGGATGCCAGTGGCAGCTAATGTCTGTACAAAAGGACTAGAGTTAGTTGCTACTTTATTCCATGGAATCACTACTAAAATAGCGATGATAGCAAGCACATAAAATAAAATTATTCGTAGTGGAACCTCATTAATAGCCTTTCTAATTGTTACTTTGGGGTTTTGCGCCTCTGCAGCAGTTAATCCGACTAGTTCAACTCCAACAAAGCTAAAGATAACCATCTGAAAACCGGAAAAGAACCCGGTGCCGCCTTTAGCAAAAAAGCCACCATGTGTGGATAAGTTAGCAAGAGTAACGGGTCCAAAAGAGGTTTTTCCACCAGTTATTAACAAATAGGCCACTAAAATCACGAATGCAATAACGGTCACAATTTTAATTATGGCAAAACTAAACTCCAAATTACCGAAAAGCCGCGCAGAAAGCAAATTGATAAATAGTAAAATTGCGATGGTTACTAAGCCAGGTACCCATGTAGGCAAATGGGGAAACCAGTATTGAAAATATATTCCCAAGGCTGTCATTTCTGCCATACCCAGAGTTACCCAGCTGATCCAGTAGAGATAACCTGAAATAAATCCAGTGTTTTTACCCAAGTACTTTTCAATAAAATCAATATAGGTATGCTTGGATAAGTCTGAAACTATGAGCTCACCTAAAGCTCGCATTAGTAGAAATAAGAAAATACCGACAACGACATAAATCAAAATGACACTGGGACCGGCTCGTCTAATACTATTACCTACGCCTAGAAATAAACCAGTACCAATTGTCCCACCCAGGGCAATCAATTGAATATGCGCGTTAGTCAAGGTTCGTTCGTAACCAGAACCGTTATTTTCCTCTTCTTCGCTCATTAAATCACTCCAAATACTTAAAAATTAGTTACATTATTAAATTATAGCATTATACATAAGTGTATGTTTTTAACCAAACTAAAATTTCGCTAAATTGTAAATTTTGTTATGTTAAAAAGGGCTTTATTTAAAGACAAATTGTAGTATCATATATTTTATTAAAAATAAATTAAGGAGGAAGATTTAATGTTTACCATTGGCCAATTTACTGTTAATAACTTGGAGATTAGTTTGGTATTACCGGAAGTCGGTCATGCGGATGCTTTATACGAAATTATTGTCCATGACCGTGATCAGCTGGCACACTTCTTACCCTGGGCCGGTAAAATTACGAGTGTCAAAGATGAAGTTGATTTTATTAAGGCAATGCGAGTTGACACCGCTAATTATAAGAAACTGGTCCTAGTTGTTCTTGTCAATGGCAAACCAGCGGGAATGGTTGACCTGCACAATATTAAGTTAAAAAATGAAAGCGGCGAAATTGGCTATTGGCTGGGGCAAAAATATCAGGGTAACGGAATCATGACCCATGCCGTTAAAAAGTTAGTAGACGTATCATTCAACCAGTTTGGATTACACAGCATTAAATTATTGGCAGATCATAATAATAAACCTAGTAGAGCTATTGCTGAAAGACTGCACTTTGAATATGTGGCCAGGCTTAAAGATGAGGTTAAGTATCACGATAAGTTCTGTGATATGGAATTATATATCACATTTAACCCTCAAAATTAGTCAAAAAAATTGCTGGTAAATTTTACCAGCAATTTTATTATTTATCTGCATATCCTTGAGGATGAGTTTGGTGCCATTTCCATGCACTTGCCATTACATCTTCAGCGCTCTCGTGTTGTGGCTCCCAGCCTAAAATAGTTCTGGCTTTGGTTGAATCGGCAACTAAACTGTCAGGGTCACCTGCACGTCGTGGTCCCATAGTATATGGAATTTCAATATTGGTAACTTTACGAGCCGCCTGTAAGATCCCTAAGTTGGAATAACCGTGAGCAGTTCCTAGGTTGAAAACATCGGATTTGTTGGTTTTAACTAAGTATTTTAGTGCCAGTACATGCGCGTCGATGAGATCTTCGATTTGAACGTAATCTCTGACATTAGTGCCATCTTTAGTGTCGTAGTCATTACCAAAAATGGTAAATTTACCATCGCCACTGACAGCACTTTTTAAAATATTAGGAATTAAATGCGTTTCCGGAGAATGATCTTCTCCGATTGACCCATCACTTGCAGCACCAGCAACGTTGAAATAGCGCAGTGCAATTGATTTGATATCATCAGCTTTATCTGCCCAGTGCATAATTTTTTCCATCATTACTTTGGTTTCGCCATAAGGACTGATCGGATTAAGTGGTGAATCTTCAGTAATTGGCAATTTCTTAGGGATGCCGTATGTGGCAGCGCTGGAAGAAAAGACGAGGTATTTTACATCGGCATCTTTCATGGCCTCCAGGAGTGCGATCATACCTGAAACGTTATTATCATAGTATTTCAGTGGCTTTTGCACGGATTCAGGCACTAAAGAATAAGCGGCAAAGTGCATAACTGCCTCAATTTTTTCTTGACGCAATATTTGACTGACTAAAAACTTGTTTTCAATATCTCCTTGGTAAAACTTGGCTTTAGGGTTGACTGCCTTTCTGTGTCCAGTGTACAAAGCGTCAAGGACAACAACATCATTATTTTGTTCAATTAATTTCTTTACAGCTACTGAGCCAATATACCCGGCACCGCCGATAACTAAAACGCGCATAAATTCCTCCAATTATTATATGGTAATGATCTTCTGTCTAAATTTTAGCACAGTCTGTTAATTTAAAAGACAATTATTGACAGTAAAATCATTTTGCAATAAAGTTACTTTTAGTAAGATAGCAAGAAAGAAGTATCAAAATGATTCATAATTCCACAATTAACCAGCAAATTAATCATCGCTCTATCAGAAAATTTAAAGATCAAACACTAAGTGAAGAACAATTAAATACTTTGTACACCGTTTTTCAACATACAGCAACGAGCATGTTTATGCAAAATGCTACAATGCTTCATATTACTGATGAAGGTAAAAGGGCAAAAATCAGAGAATTGTGCGGACAAAAATATGTTGGTGCTGAAGGTGATTTGTTTGTCTTTGTAGTAGATCTATACCGCAACCAACAAATTCGCCGCCAGTTAGGTAAAGATGACGGACGTGTTCATACCACTGACATTTTCTTTCAGGGGATGGATGACACATTACTTGCTTGGCAAAATGTGGCTAATGCTGTTGAAAGTATGAATTTAGGTTATGTGCCTCTTGGCACCATTAATGATCACCCGTTAAAAATGTTGGAAGTGCTAGACTTGCCTAAGCTGACATTTCCAGCGTTAGGGATGCAAGTGGGTATTCCTGATCAAGAACCACAATTGAAACCGCGCTTGCCACTAGCATTTACAACTTTTGAAAATGAGTATCCGCGTGATTTTAAAGTGGCAGACTTGAAAGACTATGACCAAGTCGTTACCACTTACTATGACTTGCGGGATGCTAATAGACGTATTGATTCTTTTACCAAGCAAATAACTAGTGACAAGTTAAACGATAAAAGAATTGATCGTGACGAGTTGCCAGAATTGTTGCACAAACAAGAGCTTTGCCTAGATTGGAAATAAAATAAAAGTCGCGCATTCGATTGCACGACTTTTTTTGTTTTGGTATAATTTAAACGTTGTGAAAGTTGCTGATTTAGCTCAGTTGGTAGAGCGTTTCCCTCGTAAAGAAAAGGTCGCCAGTTCGATTCTGGCAATCAGCATTCAGAAGAATAAAATTGGTAAAACAACCTTGATATATCAGCGCTTTCTGTTGGTAAGTTAAGGTTATTTTTTGTTTATTAAAGATAATTATGCACACGATACGGAACACGATTTTAGCTGTGTTCTTGATAAAAACTTTTAGGTGGGCTTTTAGGTTGATATAACGGGACTTATAGCCACTTTTTTGTGTGCAAATAGATATGCCTCAAACAGAGTATTGTTTTTCCTTAGCAAAAACAATACATTTAAATTAAGCTACAATACTATTCACATTTTTATTTTGCATTGCATTTTGCAATGCAAATAGTAAAATATATTGCTAAAGAAGTGGATATATTTTTGATTACTATTTCATTTGTTTAAATGCGTATTCACATGTTGAAATAATTAATTCAAAAGACTAAAGATAAAATCCGACGGACTTACTTTCCATTTCTTTAAGATTTTGTCTCATCATGACTGACAATTTGAATGTCAAAGCGTATGTAATGACAAAAGGCGTTGTTCATATAAGCTGCAAGACAGTTATATTCTTAAACTGTCTTGCGAGGCGTAAAACGAAAAGGGTTGAAGATATTTTGAATAAAAAAATAAAGATGATAACTGGGTTGCTAATATGTAGCAGTTTGTTCGAGGGATGCAGAGCAAATCATAAGACTAACTCTAATGGAAGTTCTGTAAAAGTGGTTCAAGTTAACAAAAAAGTAAAGCAAAAAGATACAATTCAAAAAAATAGTAATAACAATGCTCCTCATAAAGTTGAGGCAGTTAGCAACAAGCTAAGCCATAAGATGAATTTAGCTCAAATTAGAAAAGGCAATTATTCTAGCATTGCTGGTGAATGGAAAGAAGTTGCGTTTACAAATAATCGGTATGACGGCAAGGGAATTACTTGGCGAAAGATGAATAAAGTATATATTCAGAATCTAAGAGTTACTAAAAATAAGATGTTTTTGGGTAAATATGAACTTGTTCGAGGTAAAAAAATGACCGATCCTAATGATGCTAAAAAGTTTAAACGGAAACTAAAGTTTACTGTTCCATCAAAAGCCAATAGAACAAAATATTCTCCGCTTACTGCATCTTCTGAAGGTGCGATTACGTGGAGCTTTGATTTTTATCCGCGGAATATTCCTATTGAGAGTCAAGTACATGGTCGATTTACAAAGGCTGTTGATACTAGAAAAGAGCGGATAACAATTTTCTGTAGCAATATGGGTGATAACTTTATATTTCAAAGAGACAAGTGATTTTATTAGAGGTGTGTAATGAAACTTAAAGATTATTCTGGAATTAATAAAATAACTTTAGAAAATTTTTTATCTCTAAATGAGGAACAGGCAGTAAGATTCGATTTTTTAACTCAAGGAGAAGAAGCGGATCGAACGGAGCTAACAAATAGCATTTATCATAAGCTTTTTCCTTGGTTTGATGAAAAAAAACATGCAGGTGATACGCTAAATACCTATCGAATAGCGGTAAAAAAGTATTATGGTAAGTATTATCGCTTTTTAGACCGAAAGACACAGTTAGAAATTATTGGTATTATAAAAAAATGTACGCCGCATAATGAAGGCCAGATTTTCGAGTTTGAAGAAACTGATAAAAAGGGCAAACCATATTATCAACTCTGTAATAATTATCAACTAGGAAATTTCTTTATCTTGCCAGTTCAAGGTGGAATTAATCCTAAGAGAGCTCAGGAGCCGTACAATGATTTCTTTGATAAATTTCTAATTGTACTGAATGAACTTTATAATAGTAATTTTAAGAATGATTTTAAGAGTACTGATAAGTTGAAGAAAGCTATAGTATTTCAAAAAGATTATTTTAAAAAATTTACTAATACTGCTGATTTCATTGATGAAAACTACCTATTAGCAATTACAGATATTATCAAACAAAGAGGCAAAAAACTGTACGGTGCATTACATGTGAATGACAATCAGAATACAATCTCTTAAATAAAAAAATTACAGCTTAAGTGTCAAAAAGATAGCAGTATGCAGGAAAATGGCCAGTATATATGGATTGTGTTACCGTCTCTCAACAGAATTATAAATATAGTCTTTAAAGTAAATAAAGACTAAAATAAAACAAAAACAGCGTTGAGACTCACGATGTGAATGCTGCAATACGCTGCTTTTTTGTGTATAATCTGGTAATCGACTAGGTATAGTACTCCCTTGGTCAATTATAAATCTGCAAATTAACATTATATTTTATAATACAAAAAGAATTGCAAAATATAATGCAAAATGTAAAATGAAACTATAGGAAATTTAGTTACTTCTTTTTAGGTGTGTCTTCTAGATTGCTAAGAGCATATTCACATGCTTGAATCACAAAACTAGAAAAAGTAACATCTTTTCCTTCAATTGCTGTTTCTATCTGCTTAATAAGACTTAGCGGGAAGCGAATAGTCTTATTTTCAGTTTCTTTTCGATTTGATCTAATTTGAAATGCCAATTTGTTTACCTCCTGTTGGAATCATTGTAAGGAGTAATCTATTATAAATATGCATTGCAAATAGCAAGACAAGATAATGAAAGATAGTCAGCGGAAGTGAATAAGTAAGTATTACTAAAAACACAATATACTTTTGCAATAGAGCTTAAATATACTAAATACATTTTTAGAGTAGGAGCTTTTATTGCCTAGTTTGTTCAATAGTAAGATTTGGAAATGTTAAAGGAGAAAGTTAATGAGTTACAGTGATTTAGAAAAATTTGCAAGAGAGGTTATGTCAAGACCGGAATTTTTAACTGACCATGAAGTATATATGTATATGAAACCGCAAAATGGAAACCAGAGAACTCAAAAATACATTAATGTTTATAATGTCAGTGCTCAAAGTTATGATTCAATTGCTTTATATGATAAAAATGGTGCAAAGATAGATGAAATTTATCCAGATGAAACTACAACGATGAATGGTGTACCTGCAATAAATTATGGGGTTGATGAAAAAAATGGTAGGACAGGAGGCTGCTACTTGACCACTGCATGTGTTGATTATTTTGGTAAACCGGATGACTGTTATGAATTAGAAACGTTAAGAAGTTTTAGAGATGGTTTTATGCAGACTTCAACTGAAATGAAGGAAGCTGCTAAAAAATATTATGTAATTGCACCAAAGATTGTAGCAAAAATAAATTCTTTGCCTAATAAAGCTTCTGTTTATCAGAAAATGTATACGGACTTAGTACAAAAGTGTATTAACCTGATTAATAAAGGCAAAAATAAAGAAGCTTATGAAACTTATAAAGATTATTCAGAAGCATTAGAAGAGAAATATTTGTAAATTATATTGTTCTTTGATGATAAATTTGGCTGGTGAAATAAAAAATGAAAAGCAAGCACAAAATACTTAAACTATTAGTTTCTATTTCAGTAATAGGAATTTTTGGTGGTATTGCTGAAACTAATCCAATCAATGCTATGAATCCACAAACCGTTAAAGCTAAGGAAAAAGAAAAGTATGTTCTTACTTTTTATCCAGACTATCAAATTAATTACGGACCATTTAGAAATGGGTCGCCAGATTCAAATGATTATAAATACATAAAATTCCTAGTATCCGGTTTAAAACGGCGAGGTTATAAATTTAATTCAAATTTTTCTGAAGGAAAATGGCATAAACATAACAGTAAGTTAGATAAAAAAGAAACAAAGAAATTAGCTTTTAAGGTTAAAAAAACTCAGATTGCTAATACTACTGAAAAAGAAAAATTAATTGGAAAAAGACTGAAAACAATACCTAAAAAGCTTCGTGGACAATGGTTTAGTCCACAAAATCTTCAGTGGACAATTAATAAAAAGCGAATGAAATTAATAAATAGCAGTAAACATGTATATAAACAAGAGAAAAAAGATATTTACGTTGTACCGATTAGCAGTAATAGCGGCTATAGGTTTTGGGTAAAAAGTATTAAATATAAAAGCAGAAAATACAGAGTTTTAGTCTATCAAAAATATAAATTTGTTCCTCAAGCCAATAATACGCTTGTATATGAATTATATTCTAAAAACTGTTATTTAAGTGAAGAAGCAGCAAAATCTGGAAACCTTATATGGAAAAACATCAAATATCCAAATATTAACATGGTGTTTTCAACTTGGTTTCAAGGTAATCGACATAGACTAAGGCTAAGTTATAGAGATTCAGTGAGAATATCAGAAGGATGGATAATCTCATATTAAATTTTTATTTTAGAGGGTTGAATGATGAAGTCATGTAATAGAAAAATCTTTTTAGTGTTGCTTAGTGTCATAACAATTGGAATTCTGGAATTTAGTGTGGTGGATAATTCATTTACACCAATAGTCCAAGTCGAGGCGAAGATTAAATCAAAGAAAAAAGTAAGAGTTAAGCATCATAAGAAAAAACGTAAAGAAAAAGTTTATTCCTTGGCAACAATTAAATTACCAGCAGGCTATACTTATGATCGGTTGACCAATGCATATGAAAATAAACCAAGTAAAGAATTTATCCAAGCTTGCATGTTAGGAGTTAAACAGAATGAGTTTAAACATTCTGAAAGTGCTAGTGATGATAAAACCAAAATTGATCCTACTAAGATGACTAGGAAGCAAAGTGATGAAATTACTTCTTATACTTTGAGATTAATTAATGAAGCACGAAGTTATTTAAATTTAAAACCATGGATTAAAAGTGAAGGTACCCAAAGAATTGCAGATGATATTGCTCAGGAATATACTAAAAATAAAAAGTCAGTTTTTGATCCTGGCGATCATTATATTGAGGGAATAGTTCGCGCTGCTAAGAAGAATGGTTTAAATATAGATAACAATTACATTGAAGATCTGACTGGATTCGAAAGCACTAAAAAAATGACAATTTCTGAGCTTAAGTCAGAGATTTATGATGGCTTAATTGAAATGATATTTGGTTATGATGGCGGAGATTATTCAAAGAAAAGTTGTTATACTGAATGGCTTCATGCTGGAAATTTGTTGAGCAATGCTGGTCACGAAATAAATGAACATGATGAATACTCTTATTTTGGTCTTAGTATTAGTCGTAGAGGTGATGAATATTCTGTTCATTATATTGGAATATCGTCATTTTTTGTGACGGGAGAAGGGGCAAGAGAAGCTATTGGTTCGTTTAAACCATAAATAAAATTATTTTGAGAAAATCATTTGATTCAAAAGAGTTATTTTTCATAAATAAAAAATTTATCGGTATGCCAATTAGATGAGACGATTAGTAAGTTTTTAAAACAAAGGAAACATTTTTATATAAAAGTTCATTTCCAAATTCTGATAAGCAACTAATATTCAGAAAAATCGTTTAAATTAATAAGCCTTGATTTATCAACGTTTTACGAAGGTAAATCAAGGCTAATTTTTGTTATTAAATAATTGCAGAAATAGTTGGACTGACTTGGGATTAACGGCCTTTTGCTGGGTGTTAACCCGTTGCGATTTTAATATATAAAATTATGATAGTGCTTTTGCTTATACTTTAAAGCTAGTTTCTTTGATTTATAAGAATGATCGGAAACATAAAAACCCGAAGATAAAGTTAAAATTTCATGGCCATTTATTTTTGAAACATTATAATGAATATTAGTTCCAAGGACTTGATTCCAACCTCTATATACAACATAATACCTATTTTTTTCTTTGAAAGGTTTTACATAATTAAGAAAAAGCCATGAAATTCTATTACGCCTATATCCCTTACTCTTAGGGTTAAGACTATGTTTTTTATAGACGTGAAGGGAATTTGTTACTTTTCCATTTTTATATCGATAAATCATCTTATTTTTAGTAATAACTGTTTTTGTTAATGAATTATCATCACTTGAACATGAATACCAAGTACCACGCATTTTCTTAGGAAAGGTTTTAGGGCTAACATGTAAATTTTTAAATTCGTCAATATCTTTTTTGCTTGCGGCTTTTACTGTTTGTATAGAATACGAGCTTTGAAAATGTATTGTTGCAATAGCTCCAGCTAAAGTACCTATAGTTAAAACCCAAGTTAACAATTTAAGTTTGGGCTTAACTTTTATTGAATTTCGTTTTATTTGATTGATATTCATTTATTCTACCTCCGTTAATTTATAGCTTGCGTACAACATCTGATACAAGTTTATTTCTAATTTTAATATTAAGCAATATAAGCATTAAAAAATCTTACTGGCACTTGTTTCAAGCCTGACAGTAATGATATATTGAGGGAAGTATGGTTTAATTTTTTAAATTATCAGTTATTTTGAGAAAGAATAAATGCATCATGAACATCAAATTAAATAAAAATTCATCAAAATTGCCATTGTCGCTTTAGCACTTATTACTACTAGCACAACCGTTGCACCAACAACTATTACTAATTTAACTACTGTTTCAGCTAAAGCTAAGAAACATCACAAAAAAGTTAAGAAAACTAAAAAGAAGACTTACGTCATTGCTAAATACTACGATGAATTTAAACCCGGTTACAGCTACACTTATTATAAAAAGAAAGGTGTTTTCATCGGTCATAAAATGAAGAAACACCAAACTGCAACCACTGACTCTGACGAACCAAAAGTTGAGCAAGCTACTAGCACTTACAATGTACCTAATGTAAAGAAATTTACTAAAAATATAATTACAAATTACAACCTAGAAGGCGATAGATGGTCAAAGACCAATATAACCGTCAATATTCAAGCATTAACAAACGAACAACAGCAAATTGCTAAAGATGCAATAGAACAAATTAACAATTTAAATATTATTAATCTAACTATTACTACTAAAAAAGCAAACATAACAATTGTTTCAGTAGAACAAAACAATACTGCTTTAGGAAAAACAAGAGTAGAAGATAATGACTATACATACAAAAAGCTAAATCTAATCGAAACAGCAAAAGTAGAACTATACAACCCTACAGTTCTTAATCATTCACATGGAAATTACGCCTTAGAATTAAACAAAACCATTTTACATGAATTAGGACATGCACTAGGACTAGATCATACCCATTCTAATGTAAACAACATAATGAACCCTACTACATACACTGAAAATACAAATACAATTGACTCAACTCATGCAGCTATCGACCAAGATTACATCAACGGTTTAGCAATTCTTTACCAAAACTAATCTCTGTTAACAATATATTGACCATGTCAGTAACCATTACTGGTATGGTTTTTTATGTTGTTAACTACAACAAAACACAATTTAGAAAGTAAAATTATCATGAAGTTCATTAAAAAGTTAAAAGCAACTATCATTACCACTTTAGCCTCAATCACAATGACACCAACTGCTTCTGTTGCTCAATGCCAAAGCAAAAATCGTTATTGCTCACAAGAAACCAAAGTTTAAAAAAATTAACAAATAATATATCATAGAATTAAAATAATCACTATTTTTAAAGACATAGAAAGAGAAATTTATGATGAAATTCTCATCAAAATTACTAAAATCAACTGTTACCATGCTTTCATTAATTACTTTAACTGGAACAATTACCCCAATTATAGCTAAGCCTACAATTGTTCAAGCTAAGAAAGCTAAAAAGAAACACTATGTAACCGCCAAAAACAAACACCAATTTAAATTTGGCTATGCTTATACTTACAACAAAAAGAAACATTGCTACATTGGACACAAAATGTCTAAAAAAGAACGTCAAAAATTTAATTTACCAAAAGAACAAAAAGTTCAAAAAGCTAAATCAAATTATGACGTTCCTAAAATCAGCAGTTTTACCGATCACATTTTAAATAAATACAATCTATCAGGTGACCGTTGGGCAAAAACAACTATTACATATAATAATAATAAATTGCCAAACGAACAACAAAGAATTGTTGAAAACGCAATACAACAAATAAATGAACTAAATATAGTTACATTAATAAAAACAAAAAAGAAAAAAGCTAATATTATAATTAAATTAGCAAACAAATCACCAAAAGAACCACGTTTAGGCTATACTGAAACAGAAGGTACAGGTCAAAAGTATAATGGCTTATTTGTTTACAAACAAAATATCGTAACGTTATACACTGATGAAATAAATAAAGCAACAGGTGATGATTATAAATTAACTGTTAACCAAGTTACAATACACGAAATAGGGCACGCATTGGGTTTGGATCACAATACAAACCAATCAGAAATAATGTATCCTACATTTTTCATCAAAAAAGTCAATACTATTGACTCAACTCATGTTGCAATCGACCAAGATTACATCAATGGTTTAGCTATTCTTTACCAAAACTAATCTCTGTTGACAACATATCGACCATACTAGTAATGATTACTGATATGGTCTTTTAGGCTGCTAACTACATCAACTACAATTTAGAAAGGAAAAATTATCATGAAATTCACTAAAAAGTTAAAAGCAACAGCCATCACCCTTTTATCCTTAATTACAATGACACCAGCTATTTC
The DNA here is from genome assembly GCF_003693025.1 of Lactobacillus sp. ESL0261. Classification (NCBI taxonomy): domain Bacteria; kingdom Bacillati; phylum Bacillota; class Bacilli; order Lactobacillales; family Lactobacillaceae; genus Lactobacillus; species Lactobacillus sp. ESL0261. The sequence goes on from NZ_REHN01000003.1 coordinate 16,263, forward strand.
TACTGTTGAACCAGTAACAGTTATTGCCAAAGCTAAAACTGCCATTTCGCACAAGAAATCACAATTCAAAAAAGGCTATACCTACAAATATAATAAGAAAAAGCACGTTTACATCAGTCATAAGAGAAAGAAAATCAAATATGAGGACTCTGACAAATACTACTCGTATTTATGTGCCGAGAAACCTGTTTACAAGATTAAACCAATTCCTGATGTTTACACCAACACGCCAAAATTGACAATTTTACTCAAAATGTTTTAGACAAATATCATCTTAGCGGTTATTGCTTTGCTAAAACTGACCTTACTTATAAATACAATAATGTCAGTGACGCTGACCAAAAAAATCATTGACGATGCCATTAAACAAGTCAATGATCTATGTATTGTTAACTTAACGCCAGCTAGCTAATGATCCTACGAGCACCAATATAATTTAGTGATAAAGAGTAAAGTAATAATAAGGCAGTTAATATTAGACTTTACGATCAACAGTTTAAAAAATTAACAAATAACATATCATAGAATTAAAATAATCACTATTTTTAAAGACATAGAAAGAGAAATTTATGATGAAATTCTCATCAAAATTACTAAAATCAACTGTTACCATGCTTTCATTAATTACTTTAACTGGAAGAATTGCCCCAACTATAGCTAATCCTACAATCATTCAAGCTAAGAAAGCTAAAAAGAAAAATTATGTAACAGCCAAAAATAAATACCAATTTAAATTTGGCTATGTTTACACTTATAACAAAAAGAAACATTGCTATATCGGACACAAAATGTCCAAAAAAGAACGTCAACAATTTAACATGCCAAAAGAACAAAAAGTTCAAAAGGCTAAATCAAATTATGACGTTCCTAAAATTAGCAATTTTACCGACAATATTCTTAATAAAAATAATTTATATGGAATTCGTTGGGCAAAAACCACAATTACGTATAATGATAACAGCTTAACACAAAAACAACAGCAAATAATCAAAGATGCTATAAATCAGATAAATGATCTAAATATCGTAAACTTAGAAAAAACTGATAAAAAAGCTAATATAACAATAACTTTAACTACTTCAAAACAAGCATATCTAGGTTACTCAAAAATGCCAACAACTGATCAAATGTATAAAAATCTTAATTTAATAGATCACGCTACTATACAATTATCAAATGAAACCATAATCGAACGTTGTAATGAAAACTATGATTTAGAATTAAATAAAACAATTCTTCATGAATTAGGACACGCATTAGGATTAGAACATATTTCAAATAACAAAAATAGTATAATGTATCCAACAATATTTACTAAAAACACAGATATTATTGACCCAACACATGCTAAAATCGACCAAGATTACATAGATCGTTTAGCGCTTCTTTACCAAAACTAATCTCTGTTAACAATATATCGACCATATCAGTAACTATTACTGGTATGGTTTTTTTATGTTACTAACTAACAACAAAATACTATTTAGAAAGAAAAATTAATTATTATAAAAACTATTAACATAAAAATGATATAAAAGATTCCGAGAATCATGGCACTATTTCTCCTTATTATAGGAGGTTGATTTAAATGAAAAAAGAAATTAGATCAAGTAAATGGGCTTTTCTTTTATATAAAGATAGTGCTCCAAAAGACTATTTTAATAAATTGGAAGGGTTATATATACCATTTATTTTAAATCTTTGGCATGATAAGGATATTAATTCCAAAACAGGTGAAATTAAAAAAGTTCATAAGCATGGGGCGTTTCACTTTGACTATTTAAAACCTATTCGCAAGTATCTGAAATGGTAAAAGGTGTTTTAAATGGTTCAGCACATGTTTAGGTAATAATGTCGCCTAAGGGCATGTACGATTATTTTACTCATGCAGATAACCCTGATAAAACGCTGTATGATATTAACGACATTGAAAGCGGCGCAGGATTTGATTTGGAAAAATTTTTAATTGATCAGGATCCAGAAGATTTTGTTAATGGGCTAATTGATGTTATTGAAAAAAAGAATTTTACCGAATTTGATGATTTTGTCCATTACTCAAGAAAAAATGATCCAAAATCGCTTAGTTTTATTATTAGAAGGGCTTATTTTTTCTCAAAGTATTTAGATTCAAGACGCTATAGTCTTCAAAATCATAAGCAGATTAAAGGAGCTGAAAAAAATGGAAATTTTAAACGGCAAGGAAGTTTGTCATAATTTTAATTTTAGTACAACGCTTTTATATAAATTCAGAAATGCGGGATTACCTTATCATCAATTCCCAGGGGGAAGGGCATATTATTTATCGGAAGAAGTAGAAAACTGGTTAAAACAAGCAGGTTTTCATCAGAAAAAGATATGGTCGAAGTAAACAAGTGAGAGTAGAATATGGTTAATCCCTATTCTGTTCTCATTTTTATAAAGGGGACAAAATAATGATTAAAAAAATTACTACTGGAAAACATGCTGGAGAATGGTCAGTAAGAATTCAGCCTAGAAAAAATGGCAAGAGAATATCTTGGCCTGAAAAGTTTGTTAGTAGTAAACGGCAGGCGTTAATTACTGAAAATCGAATGTGGGCAGACTTTCAATCTGGTTTAGACGTTAACGTTGCTAAAGCAGTATTTGCAGACGAATTTCAAAAATATGTAAATAAACGGGCAAAGTCAATTAGTCCCGTAACGTTAAAATCTTGGCAAGATTCTGCTAATGCGTTTAAAAAATATTTTGGCAAAACTAGAGTCAATCAGATTACCACAGCTCTTGTTTCTGACTATGCACATGATTATGTTACTAAACACCAGACTACTGTGAGTAATTCGTCCACAATTGCTAAACGTCTTGTTCATATGCGGAACTTTTTCAAGTCATTACAAGGTAGATTTATAAAGGAAAATCCAGTTCCAGAAAGGGCACTAAAAACCTTTTTTAAACAAAGTGATTTTTCAGTTACACAAGAATGTTATATATTTACACCAGAAGAACTTTCCGATATTAGAAAGTTGATTTTTAATGACTTAAAAGAGATTGACTATCTTCCTAATTGGATTGGTAGGCTAGCTATTTTAATTGAAAGCTACACTGGAATGCGAATTGGTGAACTGCAAGCTTTAAAGTTTGAAAACATTGTTCATAGTAATAATGTATGGACTTTTAAAATAAATGATAGTTGGTCAGATTATACTAAAAGCTTTAATGGGTCGTTAAAAGCTCGTCCAAAGGGTTATTCACGAACGCTTGTACCAGTACCCGAGAAAGTAATAAAACTTTTACAAGTGTTTGAGAACAAGCAGAATGAATATCTTCAAGAGCTTGGATGCAAAAATACATCAGGATTAGTATTTTTAAATTTACATGATTATCGCAACACTGCTAATAATATTCCAATTACGCAACATGGCATTAATGATATGCTAAAACTGATTTGTAAGAGATTAGATATAAAATCTGGTAACAAACGCCTTAGCGCATATTCATTTAGACACACAATTTGTACAAATTTAGCAAATACACCTAAAATGTCGTATCCATGGGCAGCCGAAAGAATGGGACATTCGTTACAAATGTTCATGAAAACTTATGTTGGAATTGATCCTGATATTGATAAGCAAATGAACGTTTTGTGGACTAATAAAATGGCACAGAATGTGGCACAAAATGAATAAATTTGGTATTACTAAAGCTGATGTTTAAGGTACGCAGAGCGCATATCGATTCTGGCAATCAGCATTCAGAAGAATAAAATTGGCAAAACAACCTTGATATATCAACGTTTTCTGTTGGTAAGTTTAGGTTGTTTTTTGTTTATTAAAGATAATTATTCACACGATACGGAACACGATTTTAGCTGTGTTCTTGATAAAAACTTTTAGGTGGGCTTTTAGGTTGATATAACGGGATTTATAGCCACTTTTTTGTGTGCAAATTATTTTAGTTAGATTATTAAACAAATCATATCACCATTATTGTTTAACATTTTAGTCGCTCTATTCTTTGAAAAATTATGAGCATAAATCAATATTATTGCTAATTCTCAACAAAATTATAAATATAGTCTTTAAAGTGAATAAAAACTAAAATAAAAATTAAAACAGTGCCTTGGCTAGCAATGAGAAAGCCATAAGACACTGTTTCAATATACGATCAGCTAATATGAATAGTATTTATGTGGCAGTAACTAATTAATAAGTAACAAATAAAAATTATATTTTGCAATATATTTAATATTGCAAAATATAATGTAAAATGTAAAATAGAACTATAGGAAATTCAGTTATTTCTTCTTGGATGTATCTTCTAGATTACTAAGAGCGTATTCACATGCTTGAATAACGAAACTAGAAAAAGTAACGTCTTTTCCTTCAATTGCTTCTTCTATCTGTTTAATAAGACTCAATGGAAAACGAATCGTCTTATTTTCAGTTTCTTTTCGATTTGATCTAATTTGAAATGCCAATTTGTTCACCTCCTGCCTGGAATAATTGTAAGGAGTAATCCACAATAAATATGCATTGCATAAAGCAAGACAAATCAGTGAATACTAGTTAAGGGAGGTGAATTACTAAGTAATATTAAATGAACAATATGTTTATCGTATTAAGGCAAAATATACAGAAATATAATTTGTGAAAAAGAGAATATTATTACCTAGTTTGTTCACTAGTAAGTTATAGAGTACTAGAGGAGAAAAATGATGACGAATTTTGATGTAGAACTATATGCGAGCCAAGTGGATCTTACTTTGGAAAGTGGTGACAATAAGGTAATCGTTATTCGCGGAGCTAGCGGTACAAAAATATATAAGGATGTAAAGAAGGTTACTGGACAAAAAAATTTCTGGTCAGACGATAAAATTGTGTTTGAGTATTGCTGGGGCGGCTTTGAAGAAATAGACTTAACACCAGATACTATCATGAATGGTGTCAAGGTATCAGATTTTTTGGAATAGGATTTTCATATAAAAGAATAAAAGGAGAAAACTATGAAATTAAAAAAAGCCATAGTGGCATTATTTGCAAGTTTAAGTTTAGTTGCAAGTGCTGGCAGTATTAGTACAAGTCAAGTACAAACAGTCCATGCAGCAAAAATTAAGTATGAATCGAATATGGACACGCCTAAATTTATGCGTGGTAAATGGTATTATGCTGGTGAAAAAAAGCCACGGAACAACTATACAAAATCTGTTTCATCTGTCATTAAGTGGGGTCAAGGGTTATTTGAGGTTGAAAAAAATGTTGCTAAATGGAAAAAATTAGGTAAAAACAAATATAAAATAACAAACCAAGAGCATAACAAGGACGGAAGTAAGAGTTCGTTCATGGGTTCAACGTTTGAGCTTAAAAAAGCTAGCTATAAAAATAAAAAATATAAAGTTTTAATTTATTATTGGGACGACCATGGTGACCGTGAGAGTATTTACTATACTCCAATGTTTAATCACAGAATTAGTAAAAAAGATGCTAGAAAATTAGTGAAAAAGTGTCATTTGAGTAAATTTGAATTGAAATATGTGTTGAAAAGTATTTAAAAATTCAAACGTTTTCTAGTGTAAAGGAGCAAGATAATGAAAATAAAAAAGGTTTTAATAACGCTAGTGGCTAGTGTGGGCTTAATTACCACTGCTGCAACTGCTAATAAGAATGAAGAGCAAACAGTTAAAGCCGACGGGCAGTATCAGGATCCACCTAAAGCATTTAGAGGTAAATGGTATGACTTAAATAAACACGACTCAAATTATTTCTATATATTAGGCACTCAAAAAAGCATTGATGCTGGTAAGGCGTATTCTAATACACTTTTTCAATATTGTAGGGAAGATTCCAAAAATGAATGCATTAAAACTGAATATAAGAAATTGGGTAAGAATAATTACGATTTGATTCAAACAATACAAAATAAGAAATCAAAGAAAATCGTAAAAGATGTTAATAATGAAAAAGTTAAGAACATTTCTTACAAAGGAAAAAAGTATCGTGTTTTGTTAATTGGTTATCGCCATCCAGGTAGAACAGTAAAGCGCTATTGGGGTTTATTTAGCAAGAACACGTCAAAAAAGATCGGCAAGGCTTTATTAAAGAAATGTCACTTAAGTAAAAAGGTTTTGAAGAAAACAATTAAAGAATCTATTCAGTAGATTTTTAATAAGGTGATAAATAGGGACTCTTTGCGGGTCCTTATTTTAGTTAATTACAGGAGGTAAAAGCTAATGAAAAGTATTAAGAAATTGATAATGCTAACTATTGCGTGTTCGACGTTAATAACGCCCGTAGTTGCTACTGAGCAAGTTGTTTCTGCTGAAATTCTTTCTAAAAGAGCACAAAAAGAATTTGACATGGGTAATATAGCTGATACTGTAGCGAATAAGCTGGGCGACTACGCTGACGACTTAGATTATAGAATGCACCAAGGGAAAAAAGTAACCGCTAAACAAAAAAGAAAAACTGATAAACTCATCAAAGCATATTACAAAATAGTAGTTAAAACATATCCTAAGATGAATAAATTAGGTACGAATACCTATGGTCTGGTTAACAGTGCTATCGATTCTATCAAACTTTATAAAAAAATATGTACATGGTCTAAAGCTTCAAAGTATTTAAAAACTTTGAAAAAATATCAAAAGGAAATCAACAAAGCTAGAAAAGCAGAAATTGCGAATAATTCTCCTAAGGTAAAACTTTTTGCCGGCTTGGATTATCAATCTTCATTAACTAAGCACCAACAAAAAATTGTTGAGAAGAAGAATCTATATTTAAGAGAAGATGATTTAAAAAAGTTAGCAGACTTTGAGCACATCAAGATTCCAGCAGATGTTAAGGTTGCGGATATTTTAGTTTATACCAATGTAGATATGATGGGTCCAAACTACGTTCAATTAGAGTATAAACTTTCAAATGATCAAACAATCACTAAAGATACTGATGGAGATATGGACTTTAATTGGACGTAGAAAGTGTTTATCTTTATGGGAGAACTAAACATGAAAATTAATAAAAAATTGTTGCAAGTGCTGTTTGCATGCACAATTACAATAATGCCACTGCTTGGTTACACAAAAACAACCTCTGTCGCATATGCTGCAAAAATTGTAATTGATCCGGTAGAAAAAACTCTAGAAAAAATGAGTAAGCTCCGAAACGATCTCGATGATCATTGCCTTGAATTAAGTAGTTCTAAAGTCAGTAGTAAAAAGAAGCAAAAATATAATAAACTTTTAAAATCATTCTATGATACGGCCACAAAAGCTTGCAATATATCTGATTTAAACTCGCAGGTTAAAGCAGCTATAAATGATGGAATTGAGCAATTAGACAGTGAAAAAGATTCTCTTAAGAAAGTTAAAGGTCTTAAAATTTCAAAATATCTCACGGCTCTTAAGAAATTAAAGCAAAGAATTAATGCGGCTCAAAGAGCAGTACGCGAAGATAATTCCAAGTACGTTACAGGAACTGAAAATTTTGATTATGATAAAGACCGAGCTAAGAACATTACTGATAAGAATTTATACTTACGTGTAAATGATTTAAAAAAATTGCATATTCCTGAGGATGCATATATAACAGCAGAAACTTATAACTTTAACGAAGTACACTATACTTTATCTAATCAGCAAAAAGTAACCAAAAAAGCTGATGGCAGTTTAGATCTTAAAACTATTCATACTGAAACTGCTGCAGAATTAGAAAAGAAAAAATTAGCAAAACAAATTAAACAATATTACAATACCACTGTCAAAAAAGGAGAAAAATACTCAACCTATAATAAAAAGTCGATCAATAAGGCTATTAAACTCTATCAAAAAGCAGATAAATATTTAGCAAGTTTTAGTACAAAAACTAATGTTAAAAAATATCGTAAATCAATCAAAAATAAAATTGGGATATTAAAAGCCGATAAAGCCGACTCTTGGCGAATGAGTAAAAAACGAATTAAAATTTCTCAAAAGACTTTACGTAAACTTGGTGTTCCTAAAGATGCAAAAGTAAAAAGAAGTTATAATAAAGGGAGCCTGCCTAGTCCAGTCGGTGGACCTAAATATGGTCGTTGCACTTTTTATGAATTTTATAAAGGTAAAAAACAAGTTGTAACTGTCATCGTATTTGCTGATGGTTATAGCTATTCTTTGTTTCCTTAGTGACAAGCTTAAGCCCGCCCGGAAGTAGCTTTGCAACAGGCTCCTTGGGGTTGCATTTTATGCTCTAAGTTAGCATTTTTATTTCTCTCTGTTTAGATTGCGGTGTAATAGTGAGCTTTCTATATAAGGAAAATAAAGATGAAAATTTTAAACGGCAAAGATTTATGCCAATATTTTAATTTCAGCACAACTCTATTATATAAGCTTAGAAAAGCTTGAATGCCATTTCATCAATTGCCTGGTGGACGTGCTTATTACTTGCCTGATGAGGTAGAACATTGGCTAAATCAAGCAGTTTATCATCAAGAATTTAAGTGGAGTAATACGAATTAATAAGCCTTGATTTATCAACGTTTTACGAAGGTAAATCAAGGCTGATTTTTGTTATTAAATAATTGCAGAAATAGTTGGACTAACTAGGGATTAACAAACTTTTGCTGGTTGTTAATCCGTTGCAATTTTATGATATATAAAATTATGATAGTGCTTTTGTTTATACTTTAAAGCTAGTTTCTTTGATTTATAAGAATGATCGGAAACATAAAAACCCGAAGATAAAGTTAAAATTTCATGGCCATTTATTTTTGAAACATTATAATGAATATTAGTTCCAAGGACTTGATTCCAACCTCTATATACAACATAATACCTATTTTTTTCTTTGAAAGGTTTTACATAATTAAGAAAAAGCCATGAAATTCTATTACGCCTATATCCCTTACTCTTAGGGTTAAGACTATGTTTTTTATAGACGTGAAGGGAATTTGTTACTTTTCCATTTTTATATCGATAAATCATCTTATTTTTAGTAATAACTGTTTTTGTTAATGAATTATCATCACTTGAACATGAATACCAAGTACCACGCATTTTCTTAGGAAAGGTTTTAGGGCTAACATGTAAATTTTTAAATTCGTCAATATCTTTTTTGCTTGCGGCTTTTACTGTTTGTATAGAATACGAGCTTTGAAAATGTATTGTTGCAATAGCTCCAGCTAAAGTACCTATAGTTAAAACCCAAGTTAACAATTTAAGTTTGGGCTTAACTTTTATTGAATTTCGTTTTATTTGATTGATATTCATTTATTCTACCTCCGTTAATTTATAGCTTGCGTACAACATCTGATACAAGTTTATTTCTAATTTTAATATTAAGCAATATAAGCATTAAAAAATCTTACTGGCACTTGTTTCAAGCCTGACAGTAATGATATATTGAGGGAAGTATGGTTTAATTTTTTAAATTATCAGTTATTTTGAGAAAGAATAAATGCATCATGAACATCAAATTAAATAAAAATTCATCAAAATTGCCATTGTCGCTTTAGCACTTATTACTACTAGCACAACCGTTGCACCAACAACTATTACTAATTTAACTACTGTTTCAGCTAAAGCTAAGAAACATCACAAAAAAGTTAAGAAAACTAAAAAGAAGACTTACGTCATTGCTAAATACTACGATGAATTTAAACCCGGTTACAGCTACACTTATTATAAAAAGAAAGGTGTTTTCATCGGTCATAAAATGAAGAAACACCAAACTGCAACCACTGACTCTGACGAACCAAAAGTTGAGCAAGCTACTAGCACTTACAATGTACCTAATGTAAAGAAATTTACTAAAAATATAATTACAAATTACAACCTAGAAGGCGATAGATGGTCAAAGACCAATATAACCGTCAATATTCAAGCATTAACAAACGAACAACAGCAAATTGCTAAAGATGCAATAGAACAAATTAACAATTTAAATATTATTAATCTAACTATTACTACTAAAAAAGCAAATATAACCATTGTTCCAGTAGAACAAAATAAAACAGCATCTGCAAAAACAAGAGTAGAAGATACCGATGATACATACAAAAATTTAAACTTAATAGAAACTACAACAATAGAATTATACAACCCTACGATAAATAATCACTCTAATGGAAACTATCCACTAGAATTAAATAAAATTATCTTACATGAATTAGGTCATGCCGTAGGACTAGAACATACTCATTCTGACATAAATAACATAATGAACCCAACTACATATACCAAAAACACAAACACTATTGATGCAACTCATGCAACAATTGACCAAGATTACATCAATGGTTTAGCCATTCTTTACCAAAACTAATCCCTGTTGACAACATATCGACCATATCAGTAATTATTACTGGTATGGTCTTTTATGTTGCTAACTAACAACAAAATACAATTTAGAAAGGAAAATTCATCATGAAATTCAGCAAAAAGTTAAAAGCAACAATTATCACCCTTTTAGCCTTAATTACAATAACACCAACTATTTCTACTGTTGAACCAGTCACGGTTGATGCCAAAGCAAAAACTGTCATTGCTCATAAGAAATCACAGTTTAAAAAATTTAGCAAATAATATATCATAGAATTAAAACAATCACTATTTTTAAAGACATAGAAAGAGAAATTTATGATGAAATCCTCATCAAAATTATTAAAATCAACTTTCACCTTGCTTTCATTGATCACTTTGGCAGGAACAATTACACCAATCGTAGCCACTCCTACAACTATTCAAGCAAAGAAAGCCAAAAAGAAACACTATATAACCGCCAAAAACAAGCACCAATTTAAATTTGGTTATGCTTACGTCTACAACAAAAAGAAACATTGCTACATTGGACACAAAATGTCTAAAAAAGAACGTCAACAATTTAACATGCCAAAAGAACAAAAAATTCAAAAGGCTAAATCAAATTATGACGTTCCTAAAATTAGTAATTTTACCGACAACATATTAGATAAATATAATTTAAAAGGTGATCGTTGGGCAAATATAAAAATAACATACAACGATAATGATTTATCAACAGAACAACAAAACATTGTTGAACAAGCAATAAAACAAATAAATCAATTAAATATAATAACAATTAATAAAACCACAAAAACAAAAGCAAATATAACTTTCAGATTATCAAATAAGGAAAACAAAAATAATGTCATTGGTGATACTGTTATAAATGACGAAGGTCAAATATATAAAGGATTAATAACAGCAAGCACAGCAACAATAACCTTATACTCAAAGGGATTAAATAAATACACCAATGACGATTACAAATTAAAATTAAATGACGTAACATTACATGAATTAGGACACGCATTAGGTTTAGGCCATAATGATCAAAATAAACATGAAATAATGCAACCAATTTCTGATACAAAATCAATAGAAAAGATTGACTCAACTCACGTTGCCATTGACCAAGATTACATCAAAGGTTTGGCCATTCTTTACCAAAACTAATCTCTGTTGAACATATCAACCATATCAGTAATGATCTGATATGGCTTTTTTTGTTGCTAACTTTAACTACAAACACGTAGAAAGAAAATTAATTATTATAAAAACTATTAACATAAAAAGATATAAAAAATTCCGAGAATCATGGCATTATTTCTCCTTATTAATAGGAGGTTGATTTAAATGAAAAAAGAAATTAGATCAAGTAAATGGGCTTTTCTTTTATATAAAGATAGTGCTCCAAAAGACTATTTTAATAAATTGGAAGGGTTACATGTACCATTTATTTTAAGTCTCCAGCAAGCTGCAAGTATATCTGGGAATTAGAAGTATTCAAAAATTATGCTAAGCAGACCAGTAAGACTATTTTTGTTATTATTAATATGAATAACATTAGTAAAGGAATTTTATATGCTTTAAAAACTTAAAATGTAATTTATAGCAAGCCTATTTTAAATTTAATATATATTTCATATAAGAAAGCAAATTGGTCTGTGTTTGTTAAAAAGACTAAAAGAAAACAACTTAAGTAGATATGGTATATAAATAATATTGAAAACTAGAAATTTTAAGGGAAAAATAATATTATGCAGGGTGATAACGAAACTTTAAAAATAGAGCAGATTGATACTACAAAAGAAGCAAAAAAATTTGCTGACGAAATTAGAAAGCACCCAAAAACTTATTTTCTACAAGGTTCATGGGGTAGCGGAAAAACAGAATATTTAAAAAGCGTCAAAAATCAACTACATGGAAAATGTAAATTTATTTTTCTAGAGCTTTGGAAGCCAAAAGATAAAAAAGATATTTCTAGAAAATTGTTTGAGGCAATTCACCCATTTATTAGCACCATTTTTACATTGATATATTTTTGTTTTGTTTGTCTTTCGGTTAGTGGAAGTGCATTTCTATCATATGAAGGAATATTATCTGTAAAAAATAAAAATATAGCTAAATTTATTTTACCGGTTACAGCCATCGCTATTATTTTAGTTACCTTGGTTAAGTTTGTTGAAAATAAATTTTTGAATATGAATAGTATATTTATGAAGCTTTCTCTGTTTTATTTACGCAAAGGTAGAAAAAGACCAATAGTACTTGTAATTGATGATTTTGATCGACTTGATAATAAGACCCAAGAAGAACTATATATAATTTTTAATGCAATTCATGAAATTAACTGGAAATGGATTCGGGAAAAAATTAGTTTTTGGGCGGTTAAGTATAATAATTGTAAATGGTTACAAAAAATTAGTAATAGCATAGTACGTAGATGTGATATTAATCTGAAAAAGAAAGCAAGGATAATATTTGTAGGAGATTTAGGGAATATTAAAAATATAGATAAGAATTACTTGGGTAAAATTATTGATAAAAAAATTATATTACCATACTCTTTAAATCCTAGATTTGTCTCTCAAAGAATGGAGATTGAAATTAAAAAAGTCATAAAATATCAATTTGATTTTTCTTTAGTAAAAAATTTATTTATATATGAAAGTAGGACAATAAGGGATGCGAACCATTTTTTATCATATGTAGAAAGTGAATTCGATAGTATGAACAAAAAGAAAAGTAAAATTTACAGAGTGCAAGTGGATCAGGAATTATTTATTATATATTTGTACTTATTCCATCGTGAAAAGTATCAATTGCTTCTTCATGGTTGGCTTCCAGATGATACTAAGGATTCTGATAAAAAAGACAATGAGGAAGTTAATGATAATCAGAAAGAAGATAAAAAAATTGAGAAAACTCAAGTTGAACTGGACATGGACAATATTTTTCAATCTAGAAATGGTAACCCACCAGATTTTAGAAGTAATCCATCAATGTATTTTGTGAATGAATTAATATCAACTCATTCAACAGTTGAACTTAAAAATTATTTAGGGAAAACACAGAACTTTGTTGAGAAGCGGTCCAAATTGTTTCTAACAAAAGATAGTAATAATGATAATGATTATGAAGAATTTTTATTTTATATAGAAAATTTGAGTGATAATGAATTTTTGGAAAATAAAACTATTTTAGAAACTTCTGCAGTTAATGCAATGAGGTCGGAAATTCGCCACGAACCTAACGAACTTATAAAATATGTATTTGAGAAAAGAAAAAAACTAATTCAAAAAGAATATGTGAATTATCAAATAAAACAATTAAACAGAAAAGCAGAAGTTATATTTCCAATGTCTGAAAAAGACCTAATAAGAAAAATTGATGAGATTTTTGATAATTATCAAAAATCTCAAAGTAAAATAATAGATACAGAGAGGATGTATTATTTTAGATCATGCTTTAACCTATTGGATAATTATGTAACCTATCCAGCTGGTACATTAGCTGGTCTTAGTGAAAAGAGTGTTCAAGACTACTTTAGTAAAACAATAGAAAAAGTTGAGAGTAAAAAAGATTTTGGGAAAAAAGATTATGATGCGGAAGTTTTGATTGCTGATTTAGGCTACCATTATCGGTCAATTAAAACAATACTAAGTAAAAATCCTGATTTTCATTCGAAAGTAGATTTAATTGAGAAACTTAAAGACGATGAATATGTAGCTTTTTGGAATGTATACTTAAAAGAATTTGAAAATAGTATAAATGAATACAAATTATCTGATTTAAATGCTTTGGATTTTTCTTTTAATGGGCGAAAATACTATGAATCAGTTTATGACCGACTTGAGTCATTAGGAAAACCTTTCTACTAAATAGCTAATAAAAATTTTTGATAAGATTTGCATATTGTCCACCAAAAGATATCTTATGAATCAGTCCAAAAAATTATCAATTTTTACATACTTTTCCTTAAATATAAAGATTAGAGTAATTAAATTCACTGAGCTTGGTTAAATCTTATTGAGAACTTAAGCACTATTAAAATTGGAAAGCTCATTGTTGGAATTAATAAAGAATAGCGAATCTGCTTTTTTGTTAAGAAGCAAAGTATTTTTACAAATGTAGAAATTGTTAATTATCACTAATTAGGAGTTTAATAAAATGGCTAAAATTTCAACACCCACAATTGGAGAAATATTAAAGGAAGAATTTATGAAGCCGCTACAAATTTCAGCATATAAGCTAGCAAAATTAATAGGTGTGCCAACTTCAAGAATTCAAAATATATTGCACGACAGAATTGGAATAACAGTAGATACTTCTATTAGATTAGGAAGGATATTTGGCGTGAGTGACAAATATTTTCTGAATTTGCAGGAAGATATAGATTTTCGTAATGCTAAGGCAAAAAAAGGTAAAGAGTACGATCAAATTAAAAAGTATCAATCTGCTTAATCAAGAAAACGATTTTTAATATTTTTTCGTAAAAAGATTCATCAATACATATAGATATGCTTAAAAGTAAAAGATCATTCATGACTTGATTGAAGTTAATGAATGGTCTTTTTCTGGTTCCATAATTTATCCTGTTGATGACATATCCTTGTGCTAGGCTGTTAACAGTTTAGACGAGATAACTGAAAGTAACAGGTGAAATTGCAAAGTCTTTCCTTGTTATACCAAAAGAAAGTTTTTTGGATTAAGATCACTTACTTTAAAAAATTAATTGAGTAAAAAGAAAGTCGGAATGAGTTAGTGATGTGACTCCCAAATTTAGGACACATCCTCCATTTCTACTAAATTTCTTAAAAAATTAGCATTGCTACGAACGTATGTGCTATAATTTGCTTATATAATTTTGTAACTTTATATGATAGCAGGCATTTATGAAACAAAAACAAACTTTTTCAGATAAAGTTTTTCAATTTGATCAGGAATTAGGTAATGTAAAAATTAATTTACCTGAACCATATAAAATAATTAATCCTTATAGTGGCAGAAATAAAAAGCAAGTTTTACAAATGATCCAAATTTTCTATCACAAATATTTCAATGACACTAACAAGCGCCGCTTTATATTAGGCAGTTCACCGGCAAGAAGAGGTTCTGCAATAACAGGAGTTCCCTTTGAAGATGCTTCAAATCTCCAAAAAGAAACAGGAATTTCAATGGCAAATTTTCATTTCAGTAATGCAGCTTCTAATTTTTTAAATGAAGTCATAGATAAATACGGTGGAAGGATCAAGTTTTATTATGATTTTTACCTCAATTTTGTTTGCCCCTTCGGCATTTGCAAGACTAATTCTAAGGGTAACCAAGTAAACTGCAATTATTATGAAAATAAGCGAGTTGAAGAAATGTTAACTCCTTTTATGATTTCTGCACTTAAAACGCAAATTAACTTTGGAATTGATACTTCTATTTGTTACTGCATCGGGAGTGGTCAAAATTATCAAGAACTAAGCAAAATTAATAAAAAGTGGCGCTTTTTTCAAAAAATAGTTCCACTTGAGCATCCGCGTTTTATTACACAATATCATCCTGAAGAAAAAGAGAAATATTTGCACAAATACCTCAGTGCTTTGATGTGTAAATAATAAGTGTTAGTTTAGAAAAATAAGTGAGGTCAGCAATTTATGTCAGATGTAATTCTTAAAAAAGCAAGAAAAATTTATCAAATGTACCAAAATGGCGATTTAGGTGATACTACTTTACCTGAAGATAGCAACCCCCACCTAGATCCAAGTACCAATGAAAATGCGCTCTATTTCACGTTGCCAATGGCTTTAAATTATCAGAGAAATTCCTATACTTTGTGGAAAAATGCTTTGAAGACATATGAAGATCCAGAAACTAATTTTGTTTTTATACCGGCAAAAGTTATTAATGCTGAGTATGAATCAGTACAAAAAGCTTTGAATAAGTATCGGCTTGCTTTGCAAAAGAATAAGCAGACAGATATTTGGCTTAAATTATGTCAGACGTTTACAGAACTTTCTGACGGTAATATTATCAAATTCGCTAACAACTTGGATAATGATGTGAATAAAATAAGGCATTTTATGCAAAAAGATGCCAAAAAAAAGTTTCCATACTTGTCTGGCAATAAGCTTTGCAATTACTGGCTGTATGTTCTTAGCAATTGCACTGCAGTTCCTTTGAAAAATACCAATGATATTTATATTGCTGCAGATAGGCATATAATAAGGGCAAGTTATAAATTGGGCTTGATTACCAAAGAACAAATGGAAAGTTCTAAAGTGCAAACCTATGTAATTAATGCTTGGGCAAAAGAATTACAGGGCACTGAATTTGTCCCAACCGACCTGCAAAATCCATTATGGTTGTGGAGCAGGAATGATTTTAAAGAAATGATTGATTAAGTGGGAAAAATAATAATGAATGCTTTTAGTCCCTTGGAAAATATTATGTAGTATTTTGAGATTAAATTAAGATTTATCCTTTGGTATATTCCAGACTTTATCAAGTTCTGCATTTTCACTTTTAGGTGCCATTTGATCATCAAGTTGATCAACCTTTACCATAATAGGCAATTGAAAGCTAGTTCCAGTAAAAATTGCACATCCCGGTGCTAATGTTGGTATTGCTGACTGTGAAACTCTGTCTAAGGAATTTAATGTGTTACTTAACATATTTAAATCATTCTGATTCACTAAACGATGAATAATAAAATTATGCATTTGGGAAACAATAGTTGCAGAAATATCGGCAGGTCTCTGGCTAGCAATAGTTAAATAAAATCCGAATTTTCTTCCTTCTTTAATGATTTCTTCAAAAACATCTAGTCGGTAATCTCTCCACTTGTCATCTTCCCTATTATTATTTGCTGAAAGTATATTATGTGCTTCATCTACGACAAAATGTGTAGTTCTATTAATCTTTTCGGAATTTCCAATTAATCGTTTCTGTTTTTGATAAATATATTTTGCAACTAATAAAGGAATAATGTCTTTAGTGTCTCGATTTGCATTACGCAAAGAGATAACAGTACAAAAGTATTTAGTTATGTTATCTTCATTATCATCATTAGTAATTTTAATTACTTTATCAAACATGTCAGCTTTTGATTCAATACGGTTTAGCAAGGGATTAACATAATCAAACTGTGTGTCACCATAATTTAATTTATAAATCATTTCTAGGTGTACTAAAGCCGACAGCAATTTTAGTGGACTATTTTTCCAGTTTTCTTCGGCAATAATCTTATGTTTTTCTAGTTCTTTTTTAACTTCCTTTAAAAAAATATCATGATTTTTTGAATCAAAATAAAAAACTTTATCTTTTTGAATACTAGTACTTTTACCATAAGTATTATAGGAATAATTTATATAATCTGCATCAGGAATGAAATAGTATTTATGAAGCGTACTATTCCATGTCGAGTTTAACCAGTGTGCTAGCATAGATTTTTTTGGTAAAATCTTATCATAATTTGGCTTAATATCATTTAAAACAATTTTTAGTAAACTTAGTGTCTTTTCATTTTGATAAGTTCCAAAAAAGACTTGTCTAAAAGCAGTTTTAATAAATTCAAGCATTTTATCAGTACTTATTTTTTGATCTTGGGGACTATAATAATTTAATGTCGCTCTTAAAAATGGCTCTTGAGTTTGTTTAGTGGCTGAAAACAATATTGCTAACATTTCTGGATCCCAAAATTCAGCATTAGGCAAACTGATTCTGTCTTTTCCATTTTTAGTAGATGTGTCTAGGTAAATAATGTCCTTTTCATTAGTGAGTGCATTTTCTCTAGTATATTCCCCATTGAAATCTAAAAAAATAAAATTTGAATTATCTATTTTCCATTTCTCATTTTTTGCTTTACTGAATAGTGCAGAGTAAAGCTTGGCTAAAGTATTTGACTTGCCACTCCCAGTATTACCAAAAATTGCAAAATGAGTATTAAAAAAATTCTTCCAATCAATTGAATAATTTATTCCCTCTGGTATTGTTTTACCAATGGTAAGTGGGAACTTAATTTTTTTGGAATTTCCAGTTAAAACCTGAAATATTTCTTCTGATTTTAAAAGAGTAACTTCTGCAAATATTTGTGGAAATATCGTAATTCCAAAATAGAATTTATCTTCTTTAAAAGCCCCAACAATGGAAATATCCACTTCGCGAATAAATCTGTTAGGCGTAAATTCTTGTCTATTTGGATCTTTCTCAAGGTCATGAAGATATTCATGCTCAACCTTTCCCACCAATTTATACGGTCCACGTCGAATACCTACATATTCACCTATACCTACTCCTCTGTAACTATCTCCATTTTTATAATAGGTTAGATCATTACTATTGGAAAGCATTCTTGCTTTTACTTTAACTCCAGTTATTTCAATAATAAAACCTACACATGTCTCTTCTTCAATTGTGTTCATTAAAATCATTCTTTCCAGATAAAAAATCATTTAAAACATCAAAATCCCCATTTTTATATTCTATATTTTCATTTGCTAAATCTTTATCTTTAGATTCACTCTCTTCTTTTAAAAAAGAGACATTTCCATAACCAGTAAATATTTCTTTAACATTTAGTTCATCTTTTTGACTATAAGGAACAACAAAAACTTGTAATGTCGGATTAGTTAAACATCTTTTAAGAATGTCGTTTATATGCTTATCCTTAAAAGAAAAGCCAAAAACGATTAATACTGAATTAGGCTTTTGTAATTCTTCTTCAAAAGCACGGAATAGTTGATAATATTGCTCTTCAAAAACAGTCTCTTTAAATTTTGTCTTTGTAGGATTTACTACTAATAATGCGTCGTAAATTTCTTTAAATTTACGTAAATCTTCCCTGACTTTCTTTTTTAACGATGTATTTGAATCTGTTGCGGACTTAATTTCAGTTTTCTTTAGGTTATTAAGTAAACGTTCAAAGTTAATTAATAACTCTTCTTCTGTAACTTTTTTGAACGCTTCTTCAGACTCATTGCTGCTTCCAGGGTTTTTAAGATTTATATAAAAAATATTTATTTCTTTATAAACTTTCTCATAAAAAGACTCATTATCTTTTGCCTTTGTTAGACTGTCTAATACTGGATTAGTATTTGAGGAAATAATAATATCATCTTTATCAATTGTCTTTTTATTCCAAGAAAGCGATCCATGCATCTTATATAGGTTAATTGAAGGAATTTCTCTTCGGTAAGTATCCATTGAACCGCTGTGACTGATATTAAAAAAGTAATTCTCATAACTTACCTCTCGTGTAAAAAAGCCACGTGATCCATCATTAAAGTAAGCTAAAGGATGCATATGAGCTATCTGATCAAAAGCTAGTTCAAAAAAAGTATCATAGTTAGTCGTAAAAATATTTGCTCTTTTTGGTCGCTCGAATCCGGTACTATTTAATAAAGTAATGACATTTTTAATAAAAACTTTATAATTTTTAAGATTTTCTTTTACTCCTTTGTCTCGTTTGGAGTGGGCAGTTATTAGCCCATTTTTTACAGACATTGAAAAGAAAATAAATTTTAAAAGTGCAGCTGCAATTCTATCGTTCTCATACTTATTAAATAGGTCCTCTATACTTGGTATATTTTTCGCCCCATTATCATTATGAGATATAGTTTTTAAACTTGAACTACTTGCACCTGCACCAATTAAAAAATTCAAATTTTTCCCATCTATTGAATCTAAAAAATTTTTATTTAACTTTTCCATTTCACATTTTCCTCTTTCCATCGACTTTTAATTGTTAGCTAATGTTTAATTTATTATTATATATAAAACAAGTATTATCAATAATTTAATTGATATTTTAATAGTTAAATTAGGAAAACTTTTATCACGAGTTTATAATATATTTTTAATACTATACAAAATAACAATTTTCTAGCGTCATAGAAATAAAATTTAATTAATTTTGAGATTGATGATTCTAAAAGTAAACTAGATAAATATAAATTAATGGAATCAATTTAAATGGAAGTACTAATTAAAAATTTGTAGAAGATTGTTATAAAGCGTTTTTAAATCTATTATTAATTGATAAATTTAATAAGATGTATTGTGATACTTATTTAAGGTAACAAATTTTCATTGTGATTAGTTTTTTTATTTTAGGTATTCTAAAAGACTTATGCTAATTGTTAATTAAACCTGGTGAATCATTATTACTTAACCAATATTACATTTTGAGTATTGTAGCTATTTATTGCTACTAAAATAAGAATTTTTTGCTAATATTCAACTTCTAGTTCTCATTATGTTTTTAAAAAACGATTTTAGTATTAAATGTTAGGTTTTTTTTGAAATATTAGTTAATTCCTCCAATAGTATGAGAGTATGAATTCTCCTCTAATGAACTAAAAAATCTTGATTAATATAATTAAAATGTATAGCGAATTATTTGTATTGTAAAAAAGTTTGAAATGCTTACACTTTATATTATAATATATTCAAGTATATTTATGAAATATAATTGGATGGTAAGAATAAAATGAATGAGAATAATAGTGGTAAAAAATTTGATATTAAAAAAATTTTTTGTATTTTGAAGTGTAATTCTTTTACATATTGCGATTTAGTAAAATGTCTTAAATATAAGTACGAAGTGGTTACTGACCCTTACTTTAAAGCTGATTCATACAAGAATTATTTTTCTAGAAAAAACAAAAAAATAAAACATCAAAAATATGAACAGTCTAAAAACGGATTATATGTACATCACGTTGCAGAGAATATGTTTCAAGATTTATGTAAAGAAAAGGCAATTGCTGATAATCCTTGCTTAAGCTGTCTTCCAGATCATGGATTCAGGTACCAAATGCCTGATCAACTTGTTTATTGTAATTTGGTTGAACATGCTCTATTACATTTATTTATTATGATAAATAATCCCAATTATTATAAGGGTTATGAGTCATTAAATGGAAAGATCAAAAAATGGTATATAGATGACATTGATGAAAATAAGCTTAAACCAAATGAAAGATGTTTTTATAATGCGTCAAAAATTAGTAAAGAAGAAGCTCAAACTTTAGAAGAAGAGTTTTGTGAGTTTATAAATCGTAAAGAGCAAAATAAAACTGTTTGCCATTGCAACTATCCTAAATAGCTGAGTAACTAGTAAATCTAAAAAATAAGATTTTATTTAGCATTCCATTTATGAAAATAAAAAACCACTACTTCATAATTCTCTGGGAGTCGTAATGACCTTATTAATAGTAAAAATTGCCTTAATACATATCACGGCATTGTTTCTCTATTCTAGATCTGGCTTGCTAATAGTAAAGCAATAAATGATGACAGTAATCTCTAGTAAATTAGTCTGTGTTGTAATGGTTCAAAGATAATAGTAGCACTCCAACTTGTTCCACCGTTAATAATGTTAAGAAACATATCTTTCAAAAAACTGTGTTTAAACCTTTTAATATTGAACATATTTGTTTTGACAGCAATATTTATTTGTCAAATTGTATAATTTACAAGACGTCACTGGTCTTGATATAACAAAAGTAAAAATTATTGATTTTGATGAAGATGCTGATGATTAGAACGAAATTATCATGATTTAGTATTTATTAAATATGATCGCTTTAAACAAAAAACCTTTCAAAACAATTCTTGACGAATTTGTATTTGAAAGGTTTTATTTTGCAACTAACTTTATATAGATTAAAGAGTCTTACGCATAATAATCAATGATTGCTTTCAATATTTTCGCAGCGTCAGGGTTGCCCGTGGCTTCTTCATAATATTTGCTAAAACGTGGGTCACACACATACATTTGGGCAAGATTCTTGTGCGCCTCTGCCGAATATTGGCCTTTAGGCCAAATTGTCAGTAAATATTCTTTGTGTAAGTCGAAAAGGTGCTTGGCAGCATCTTGTTTGACACCAGCAGTATTATCAAAGTTCTTTAATTCAGTTAAAATTTCAGCACTTAGTTTTTTGAAATGTGCTAATTCATTTTCAGATAAAGAACTAAATTTTTCATTACTAAGATCTATTTGAGCGTCACCATATTTCTCCCTGATTTCTGCGCCATATTGTTTTTCATTTTTGTTAATCATTTCTTTTTTTAATGTGGCAAATTTTTCCGTGTCAGTCATTTGTGTTTCTCCCTTCATTGTTGCAAGTGTCTTGTCTAAATTCCTAATCAAATCATCTAGATATTGTTGCTGAGCGACTATTTTGTCCCGCTGGTTTCGTAAAACTTGATATTGGGTTTTCGGTGAAGACTGCATCACCTGTTTTATTTGTTCCAATGGCAAGTCAAATAGCTTTAAAAATAGTATTTTTTGTAATTGATCAACTTCGCTTTCTTCATAATAGCGATAATTATTTTCGGGATTCCTGCGCGCTTTTAAAATTCCCTGTTTATCGTAATAGCGTAAAGTTCGTGTTGAAATACCAGCTAGTTTTGCTAGTTCATTGATAGAATACGACATGGTTAAACTCTCCTCACTTGCAAAATTAAGTATATTGGTTGACGCAGCGTCAAGGTCAAGCACGGAAAATGAATTTCGAGAATAAAAAAGCCAGTAACTCAATCAAGATTACTGGTTTTTGATTATGATATTTAATTTACGACGTTTAATTTTTCACCTTTTAGAAATGCCTGCAGATTTTCAACGACAATGCCCAGTAAGCGATTGCGGGTTTCGCGTGGCGCCCAGGCAATATGAGGTGTAATGTAACAATTCTTAGCAGAAAGAAGTGGACTGTCAGCAGGAATAGGCTCTTTTTGGGCAACGTCAATCCCCGCTGTAGCAATCTTTCCTTCATTTAAAGCATCGGCGACGTCTTTTTCATTAATTAAACCGCCGCGAGCAGTATTAATTAAAATGACGTCATCTTTCATTTGACTAATTGCTTCTTGGTTTATCATTTCAGTGGTTGCCGGTGTTTGTGGTACGTGTAGACTAATAATATCTGCTTGTTGATAAAGTTGATCAAGTTCAACCTGCTTGACGTAATCAGGTAAATCTGATTTTGGCCGATGGTTCCAAAAAATCACATTCATAGAAAAAGCATGACCTATTTCTGCCACTTTTTTAGCTATATGACCGAAGCCAATAAGTCCTAATGTTTTACCTTTCAATTCCATTAGCGGTTTAGCCCAAAAAGTAAAATCAGGGTTGCTGCTCCAGCGACCTTCATGGACTAATTTGTTATGTAAGCCAACTCGACTGGTAATTTCAAGTAGCAATGCAAAAGTAAATTGAGCAACTGCATCAGTACCATAAGTAGGAATATTAGTGACAGGGATGCCAGCTTCACGAGCTGCAGTCGTATCAACAATATTGTAACCGGTAGCAGTCACACCAATGTATTTAACGTTGGGAGCAGTCTCAAGCACATGTTGGTCAAGTGGAGTTTTATTAGTTAAAACAATTTCAGCATCCCCAATCCGCTTTAAAATTTCATCATCATCGTCCACTGGGGTACGATCGTAAAAGGTACATTCACCTAATTTTTCAACTGCTGACCAATCTAAATCACCTGGGTTTAGAGCATAACTATCTAAATTAACAATTTTCATAATTTAACCTCACATACAATATATCTATACCTTATAGTTTACTACATATTACCGGTGTAACTATATATTATAAGATTGCAGTAAGATGGTGATTAAAAGAGTATTTGACAGTGTTTATAAATAATTTTAAAATTACTCTGTATTATGCATTTTAGTAATATCTTACTATTACTAACAATGAACAAATTTAATAGTGGTAGTATGTTATTTTTTATAGATTTTATGCTATGCAATAATCCATAAATAGTGGTATAAAATTAAAGTAGTAAATAAATATCTAAAATAGTGGAATTAAGAAGGAATTATCAATGAAAAAATGTCCACAATGTGGCGCCATAATGGGAAAAGACGTCAATTTTTGTACGTCTTGCGGTTATGATTTGCGCAATGTTAGTGTACAAAAAGTAGAAGAGGCGCCTACTAATCCAGTTGAAAACACTGCTCAAGTAGAGCCGAAACAGACTGAACCTCAGCCTCCAGCTGCCAGTGAGCCAGTTAATTATGGAGATCAATTTCAAAATTACTGGCAATGGTGTGTTGATTCCTGGCGCAATCCAGGTACTAGTAGTCCTAATGTGGCAAGTTGGTATGGTTGGTTGACCATTTTGATTGAAGATGCCTTTGTGGTGTTGGGTCTATATTATTGTGCCAATACTATTGTAAGTACGTTGATTAACTGGGCCAACCGCATGGGAGCCAACATTAATGGCTGGGAGAATTTTCATGTTCCCTTTAACATTATGCTCGAAATATTTGTGGTACTGGTGATATTTGAAGCAATAGTCATTGGCGGCTTTTATGCTGGTTATCGGTATGTCTATGACAGACAGCTGAGCTTTTTTGAGTTTATTAATCGTGGTGCCCATGCCTGCAACTTCAATCTGATTATTTCTGCCGCATTCTTTTTACTAATGCTTTTAGGACTAAATAGCATTAAATTCATGATTGCCGTGTTTATCATAATGTTAGCTTTATTCTTTGCAAGCCAGCATATTATATTATTTGGCGATCAGGGAGCAGTGCATGATAAAATTTTTGGCTTTTTAATTGCTTTTGCCATTATTTTTGTGTGTCTGATGATTTTAGATTCAATTATTTATAGTTCCATGGTCCATTCAATCATCAATCAAATTATGTCAATGCAAAATGGTTCAATGTAGATAGAGTGAAGGAAATGAATGATAAAAAATTTTGTCCTAATTGTGGTAAAGAGGTAAAACCGAGTGCGGAATTTTGCCCTAACTGTGGTCAAAAATTGCCTCAGACGCTGCATAGTAGAAAAGAATATCGCAGTCAGCAGAAAAATACTGCCGCGCAGCCAGTTGTTAATCAGCCACAAGCCACGGCGAGCTCAGTCCATCATCCCATGAAAAAAAGAAATAAGGTCTTGCTAATCTGCTTGGGAGTTTTGATTGTTGCATTTGCGGCATTCTATGCTTGGGGTTCTAATCATTATCAAAGAAATAATCAAATTAATCAGATTGCAGCCAGTTTGAAAAATCCTCATTCTGATTTAGCCCAATTCGTAGTTTCTGAAAATCCTAATGCTCGTGTAACAACAGCAGCTCTAAAGCCAACTCAGGAATATTATGCGGAACACTACGTTGAAGCAGATAAAATGGCTGATGCTTTTAAATACGGTAATGAATATGAAAATGTCAGCTTGGTCCAAAGTGGTCGTTATTTACTTTTATTCCCCAAATATTGTTTGCAATTAAAGACTTATACACCACAGATTAGAACGAATCACGCCAATTCTACTATTTATGTCAACAATAAAAAATTTGGTGGCGTTGACGGCAGTGGTGAGGACTATTATAAAAAAATTGCTCCTTTATTTCCGGGTAAATACCACATTGAAGTAAAATCAGTTGCGTCTGGCCATCAGTTGTCTGCCGATAAAAGTACCACTATTTTTTCTAATAAAGAAATTAACATGAATATTAAAACTGTTAATTTCATGATTAAAAGTATCCCTTCTGCCACGATTTACATTAATGATAAAAAAGTGGGCAATCTTGATAAAAAGGGCACGAAAGTGTTTAAAGATTACCCTGTAACTGATGATATGAAGATCTATGTGGTTACTAAAGTTGATGGTAAATCTATCAAATCAGAGTCTGTTGATTATGACGATATGGGCTTTGAAGATGACGATGATAGCAGCAGTAATATCATTAAACCCGAATGGCCTGGCTTAATTAGTAAAGATGATGCTGAAGAGCTTTTAGAAAACGACTTTACATCTCCTGATGAGGATGACTTTGTCGGTGGAGCAGAAAATAAAGGTTATCAGGAACTTCATTCTCAAAATTCTGGTTTTGATAAGGATGACGATATTAATGAATATAATATGGAATGTTCTGTAGTTTCGATTACTCCAGCGCCAAATAATTGTAGCAGCGTAACTTACAAGATTACTTACACTTTTGAACATGATGATTTTGAACATAAGCAAGTGATGTTATACACTGGCGGTCTTTTCAAACAAACTGGCGACAGCGATGACAGCAGTCAAAAGATTAAGTCAATTGGTAACGGCAAAATAATTAGTGATAAAAAATACGATAATTAATATTGTTTTAAAAGTGAATTTTTTGATAGCACCTCCAAATTTGAAAAAAATTTGGAGGTGTTTTTATGACTTAAAACGCAAACTACGCAAGTTCTCAGAGGGAGTGTGGTCTTTTGTGATACATATAGACTTATTGTTATCTGCGATAAGTTAAAGAAGTATATTCAATCTGTGCAGAATTGCAATGATCTTAAATATAGGGAATACAGAAATTATTTAATTATTTGACGGTATTTTTAAAGCAAGTGTAGTATTTAGTTTAATATTTTCAATTTCAAGACTGATAAACCAGCGTTTTCTTACGACTTTTAGCGGTCTTTTTATTATGCCTGAAATATCGTTAATAATAAAAAAGATCCAATTCTGAAATATTATTTTTAGAAACCGCTTGCAAAAGAAGATCATAGTGGTATAGTTAAATCGATAAATGGTATATATTAGAAACCACTTAGGAGATGCTGAAAATGCGAATGCAAGATTATGTGAAATATTCATCTGAAAAATTAGATGAAAATTTTAAAAAAAGGGATGAATTAATTAGCGGAGTAGCAAATCTATTTTTAAAAAAGAAATATTTGAGTATTACTTTAATTGCATCAGGTTCTTCTTACAATGCTCTGGCAATGATTCAAGATTCTTTGCAAGAGATGACAAAAAAGCCGGTCTATCTTCATACACCGGAATACGTTATGCAATTTGGTATTGCGCCTCAAGAAAATACATTTATTGTTGTTGTGTCACAGAGTGGTTCTTCGACCAATATTATTAATTGCTTGCAGTATTTACAAAAAAATGATGTATTTGAAGTTTCTTTAACTGGCAATCTTGATAGTCAAATGAGCAAATACTCACAAGAAATTTTTGATTATGGTCCTGGTAATGAGTACGTAGATTATGTGACTGTTGGCGTACAAACACTGGTTGAGTTCTTTTTGTTGCTGGGATGTGAGATTAGTAGCCTAGATTCACAACAAAAAGAAGACTTTTATAAGCAACTACAGCAAACTATTGCATACCAAAAGGAGTTGATGGCGGAAACAGAAAAATTTATTCAAAATAATTATTTTGCCCTTTCAATGAGAAACCCTACTTTTTTCTGTGGCAATGGACCCAATTATGGAATTGCAAGGGAAGGTGCATTGAAGTTTCAAGAAACGCTAAAAAGACCTGCAATGTACTACGAACTAGAAGAATTTCTTCATGGGCCGGATATGCAATTAACGCCAAATCATACCGTCTTTTTAATTGATGATATACCTGTTTCTGGGAAAACAAGATTCTCAGAAGTTTTTGAAGCATTAAAAGAAATAACGCCAAATGTGTTTTTTATTACTAGTTCAAATCATTTGGAAAAAGATCAGAGAATCTTGAAAACCCAAGCTGTGAATAACTGGTTTTTTGAACCCTATTATTCATTGCCAGTAGTGCAATTAGTGGCAGCAAAAATGACTGACGAGCTTCAGGCTTGGGCTACGCATCCTTATTTTGACAAGTTTGATCAAAAAATTGCAATTAAAACGGATGACTACGACGAAGAAATCAAAAATATCAAGAAAAAGTGGGATTCAGATCATGAAAGTTAAATTAGTTTAGGAGGTTTAAAAATGATTAAGATGATTCGCGTTGACTATAGGCTGTTGCACGGCCAGGTTGCTTTTTCATGGACACAAGCTTTAGGCGCAGACGCATTATTACTAGTAAGTGATACAGTCAAAAAAGATCCGCTCCGCATGAAGGCCTTGAGATTAGCAAAGCCAGCTGGAACTAAAGTGGTTATTAAAACTTGTGACGAAGCCATTGAGCAAATAAAAAGTGGAATTACAGATAAATACAAGCTGTTTGTCATATGTGAAACTCTGCCAATTGCGGCCAAACTGGTTGAAGCAATCGGTGAAAAAGCAATTAATTTAGGCAATATGCCATATCAGGATAGCAAAAAACAAGTGACTAAGAGTATTTTTATTGATCATGATGATGTAGAAATAATGCAAAAACTTGTAGATCAAGGAGTGGAGCTTTTTATCCAGATGGTACCGACTGAAAACAAGATCGATGCTAAAAAGTTTTTGAAGGAGGTGTAAAAATTGATACTAAAAACTTTTCTGATTTTTCTTGTTGGATTATTAGGATATTCAGAATGGTTGTTTGGAACTAGTTATTTGCAAAGACCAATCATTCTAGGTCCTTTAGTGGGGCTGGTTTTAGGTGATTTGCGGAGCGGAATAATTATGGGAGCTACACTTGAACTTGCGATGATTGGTGCGGTTTCAATTGGTGCTTATGATCCACCTGATTTAGTTTCTGGTTCAATAATTGGTATTTCTTTAGCTATTGAAACTCATGCGGCTCCCGGTGCAGCATTAACATTGGGTATTCCAATTGCTGCTATTATGCAGGCTTTAGGACTTGCAACTGGTCAACCATTAATGCTGGCTTTCATTCACCGTTGTGATAGTGCTGCAGAAAAGGGTAATACTAGAGCACTTACGCGAAATATGCTGATTGCTGGATATATTCAAGATTGGCCAGGTCTGGTTTTCATACCATTAGCATTTTATTTTGGATCTTCAACCGTAGCAAAGTTGCTTAATATAATACCTCAGTTTGTCCAAGATGGAATGAACGTTGCTGCAGGACTATTACCACTCTTGGGTTTTGCAATGCTAGCACAAATGATGATGAACAAAAAAGTTGTAGCTTTCTTTTTCTTCGGCTTTTTCTTAGTAGCTTATAGCAAGATATCAACTACTGGTGTAGCTATTTTTGCAGTAATAATGGCTGCCATAATGTACGTTTTCTTTGATAGAGATGATAAGAGTCAAAAGGGTAAAGATGCTCAACCAAGTGTAGAACAGGAAGGTGATGGTTTCGATGAGTTTTAATATTAAACCTAAATATGATAAGAAAATAAACAAATCCGATTTAGTTAAATTATTTTGGCGCAGTATTCCTTATGAACATTCTTGGAATTATGAACGAATGGGAAATGTTGGTTTTACTTGGGCAATCATGCCTATTTTGAAAAAATTATATCCCCAAAAAGATAAATTCATTCATGCTTTAAAACGTAACTTGGAATTATACAATATGACGCCATATATTGTGACTTTACCACTTGGAATTTCTGTGGCAATGGAAGAAGCCAATGCTAGCAATGAAGATTTTGATGAGACTTCTATTTCAGCGGTTAAATTAGCCTTGATGGGTCCACTATCAGGTATAGGTGATTCGTTTTTCTGGGGTACTCTCAGAGTTTTGGCAACAGGTATCGGAACAACATTAGCCCTTAAAGGCAGTATTTTAGGCCCCATACTATTTTTCTTAGTATTCAATGTTCCACATTACATTATTAGATATTATGGTACATTTTTAGGCTATAGTCTGGGCTCGAATGTAATTAATAATGTCGAAAATTCGGGAATGATGGATAAAATCACCAAATATGCCTCAATGATCGGAATGATGGTTGTAGGTGCAATGACTCAAGAAATGGTCAGTGTTAATTTCATTACCAAGATTGGTGTTGGTAAGAGTGCATCAACAGTGCAGTCTCTACTAGATGGCATTTTTCCTGGAATTGCTACTCTTGCTTTATTTGGTGTAACTTATTGGATGCTCAAGAAGAAGCTTAATCCGTTGCTAATTATGTTTATTATTTTGGTGGTAAGTATAGCGGCAGCATACTTCAAGATTCTGGGAGCTTAGATTTAAAAGGAGAATAAAATGACAATAATGAAAAATTTTGATGTAGAAAAATATTTGCAAAATGGTAAAGACGTATATTCTCAAAGAGAAAATATCGAAAAATTAGCTGATAAATTATCTCAGAACGATTATCAGAATATTGTAATGATTGGTATCGGTGGAACGTGGATGGAATGGTATCCAGTAGCAGAATACCTGCGGCATTTGTCTGATTTTCCAGTTTACTTGGAAAACGCTGGTGAATTATTAGTTAAAAAGGATATTAATTATCTTACAAATAAATCTTTGGTTCTTACTTCCTCGGATTCGGGTGATACTAAGGAAATTGTAGCAGCAGTGAAGTACTGCAATCAAAAAGGAATTGATGTATATGGTTTCACCAAAAATCCAGAATCTGCATTAGGAAAATTGTTAAAAGAATCAATTAATGGTTCACTAGCTGAATGTGAAAATGCCTATTTGATGTACTTTATGTTAACTTTGCGTATCTATCAAAATTGGGGTTACTATAAGGATTATGACCGTTGGGCAGATCAGATGAAGCAACTTTATCCTAATCTATTAAGATTCAGAGAAGAATTTGAGCCAAGAGCTCAGAGTATTGCACGTAAATATTACAATGCCCCATTAACTATGACTGTTGGGTCAGGGATGCTGTGGGGTGAAACATGCATGTTTTCAATGTGTATTTTGGAAGAAATGCAATGGGTTCGCACACGCCCTGTTACTTCAGCTGACTTTTTCCATGGTGCATTAGAATTAGTTGATGATACTTTACCAGTGTACCTAATTAAAGGAGAAGATGAGTATCGCGCGTTAGACGAGCGAGTAGAACGCTTTTTGCCAAAGCATACAAATAGTTTTGAAGTTTTTGACACTAAAGATTTTGTATTCGAAGGAATTGATGATGACTTTAGACAAATTTGCTCGCCAATGATCATAACATCGCTTTTAACTGATCGTTTAGCATCATGGTATCAACAATATACTGGTCATGACCTTAATTTCCGTCGCTACTATCGTCAATTTGATTATTAAAGCAAAAGAAAGAATCGTAAAAAGTCATAATCTTTTTACGATTTTTTAGCAAGTCTATGTAGCTATACTTAATAGGTTTCTTTTTCACCTAAAATACCACCAAGAGTAAATTGTAGATTTAATTCTTCTGAAATTAGATAACTTTCCGTATATTCAACAGCATTACCTTGCTCATCATAACCATAATAAATGATGTAATAAAGAAGGTCTCCTTTTTTAATTTTTAACAATCGGGCTTCTTTTGTTAAAGCTGGAATAATTTGAATAAATTGGGAAAAATGTACAGGTCTATGTTTTTTAGAGTCCATATAGTCGTAGAGACTTACATTCTTAAAATCGACTTGTGATGCATCCGGAAATAATTTAGCAGGTAAGTAGTTATATTCTATAGCAAAAGGCTGTTCTTTAATTTCTCGGATTCTATGTAAGGCAAAGACCCCACTTTCGTCATTTAATTTAAGTTTTTCATTAAAAAAAGCGTTGCCGGTAATGAGATCGGTTCCAACAACTTCATTAGAAAAGTGAATGCCGTTTTTGGTTAACAATTCAGAAATTCCTGAATTAGAATTTTTGTCGGTAAAAGACAAATTAAAATATACATTTTCTTTATCTGGAGTTACTGATGTAACAAACGTGCCGCTACCTTGTTTGCGATAAAGCAATCCTTTTTTTTTCAATGAATCTATAGCTTTTTTGACAGTCATGCGATTTACACCATATTGTCTTGCTAAGTCACGTTCACTCGGTATTTTAGACCCAGGTAAATACTTTTTACTAAGAATTTTTTTCTCGAGTAAATCCTCTATTTGAATGTAAAGAGGGGCATGATAAAGATTATTCATTATTGTTCTTTTTCTTTCTTTAAATTGTTATCTATTGACATTAATAGTGAATTGGACGGAATTTTCTTTGATACAAAGTAAATAGCTTCGTTGTCAATAAAAATTTTGGATGAGCGCTGCAGAATTTTACTTCTAACGGGAATATCTAATAAATTAGCATCTTCAAAGTTAACTGATTCAATTGATAAACTCTGGTACTCTTTTAGTTTTTTGCCTCGATATTTTTTAGCAAGTAAATTCCAAAAAGAATATTCTTGTAATTGTTTTAAAGGTAAATTTTTAACTAGTTTTTCTGGAGCATATATATAATCAATTGACAAAGTTATATTATCTTGCTGTTCATTCACAGTCCGTTTATAAACTAGTAAGTGGATTTGTGTAGCAAGTGGAACTTCGAGTTTTTGAGCAAACTTTTTGTTAGCTTCAAAAACTTCATTCTTAACAATATAATTACGAGTAATATGATTAGTTTTCTTGCCAAAAAACTCTAGCCAGTCTAAATCTTCTTTTGGTTTATTAATAACATAATCATTAACAATTAAAGAAATGGCTCCTTTGTTTTTTAAAATTTCCAGCGCCTCTCTAATTGTATTTCGGGAAACTGAATATTTATCTGCTAACTTCCTTTCGGAAGGCAAATAATGAGCGTAAATTTTATTTGAAATTTGGAACTCGATGTCTTTGGCAATTAGTTCGCTTTTATTTATAATATTGAACATTTTAATAGCTCTTTCTTGTCAATGTTAGATAACTTAATATTAGCTTAACATTGAAGTGATAGCAATTCTGAAGAAATATTTTTAGGATTAGGTGCTTATATGACGGGTTTTTATAGGTATAGTAAAATACAAAACTGGTATGACAATAAGACCAATTTTTTGGAGGGAATTATGACAAAATTTGTGATTGCAACACACGGATATTTTGCAAAAGGATTAAAGATGTCCACAGAATTTATTATGGGAAAGCAAAAGGATTTGTTCGCAATATGTGCCTACACACCAGAATGTAAAGATTTTCCTCAAGCCGTTCAGACAATTATTAATA
Organism: Lactobacillus sp. ESL0261; assembly: GCF_003693025.1. NCBI lineage: Bacteria > Bacillati > Bacillota > Bacilli > Lactobacillales > Lactobacillaceae > Lactobacillus > Lactobacillus sp. ESL0261. The sequence goes on from NZ_REHN01000003.1 coordinate 49,243, forward strand.
ATAGTAAAGATGACATAGTTTTTGGAACAGATATTGTTGGTGGTAGTGTAAATACTGATTTACAAAAAATTGTTGCTGCTAGTGATAGATTGCACTTGGTAGCTGGTATTAATTTACCTTTTTTACTGCAGTTTTTAACTTCTAATGAAAAAAATGTTTCTGATGCTATAAATAAAAGTATTGAGGCTGCTAAAGAGGGAATTGTTAATTTTGATAATTTAAATGATGAAACGTCTACGAATGCACTAGATGATTTTGATAGTTTTTAAAAAAGCGTGGATAAAATGATTGTAAAAACAATACTAATATTTTTGATTAATTTTCTAGGATATTCAGAATGGTTGTTAGGAACCAGCTATTTACAAAGACCTATAATTTTAGGTCCCTTGGTTGGCCTGGTTCTAGGAGATTTGCAAGACGGCATTGTCATGGGAGCAACACTTGAACTTGCAATGATTGGTGCTGTCTCAATTGGAGCATATAATCCTCCTGATTTAATAGCTGGAACTGTTTTAGGGATTTCTTTAGCAATTGAGTCGCACGCAAATGCGGCTGCTGCTTTAACTTTAGGAATTCCGATTGCTACGGTAATGTTAGCGTTAAATACTGCTGTTGGACAACCCGTGATGTTGCTGCTAATTCACCGCTGCGATAAAGATGCGGATAAAGGAAACACGCGCGCGATAACGCGAGACATGTTATTATCAGGCTGGGCACAAAATTGGCCGGGAATTATTTTCAACCCACTAGCTTTTTATTTTGGTTCATCAACTGTAGCAAAATTATTAAACATCATTCCACCATTTGTGCAAACTGGAATGAATATAGCAGCTGGGTTACTTCCGTTACTAGGCTTTGCAATGCTGGCGCAAATGATGATGAATAAAAAAGTGGTAGCTTTCTTTTTCTTGGGCTTCTTCCTAGTGGCATATAGTAAAATTTCTACTACTGGAGTAGCTATCTTTGCAGTTATTATGGTCGCCATTATGTATATTTTCTTTGATCAGGATAAAAAGAAAAAGACTGATGTAAACCTGAAAAAAGATAACGATGATGGTTTTGATGAATTTTAGTTTCTCATTTATTTGTAAAAGCGCTTTCTAAATTAAAATGAATAAAAGAACAATTTTTGATAATGAAACTACTGTAATAACTCTCAATATTGTGCTATTATTTTCTTAGACTAAGAAAGAGAGGCAGATTTCTCCATATGCATGTATTAACTCAAAATTATGAGCGACTTGTTATGGGGAAAGTGCGGCTTTCTTATCTAAACAATAAGTTGTTGCTGTTTTTTAATATGATCATGAACAGACCTGGCATTATCACTTCGCGTGAATGCTGGGCCTTTTTGATTGCAATATTTCCAGTTTAGGAGGAAATCATGCCAAAATTTAAAAAGTTTTTAGTAGGCGCTATTGCAGTTTTGGGTACTGCTTTTCTTGCTGGGTGCTCTAACTCAACTAAAAAGCAAGCTGATAGTGGAACGCCAAAATCTCTCAATGTGCAGTTCGTACCTAGTGTTTCTGCCAATACGCTCGAAACTAAGGCCAAGCCATTAGAAAAAATGCTGTCAAAACGTCTGGGTATTCCAGTTCACGTTTCAGTTTCAACAAGTGGCAATGCATTGGTAGAAGCGATGAAATCTAAAAAAATCGATGTCGGTTTTTTACCGGGTGATGACTACGTACAAGCACATAAACAGCATGCAGCTGATGTTTTATTACAGTCAGAGCGGTTTGGTTTGACTAGACCAGATGGCAACTGGACTAAAAAATTAGTTCATACTTTCCATTCTGAAATCTTAGTTAGAAAAGATTCTGGTATTAAGAGCTGGAGGGATCTTAAAGGTAAGAAAATTTCCATTCAAAGCCCAACCTCAACGTCCGGTTATATTTTTCCAGTTGCTGAATTAAAACAAAAGGGACTGGATGTTCCTCGCAGCTGTAAGCTGGTTACTACAACTGGACATGATCAGGCGGTTCTAAATGTTTTAAATAAAGATACTGATGCAGCCTTTGTTTTTGAGGATGCCCGTAATAATGTTATTAAAGACAACCCTAAGATTAAGTCCCAAGTTGTACCAATTTATTACACAACGGAAATTCCTAATGACACTATTTCTGTCATCCCGAGTTTGTCTAAATCCTTCCGGGAAAAGTTAGCTAATGCATTTATTGCCATTGGTAAATCTAAAGAAGGTAAAAAAGTTATAGAGCGGGTTTATTCTCATGAAGGATATGTCAAAGCCAAAGATAGTGACTATGACACTGTTCGTAAGTATGAAAAAATTGCTGAGTCAATTAAAAAGTAGTTTTGCTGATTAATATAGAAGAAAATGCATCTTTTTCAACCTAAAAGATGCATTTTTTCTTGATAAAATATAGACTAGGTTTAGTTAATAGGGCTTTTCCTAATAAATAAAATTTTGTTTTTGGTAAAAAGCCGTGGATTGTATTTATCAACTTATATGGCCCAACGCAATATTTAGGTTCAAATTTAGTTAACGAACACTTTCAAACATTGACAAACAAAAGAGAACAGCTATAATTAAAATGAACTAAGTTAGTTGCATAATCTAGTTTAAGAAGTAGGTTACTAATGTTAAAGAGTGAAAGACTGAAAACTATTTTACAAGTTGTAAAAACACAGAAATTTGTCACAGTTGACGAATTAGCACAAGCTTTAAAAGTTTCTGATATGACGATCAGACGAGATCTGAATGAGCTCCACAAGGCAAGTAAGATTCTACGTGTCCATGGTGGTGCACAATTATTATCTGATCAAACTCGCACTGAAAAAAGTTATGAGCAAAAACGTGAAATCCATAGTAAAGAAAAATATGAAGTAGCAAAAAGGGCTTGTAATTTGATTCATGAAAATGATTCAATTTACGTTGGTCCTGGAACAACTTTAGAATTGCTGGTTGCTAATTTAAAAGTTAAGCATCTTAGGATTGTTACTAATTCATTGCCTGTATTTGAAGCTGCCAAAAATAATATGAATGATTACGATTTAATTATGGTTGGTGGCTCATACCGAAGAATTAGTGGTGCTTTTGTAGGTGCTTTGGCCAATAATGAACTAAAAACTATGTCATTTTCTGTGGGTTTTGTTGGTGTTAATGGCATTAAAGATTCTTCTTTAACAACTGCTAACTTAGAAGAAGGTCAAACCGAAGGTATTGGACTGAATCATTCACAAATAAAATTTGTGGCAGCTGATTATACTAAATTGGATCATAGTGATTTTCACCAATTTTATGATTTGCGCAATGTGGATGGTTTAATTACTAATCGGGGAATTGAGCCTGAGTTGGAAAAGCATTACAGTCAATTTACGACTATTTATAAGTAATTTTTTGAGAGGAGATTTGGCTATGAAGGTTGTCATTGGTAGTGACAAGGCAGGTTTTGCCTTAAAAGAAAAAGTAAAAGATTACCTGAAGACACATCACTATGATGTTTTGGATGTTACTCCAAAACCTGCTGAGGATTTTGTTGAATCTAGTTTAAAGGTAACTCATGAAGTCTTAGACAATGGCATTAAAAAGGCCATCATGTTTGACGAATACGGCGTAGGGTCTGCCATGGCGTCAAACAAGGTTAAAGGCATGGTTACCGCAAATGTTAATGAAGAAAGAACTGCACACATGACTGCTATGCACAATGGTGCAAAAGCTATTGCTTTAGGTAGCGGTATTGTCGGTGAAAAACTGGCTTATTCAATCGTGCAACATTATTTGGATACTGAATATGCTGGTGGCCGCCATCAAGTGCGTTTAAATATGCTTGAAGAAATGATTTAAGGAGGCTTACTAATGCTAGATAATGATAGACCACAGCCAGAATTTGTTGATCCTAAAAATGATAAGCATATGGTCATTGCTTTAGGAAATGATCATATCGTTACTTCTGTCAAAATGGCTATTTCTGATCATTTAAAAGAAGAGGGATATCAGGTTATTGATGAAGGTACTCATGATAATACCAGAACCCACTATCCAATTTACGGTAAACGTGTTGCTGAAGATGTTGCCGATGGTCGTGCCGATTTAGGTATTGTCCTTTGTGGTACTGGTATCGGTATCTCAACTGCTGCAGATAAAAATGAGGGAGTTCGTGCAGCTATGGTTGGTGATGTTGCTCAAGCTGAATATGCTCGACGTGAATTGAATGCCAATGTTTTAGGCTTTGGTGGTATAGTTTTAGGACGTGACTTTATTTTTGACATTGTCGACTCATTCTTAAATGCAAAATATGAGTCTACTCCGGAAAGACAAAATTTAATTGCCAAAATCGATGGTATTGCTAAACCAAATCCTGATCAAAAGGATAACGTACACTTCTTTGATGAAGAAAATAAGAAGTGGGCTGAAGGCGTATACCACGACTAAGACGGGAAAATAATATAAAAATAAAGAATTAAAATTTTAATCGCACATTAAGGCCATGACTTGAACGTCATGGCTTTTTAGTTATGAGTTTAATTAAACTATTTACTGATAGAAAAAATTAAAGCTAATAAATAATTTTTTTCAGCAATTACTGAAAAAAATTCCGAAAAGCGCTTGCATTTTTTTAAGTGAATACATATAATAGCAACTAGATAAATGAACAATAACTAACACATTCAAACAAAAAGGCACAAGTAGGAGGCGAAAAGGAATTTGTAAACAATAAAGCAGTGATTTTATAAAATTAAGGAGGCTTTAAAATGGCGGCAAATATTGTTTTTACACGTATCGATAACAGACTTGTACATGGACAAGTAGGGGTAACGTGGACTAAAGCGGTCAAGGCAAACTTGATCTTAGTGGCTAATGATCAAGCTGCAGAAAATTCGCTTCAGCAAAAATTAATGGCAACTACGGCTGATTCATCTGGTGTAGGCATAAGGTTTTTTACTATTCAGCATACTATTGATATTATCAATCAAGCTGCTGATAGACAGCATATTTTTATAGTAGTTAAGACACCTGAAGATGCACTTAAGTTAATTAAAAATGGAGTTCCGATTAAGGTAGTAAATGTAGGTAATATGCATTTTCAGCCTGGGAAAGAAGAGATAACTAAAAAAGTTTATGTAGATGATAAGGATAAAAATGACTTACTTGAAATTACTAAACTAGGGATAAATATCTTTATTGAAGACTATCCAGGAGATAAAAAAATTCCAATTACAGCTGAATTGTTAAAGAAAAATTAGCTGGTTGGAATAGTTTGAAAGGCGTGAAGTATTATGACTATTACTTTGACACAAGGAATACTGATTGCAATTTGGGCCATGATTGCTGGTCTAGATTGTTGGTTACAGGCATTCTTTATTTTTCGCCCGATTATTGTTTGTACAATAACTGGTGCGATTTTAGGGAACTTACAATTAGGAGTGATTGCAGGTGGATTAACTGAACTTGCTTTTGCAGGGCTAACACCAGCTGGTGGAACTCAGCCACCTAATACTGTTCTTTGCGGTATCATGACTGTGGTTATCGCTGCTATGAATAAAATTTCTCCAAGTACAGCAATTGGGCTTTCTTTACCATTTGCGATGTTAATGCAATATATCCTGTTATTCTTCTATTCTAGTTTTTCTCTTTTCTTAACAAAATTTGATAAATATGCTGAAGAGGGAAATGCTAAAGCGTTTAAGCGTTTGAATTATATTCCATTAATTATTGTCACATTGACTTTTGGTATCGTAGCTTTCTTAAGTGCTTATGCTGCTCAAGGACCTATGAAAATATTGGTCAATTCAATGCCACATTGGTTGACACATGGCTTTGAGTTAGCAGGTGGCATCTTACCGGCAGTAGGATTTGCAATGCTATTGAAAGTAATGTTAAAAGGACAATATCTAGCATACCTGATTCTAGGTTTTGTAATTGCATCAATGATCCCATTCTCTAATGTCCTTCCTGTAGCTTTAGTAGGAGCCGTTTTTGCAATGATTGAATTTTATCATAACCGTGATCAAGTTAAACTGGAAGAAAGAATTAAAGATAATGCAAATAATTATCAAAATGGAGGTATGAATGATGGCATCTAAGAAAGAGAGTAAGAACAGTATTTTTACTAAACATGAAATCTCTATGCTAGGTATTCGTTCTAACCTAGTTCAAGCTTCATTTTCTTATGAAAGAATGCACTCTCCAGGTTGGACGTGGGCTCAATTACCGTATTGGGAAAAAATCTATAAAGATGATCCTAAAGGATTAAAAGCCGTTATGACAGATAACATGGAGTTCATCAATAGTTCACCGCCTCTTTATCCTATTTTGATGGGTTTACTTCTGACGATGGAAGAAAATCATGTTGATAGAGAAACAATTAAAGGATTAAAAAATGCTTTATTTGGTCCAATGGCAGGTATAGGTGATGCTATCTTTTGGTTTACAATAATGCCTATTGTTGGTGGTATTAGTGCTTCAATTGCTAAGGACGGTAATGTTCTTGGGCCGATTATATTCTTCTTAGTTTATTTATTCCTATTTTGGTCTAGAATACCATTGGCTCATTTGGGCTATAATTTGGGAACTAAGGCTATTGACGTTATACAAGATAATTCAAAAATTATTTCTCACGTAGCATCTATTCTAGGATTAACAGTTATTGGTGCTTTAATTGCCAGTTACGTAAAAATGTCCTTAACTATTAATATCCATGCTGGTGGAACTGTAATTAACTTACAAAAGCAATTATTAGATAAAATCTTTCCTAATCTCCTGCCATTTGCTTTCGTTTTCTTACTTTATTGGTTATTAAAGAAGAACATTAATCCAATTTGGTTAATCGTTATAACATTTTTACTTTCAATTTGCATGGCTGCAATTGGATGGATGTAATTAGATGATCTAGGAGAGTTCGATTTGAATAGGATTAATGTAGTTGTTACTGGCCATGGAACATTTGCAACAGGAATTCAAGGAGCCCTTAACCTGCTGGTTAAGGTTCCAGACAATTGGCAATTTGTTGATTTTTCTTCAGGCATGAGTGACGAAAAGCTAAAAGAAAATTTGGATAAAGCAATTAATACTTTTGATGGAGAAACACTTTTATTTACAGATTTGGTTGGAGGAACTCCATATAAAGTGGCGGCTACACTGGCTACGGAAAAATCTGGCTTAGCTGTAGTATCTGGATGTAATCTAGGTTCTTTGCTTGAAGCACTTTTTAAAAATTATTCTGATGTTGACGCTTTTGCCAATGATTTAATTGATATCTCAAAAAAGGGTACGCAAATATTTGATGTAACAGATATAAAGCCAACAACATCAACAGATACTTATTCTGATGGAATTTAATTGTACAATCATTTATCCAAAAGGTTAAAAAAGGTGAGGACTTTCGGCAATGCTTCAAAAAGTTGTAATTATCATTATTGCAATGGTTGTAGTGGGACTTGTTATAGTTGCTTATCAAAAGAAAAAATATTTTTATATTGGAACTTTTATTTATAACAAAAATGGCAATAATTTTGTTTACAATATTTCTCAGACAGGACACTATCTCTTAAATAAAACTATGATTCCTGAATCACCTAAAGATAAAGCTTTTTTCAAAATAGAAGAAGGCACATATCAGAAAAAAACTACTTTTTTACAAATTAAACCAGAAAAACAAGTTTGCTATTTTTATAAAGATGTTAGGGCACTGGTTAAGAATAACTATTATAAACATGAAAGTTCAAAACCCGAAAAATATAAATTATCACTTCAAAATCATGGTTTATTCGTGAATAATCAGAGATTAAAAAGAGTGAGAAAAGGAAAATTAATAAGCGTAAAACAGTTTGCAAATTTCAAAAATAAAAATTAGATAGATGATTTTTAATCGAGGACTAGCTCGCAGCGTTAAAAGAGTTAGTCCTTTTTTATATAAAAGGCATTTTTTTATTAACTATATTTTCTAAAAATTAAATTGCAATGAACCGCTTTCTTTGATAAACTTTAAGTGGTATCAACCAGTTTACTAAGGAGGGGGAATTAATGGCAAAACCACTTTATCGGCAAGTTATTTTAGACTTGGAAAAACAAATAAAAGATATGAAGCCAAATGCTAAATTACCAAGTGAGAGGCAATTACTAGTTAAATATAATGTTAGTCGGAATACTGTTAGATTGGCATTACAAGATCTTGAAGAACGGGGATTAATATACCGTCTACATGGTAAGGGTACTTTTGTTTCAAGTACTTTTCTTAATCAACCTAATATCGGTGGAATGTATTCTTTTTCAGAAGAATTAAAACGAACAGGGCAAAAGGCGTCAACCAAAAATCAAAGCTTAGAACTGATTATTCCAAATAAAAATATTGCAGCGCAACTAAATCTAACTTCAAATGAAAAAGCATATAAGCTTGTTCGTTTGCGGCTTGCTGACAATGAGCCACGAATTTTTAGCACCTCTTATTTACCGGAAAAATTATTTTCCGAACTTAGTTTAAACGATTTAAATGCTAAGCCACTTTATGATGTCATGAAAGAAAAATACGACCAAATTAGTGTGATGGCGTTTGAGGATGTTGAAGCTGTTTGTCTTAATCAAGAAGAAAGCAGAAATCTGGCGGAGAAGGTCGGCTCACCAAGTTTAAAGATTTTTCGGAAGACTATTAATGATAAAAATGTACCAATTGAGTTTACGATTTCTTTAGCTAGAGGCGATAAGTTTGTTTATCGTTCACGTCAATATAATGATTTATTTTAGATAATATAAAGGAAGGTAAAAATAAATGTTTTCAAAAACAGATGCAGAATTAGAAAAATTGGGTGCAAAAATTACTACTCGTGAAATTGAGCAGCAACCTGAATTATGGCAACAAACCTGGTCCATTTATCAGAATAACAAAAATAAAATCACTGATTTTTTGGACCAAATAAATCAAAAATGGGGTAAAGTCAGAGTGATTTTTACCGGTGCTGGCACTAGTGCATATGTCGGAAATACTATCATGCCATATTTACAAAAAAATGGCGATAGAAAAAAATACGATTTTGAGGCAATTGATACCACAAAAATTGTCTCTACTCCTGAAGATTATCTAGCAAAAGATACCCCGACAATTCTGGTTTCATTTGCGCGTAGTGGCAATTCACCTGAATCTGTAGCTACTGTTGAATTAGCTAAAAAATTAGTCACGAATTTATATCAAATAGCAATTACTTGTGCTCCAGAAGGACACTTGGCGCAAGATCTAGAAGGTGATTCTACTGGCCTTGTCTTATTGATGCCAGAAAAGTCTTTAGATCAGGGCTTTGCTATGACTGGTTCATTTTCTTGCATGAGCCTAATGGCACTACTTGTGTTTGATACTTTGACTGATGAAAATAAAGAACATATTGTTAGTCAACTTGCTCAAATGGGTAAGAACGTCATTGAGCGTGAAGATGAAATTCAATCTTTAGTTGACATTGACTTTAATCGAATTACCTATATAGGTAGCGGCAGTTTAGGTGGCTTGGCTGAAGAAACACGGCTTAAGATTTTGGAATTAACTGCAGGAGAAGTTGCCGCATTATTTGATACCTCAATGGGCTTGCGTCACGGTCCAAAATCATTCCTTGACAAGAAGACGATCGTCTTTGATTTTGTCTCCAACAATACTTATACCAGGCAATACGACTTAGATATTTTAAACGAGATTAGGGATGATCAAATTGTGCCACTCGTGATGGCTGTCGGTCAGGAAAAGGAGGGTCAGGATTTCTCAGGAAAATCTTTCATGTTCGCTGAGAAAGAATTGTTGCCTGATGCGTACTTGGCATTACCTGATGTAATGTTTGGTCAGACTATAGCTTTATTAACTTCTATTAAGGTTAATAATAAGCCTGACACACCATCGCCAACAGGTACAGTTAATCGTGTAGTTAAGGGTGTTACAATTCACGAATTCAATTAATGTGCTTTTCTTGTGGGTACTAACGATATCACTATGATTTTAATATTAAACTTTTTAAATATAAAAAATACATGTTGACAAAAATTGGTTGGTACCTTATCATAAAGATGTGAAAGCGTTTTTTGTAATGTTTAGATTTCCTTAAAAGATATGGAGGAATAAATATGAATATTGTGGGAGCAAGAGTTGATGAACGCTTGGTTCATGGACAGGTAGCAAACTTGTGGACTCCTCAGTTGCAAGTAGAACGGATTATTGTTCTAGACGAAAAAGCAGCTGAAGATGATATTCAAAAGAGTGGTCTTAGAATGGCCACCCCAATGTCTACCAAGCTGAGTGTTTTACCAACTGAAGTTGCTGCAGATCATTTAAAGAAAAACCGTTATGGTAAGCAAAGACTGTTTCTGGTAGCTAAAAAGCCTGATAAGTTTCTCGATTTGCTTAACATGGGTATCAAGCTTGACACTATCAATGTTGGTAATATGTCCAAACAAGATGATACTACTGAATTGACTAAGCAAGTTAATATCAATGAGCATGAAGCAGATGTTTTCAGGCAAATTTCTGAAAAAGGCGTTCACTTAATTGCTCAATTAAATCCGAGCGTTGAATCACGCGATTTAATGAAATTGATAAATGAAAAGATGAAGTAGGAGGAGAAAAATGGCTTGGTGGCAAATATTACTGCTTACTTTATATGCAGGATTAGAAATTTTAGATGAATTGCAAATTTATTCGTCGTTAAACACACCAGTTGGCGCTGGGTTGATCGCCGGTCTTATTATGGGTGATATGCCTACCGGACTGTTCATTGGTGCGTCAATGCAGTTGACTGTTTTAGGTATCGGTACTTTTGGTGGTGCTTCTAGAATCGATGCAACCACTGGTACAGTTTTAGCTACAGCATTCTCAACTACAGTTAAAGGTATGAGTCCTCAAACAGCGATTTCTTCAATTGCTGTTCCAGTTGCCGCTATTATGATTGAATTGGATGTTTTAGCAAGATTTGCCAATACTTACTTTTCACACAGAATTGATCACTTGATTGATGAGGATAAGATTAACTATAAAGCTGTTGAAAGGAATGTTTTGTACGGAGCAATTCCGTGGTCACTTTCACGTGCTGTTCCTGTCTTTATCGCATTAGCCTTTGGTCAGGGATTAGTACAACAGATTGCAAATGCCTTAAATGGAGACTTGTTGTGGCTAGGCAATGGTTTGACTGTTGCCGGTGCTACATTACCAGCAGTTGGTTTTGCTGTTTTGCTCCGGTATCTGCCGGTTAAGAGACATGCAGCATATTTAATTCTTGGTTTTACAATTACAACTTTGTTCTCAGTTCTCTTCACTAATATTCAAGCTTTGGGGACAGGTCTGTCAGCTGTTAACAAAGGTTTCACTACTGTTCTTAACGGTTTGCCAATGCTTGCTATTGCAATGTTGGGATTGGCCTTTGCAATTTTACACTACAAGAATATTCCAATAAATAAGGGTACTGCTCAAGCACAAAGTACTGAAAGTCAAAGTAATAGCGAAAGTTCAAGCTCTGATGACGATGAAGGAGAGATTACTGATGACGAACTCTAAACCTAAATATAAATTAACTGAACAAGATTTTAATCAGATTAACCGTAGATCTTTATTTGGTTTCCAGTTGGGCTGGAACTATGAAAGAATGCAGAATAGTGGTTATTTATACACTATTTTGCCACAATTAAGAAAAATTTATGGTGATGATACCCCTGAATTAAAGGAAATGATGAAGACTCATATGCAGTTCTTCAACACTTCTAATTTCTTCAATACTATTATCACTGGCCTTGACCTTGCTGTTGAGGAAAACGAAGGTATCGAAGGAAAAGACACTGTTACAGGTATTAAAGTTGGTTTAATGGGTTCTTTTGCCGCTATCGGTGACTCGATTTTTGCCTCTTTAATTCCAACTATTTTTGGTGCTTTGGCTGCTTCCATGGCAACTCAAGGAAACCCTATTGGTGTTATCATTTGGGTTGCTGCCTGCCTTTTGATCTGTGTCTTTCGTTGGAAACAACTTCATTTTGCTTATGATAAAGGTGTTTCCCTTGTTACTGATATGAGAGATCGTTTAAACGCTTTAACTGATTCCGCTACTGTTTTGGGCGTATTCATGGTTGGTGCACTTGTTGCCACTATGGTTAATATAAAGTTCTCTTGGGCACCACAAATTGGCAAAGTTACTATGAATGTTCAAAATAATTTGGATATGATTCTACCTAAGCTTTTACCAGCTGCTGTTGTAGGCTTTGTCTACTGGCTTCTTGGTAAGAAGGGCATGACTTCTACCAAAGCAATCTTTATTGTTTTAGTACTTTGTATTGTTTTAGGTGGTCTTGGAGTTATTGCTAAGATATAATAGGATATGGTAATAGCTTTAAGCTAAATAGTATAGAGTATCAAATAGAAAGATAAAGTATGGCAGAAAAAGAATTAATTTTAATTAGTCATGGAAAAATGGCAGAGGGCGTAAAAGCCAGTGTCGAATTAATTATGGGTAAGCAAGAACATGTGCATACAGTTTGTTTGCTTCCATCTGAAGGCCCAGATGATTTTAAGTCAAAATTTGAAGAGCAGATTTCAGGAATGAATATCGAAGATATTACTGTTTTCGCTGATTTAATGGGCGGAACCCCAGCTAATGTAGTTAGTCGTCTTATTATGGGTGGCCAAAAGATTCACTTAATCTCGGGCATGAATTTACCACTGGTAATCGAATGGCTCAATAGTCAGATGAGCGGTGCAGAATCCGATTTTGTGACTGCTGGTAAAGCAGGAATCGTCGACGTTAATGAAATGTTGTCTAATATGAAAAAGTAATTTATGTAAATGAATAACGTCTAGTTTTGAAAAAGACTAGGCGTTATTTTTTTGATTGTATTAATTTTAAAACAGTATTTGGATTGTCTCTAATGGCGCTAGAGCTTCATTAATAATAGCAATACCATTTTCAACATTAATGTGGACTTTTGTTTTCCTGACAGAGTTATTGACTTTCCTAATAATTGTAGCTTCATCACTTGCTAATGGTTCTCCTAGGTGCCACTTTAGTTGTTGATAGCCGTCTAAAGTAAAGTTGGCTAGCCAAATTTTTTGACCATCATTTTCAACTAATAGCTTTACATTCGGCATTCCTATTAAATAATCTACTGGCTTGATACTATCAAGCATTTGTTGCAACAAGCCTTGTTTATATGTAGTAAATTGCGATTCCCAGCCATAGCGTGGATCTTGATCCATCGGAAGTACAACGATATGTTGGTCAATAATGGCCATGGCGTTACCCAATTTTTCATCAACTGCGTTATAGGCAAAGGACCACACTTTCACAGAGCTTTGCGGTTGATACTCAATTTTTAAATAGTTTCCTGTTTGTTGCAACATTGTAATTCGCGGGCTTTTAACACCATCAACTGTCTGTCTATCTGCCTGTTCAAAAACTTGATAATTTGAACGAAATGGATGCCATACAGCTTTTTCAATATGCAGTAAATTGCCTAATTTTCGGTCTAGTAAAACTTGTACGCATTCACCATCAAGCAACACCAAATTATTTTTAATCAATTCTGTTACTTGTGCATTTGTTAAGTTGCGTAAAAGTTGGCCAGAAATAGCTACTACTTCATTTTTCAATAAGGTCTTTTTATTAATAGGTAGAATCGTTGTAGCAAAACCAAAGGCTCCTAAAAGACTGGCCCAATTCTTTTCATGAGGTAACAGCTCCTCGATGTTTTTACCAGTTTTAGTTTGCAAATAGTAACTAGAGTCTTGATCAACTAAAACTTTAATGCCCCGCAGATGGTCTATCGGCAGACGATTTTCTAATAGTTGGTTAACAAACGGTTTAATTTGAGCGAGCATTTCTGCATAGTGCCAACTATCATTGATACCGTTGCCCATCATGTCAAATAAATTAAGCAAAATTCCCTGACTTCCGATTAGGGCAGAAGTAATAATTTGAAATGCGGTAAATGCAGTTGATTTAACTAAGGGTGAGTACATATAGCTTTCTAATTCTGGATATAGTTCGGCATCTTCTCCTAAAAAAGCAGCGGTAATGCGAGTATATTCTTCGAAATACCTGCCGTATTGTAATGGAGCAACTTCATTATAAGCAGGTAAATGAGGCCGAGCCACCTTGGGATGTCCTTTTCCAGCCTGGGCCTTAAATAAATTGTCCCAATCACGACCTTCAAGAGCATGCCAATCAGGATAGGAAGTCATTTGTGCCAGATCTGTCTCTGGACTAACCTTGTGGACAGCCTGCTCAATTATATGCTCAGTTTCAATCATCTCTTGACGAGCCTGATCAAGGTAAACTTGTCTTTCCTTAGTAGGCTCCCCCGGTTGCAACATTTTTTTAACAAATTCTGCGCGTGTTTCCTTTTTGCCTAATTTTTCGTTATATAGTTGCATGTGGTAATCACAAAAGCACATTAATTTGAGGGGAGAATGGTTGTAATGACGAAAATCATCTTCCAGCCATAACCTGCGTGGATGGATACTGGCATATTGTGCGTATGTATTTGCTAAATATTTGCGCCATGTTGGATCCGCTGGGCAAGCCATATCCTTGGCTTTATTACCATCAATATCAACAAAAGTATTAAAGCCAATTTCAGGATTAACTTGGTAGCCTCGATCTGAATGCATAATGGTCGTCCAGGGGTTTAAACTAGTTGTTACGCCAATTTTAGAAAGTTCTTTTTGTAAAGGTTTTATGGCATCTAACCATACTTGAGTCTCAGCTTTAGTTAAGTGACTGTGGTTTAATTCTTCACCATTTATAAAAAAAGCGACATCATCGATTTTGCCTCTTTTAACAAATTCAATTAGTTTTTCGTTTTTTGCTGGAGTGTTTGCTCTGGGATCAAGCATGTATCTTAAAGTGTAAATAAAAGTCATATTGTAGTTGCTCCTGTGTAAAAATCATTATTCATTTTGTCTTAATTTTAGCATAATATGTTACTGCTTATCCTGAGATTTAGGAAGAAAAGCAAATAAGTGGTTGGACAATAATTTCGTTATTAGCTATTTATCCTTTCGCAAATTTAGCATATAATCAGCTTTATCAAATATTTTAAGAAAGATTAATGTTCTTCTAATATGAAGGAGGAGAGAACAATTAATAAGGCAACTAACTCAAATCAAAAAACAGAAACTAGTAATTTAGAATTGCAACATATCACTGAAGTAACTAGACAAACTGGTTATTTTGAGATTCATTATGCACATGGACTAACTGGCCGTCTCTATATACTAGATTCAAAAACATTCAGGTTCTATATTGATCCCAGCCAGAAATTTCAAGAACCAGAACAATCTGAAAAAGGATTGCATGCGCAAATTTTCTTGACAGATATTTATGGTGCTAAAGGGATGAACGATGCCAGTCTCCATGTAACCAAAAACGGCTGGCAAATTGATACGGGTGCAATTGAAATCAATTTAGTTAAAAATGACGCTACAATGAGTGTTACTAAAAACGGTAAGGTAGTATTAAAAGAGGCACGGCCGATTGAACTGACAAATTCGGCAACTGTTCAAACTTTGGTTGATCATAATAGTAATTACTTTGGTGGAGGTACCCAAAACGGCCGTTTCACACTAGCAGGAGAAAAAATCGAAATTGTTAATACCAATAACTGGGTTGATCAAGGTGTAGCTTCACCTAATCCTTTTTACTGGTCAACTGCCGGTTACGGTGTAATTCGCAATACTTTTAAGCCCGGACATTATGACTTTAATAGCAATCCGAACGACGAGATTACGACTGTTCATGAAGAAAATCGTTTTGATGCCATTTATTTCTTTGCCGACTCAGCATATGAATTAATTAATGCATATCATAAGCTAACTGGCAGGCCTGCCCTGACACCAGTTTTCGGCTTTTATGAAGCTCATCTAAATGCATATAACCGTGACTATTGGGTTGAGGTAAAATCTGATGAAAAGGGAGCTATCAAATATCCTGATGGCAAGTATTATCGTGAATATCAGCCCAAAGATTTACCGGCAGAATTAAAACCAAAGTCGATCAGAGAAACGTTAAATGGCGAGCATGGTGGAGTTTCATATCAGTTTAGTGCACGAGCTATGCTAGAACAATATTTGCAAAATGATATGCCTATAGGTTGGTTCTTGCCTAATGATGGTTATGGAGCCGGATATGGTCAAACTGATACATTAGCAGGTAACCTCAAAAATTTAGCTGAGTTTGTTAAATATGCTAATAGTAAAGGTGTGCAAGTAGGACTTTGGACACAGCAAAATCTTGCTCCAGTAGATCCTGAAAATCCTAAACCAGATGACCGTGATTTTGAAAAAGAATTGGTAGCCGGCGTCACTGCGCTTAAGACTGATGAGGCATGGGTTGGCCACGGTTATTCATTCGGTTTAAATGCTACTCAAAGTACTGCCAAGATGATTGCCAAAATTAAAGGTGACCAACTGCGACCATTTATTATTACCGTTGATGGCTGGGCAGGAACTCAAAATACCAGTACAGTTTGGACTGGAGATGAAGTAGGTGGTGAATGGGAATATATTCGCTTCCAAATACCAACTTATATCGGCGAAGGACTTTCAGGGCAGCCTAATGTTGCGTCAGACATGGACGGCATTTTTGGAGGTCAAAAGCCAATTATTAACACTAGAGATTATCAGTGGAAAGCTTTCACCCCAATTCAATTAAATATGGATGGCTGGGGCAAGAATCCTAAAAACCCATTTGTATTTGGTGGTATTACAAATAAACTTAACCGTGCATACCTCAAACAAAAGTCAATGATGATGCCATATATTTATAGCATCGCAGCGCAAGCAACCTTTACCAGTAAACCTATGGTGCGTGCAATGTTCTTGGAATATCCTGATGTGCCTCAATTTTATACTAATTTGGTCAGATACCAGTATTTGTGGGGAGAGAACTTCTTGGTTGCTCCGATTTATCAAGATACTGCCAGTGATGAAGCGGGGAATGATATCAGAAACGAAATATATTTACCAGATAAAAATCAAGTCTGGATTGATTACTTTACTGGTCAAGAATATCGTGGCGGTCAAGTAATTAATAACTTTGATGCACCATTATGGAAATTGCCTGTATTTGTTAAAGCAGGAGCGATCGTTCCAGTAGCACCAGCAACTAACACACCTAAGGAATACTTTGATCTGAAAAAACAACGCCAATTTATAGTTTATCCAAGTGGAAACAGCAGCTTTTCAGTTTATGAAGATGATGGCTTTTCTGCTAAGTACCAGCAGGGCGATTATGCTCAAACCAAAGTAAGCAGTCATTTGCTGGATAATGACCTGACTATCAAAATTGATAAAACCAAAGGTACATATGCTGGTTTTGATCCTGAAAAAGCTACAGAAGTTGATATCAGAACTAAAAAGGCACCGGAAGCGATCAAAGCTTTGGTAGGCAACCAAGAAATTAATTTGACCGAAGTAAATAGTAAATCTGAATTTCAAAATCAAGAAAATTGCTATTTCTTTGATCAAAACTACGTAGTTAACCCTTACCTTAAAGAATTTAGTACAGATTTAAAGCAAAAATTTTTGAGAATAAAACTAGGTCAGATTGATACTAGTCAAAACGAAATAGCTATTAAAATCGGTGGTATCGATACAAGTGCAAAACCGGTTAACAGTTTGCCAGCAGAAGATGATTCTTTGACTACTCCGACTAATTTAGCACAAGATGAGGAAAAAACTACTGCAGATTCTATTACGGTATCATGGCAACCCGTTGCTAATTGCGATAGTTATCAACTTAAAGTTGACAATGCTTTATATACCAATATTAAAAAAGCAAGTTATACTTTAAGCAGCCTGAAGCCTGAGACTGAACATGCTTTTGAGGTAAGAGCAGTTAAGGACTTAAAGGCATCTCCTTGGGGAACAAGAATCAGCTGTAAAACTAAAAAAGCTAAAAAAACTGACAAAGTTGAGCAGAAATAATTTGCATAAATCAAGGTAAATGTTTTCTGAATTATTTATAATTGTGAAAAAGTTTACTAAAATTCTTGCTTTTCTTTAAAAGGCAACTTTATCAGTATATAATAATAGTTGTGCGATTAAAGAAAATGTTAAAGGAGATATATAATGAAAACAATTTCTGCAGCAGTTGCCAAACATATGGCAAACTTGTCAACAACTGATGGTATAATCAGTGCTTTGGCAATCGATCAACGTGGCTCTTTGAAAAAGATGTTAGCAGAGGCCGCTAATAAACCTGCTGATGAAACAACTATCGTTGATTTTAAAAAAGCAGTTTCCAGTGAGTTGACTCCTTATGCTTCATCGATTTTGACTGACCCAGAATATGGTTTGCCAGCAACAAAAGTGAGAGATAAAAATTGCGGATTATTACTTTCTTATGAAAAAACCGGGTATGATACCACAGAACCTGGCAGAATGCCTGACTTAATTGCTAATCAGTCTGGATTAAGAATTAAAAATGAAGGCGGAGATGCCATTAAGTTTTTGGTTTACTATGATCCTGATGAAGGACAAGAAATTAATGATAAAAAGCACGCTTTCGTTGAAAGAGTTGGTGCAGAAGCTAAAGCTAATGAATTACCATTCTTTTTGGAAGTTTTGACTTATGACGCAAATATCGCTGACGCTAAGAGTGAAGAATTTGCGAAAGTTAAAGCTGATAAGGTTTTGAAGACAATGAAAGAATTTTCAAAGCCTGAATATGATGTAACTGTACTTAAAGTTGAAATTCCGTTTAACATTAAATTTGTTGAAGGTTTTAATGGTGACAACAACGTTGTTTACACTCAAGAAGAAGCTAAGGATTTGCTTAAAAAGCAATCTGAAATAACTGATTTGCCTTATATTTTCTTATCTGCTGGTGTAACCAGTGAAGAGTTTATTGCTGAAATTAAAATGGCTGAAGAAGCAGGGGCTGACTTCAACGGTGTCCTTTGTGGCCGTGCTACTTGGAAACCGGCTATCAAGCCATTTGCTGCTGAAAGTGAAGAAGCAGGTAGAAAATGGCTATCAACTCACGGCAAAGAAAATATTGAAAACTTAAATGAGGCTCTAAAAGGAGCTAAATCTTGGCGCGATAAGCTAGAAGTTGCTGAATAATTTTACCTATTAACTAAAAAGCTTTCTATACTTTGATTAGTATAGAAGGCTTTTTATTTGCTCTTATAAAAATCAGACCTGACCGAGTAGGCATCACAAAAGATGCGGGTCATTATTTGTAGTGGCAGCCGTGATCTGACCTCATACTCGGGAAAATAATTGGTTTTAGATTTGTAGCCTATAAAGGATAAAGTTGAAAAAGGCAAAATGCTGCCTGAAGAATTAGTAGTAAAAGTCAAAATTGGGACTTCATTTTTATTTAGGGCTTTGGCTGCAGTAACCAATTCCTCAGTTTCTCCATTAAGAGTAATAAAAATTACTAATGAATCTTTCTTGATCTTACAGGCAATCGTCTTAATAATATTTGGGTCCGAATGGAATTCACAGTATTTTCCAGTTAATTGTAATTTAACCATCATTTCGTGAGCAATTGATTCAGATAATCCGCGAGCAAAGATAAAAATGATTTTAGCTTGTTTAGTGAGCGAAATACTGTCTTCGATTGTGCTGTAACTTAGGTTATGCAGTGTATTGTTCATTTCAATTTCGTTTTTTGTAATCACGCTTTTAATTTTATCATCAGCATCATTTAACACACTAAAGGTAGAATTTGAATTGCTTTTTAGTTTCAAAGCTTCACGGTAAGAAGTGTAACCACTGTAACCCATTTTTTGCATAGTGCGCACAATTGTCGCAGTCGAGACATTTGCAAATTGACTTAGTTTTACTATCGACATATTAGCAATCTTTTGGGGATTATTTTCGACGATATTCCAGAGATGTAATTCTGCTGAAGAAAGTTCTTTATTTGGCATTTAAGCACTCCTTTTGTAAATATTTTCCTACAAATTATAGTAAACGCTATCAATTTAGAAAAACGTTACACTTTTTAACTTCTATAATAATGCAAAAGGCAAAAAAAGGGGAGAAATCTGTGATTTATACAATAACGTTGAATCCAGCGATTGATTTGGTAATTGTAACCAAAAAGCTGGAGCCAAAGGTAGTTAATAGAACTGAAAAATTTGAATTGCAACCCAATGGTAAAGGGGTCAATGTTTCGTTCATTTTAAAGAAATTAGGCATTGATAGCGTAGCTACTGGTATTGGTGGTGGCTTTACCTTAGATTATGTCATTTCCGGTCTTAAAGAAAAGGGGATTCAAACCAATTTCTTGAAGGTAAAAGATCCTACCAGGGTTAACGTATTTACCGATGTTTTGGATGAAAAAACAGAATACAAACAAGTTAACCCAGGACCAGTAGTCAGCTTGGAAAAACAAAACCTCTTTTTGGATTATCTAAAAAATACACTAACTAAGGATGATATGGTAGTTGTTTCCGGCAGTTTCTCTCGGGGCATCAAACCGGACTTTTTAGTACAACTGGCTCAGCTAGTTCAAAAGCAAGGGGCTAAATTTGTAGTTGACAGCAGTTATATGGAAGTAATTGATACTTTAAAATATCGGCCGTTTTTACTTAAACCTAACGATGCAGAATTAGCCGCTTTCTTCAATTATAAAGGGGAGATGACTGCCGCAAAAACGGTCGAATTGGCTCAGAAATTAATTAAATTGGGTTGTCAAAATGTTTTAGTTTCTCTAGGTGCTGATGGTGCTGCTTTTATAAATGAACGGCATATTCTGTTTGCCAATGCCCCAAAAATAAAAGTGGTTAATTCAGCTTGTGCCGGAGATACCATGCTTGGCACCTTCATTGCCTTTTTGGAAAAGAAAAAACCTATTAATGAGGCTCTCAAAGTAGCTGTAGCTGCAGGAAGCGATACAGCTAGTCGCATTGGACTAACAGCTTTTTCTTTAGATAATTTATTACCACAAATTTCAGTAACGGAAAGGATGAGTTAAAGTGGCTAAATATGATTTAGTTGGTGCGACTGGTTGTGCAACTGGCGTTGCTCATACATTTATGGCGCAAGAGGCACTGGAAAAAGCCGCAGAAAAGCTTGGCTATACCATCAAAATTGAAACACACGGTCAAACGGGTATTGAAAATAATTTAACAAGTGCAGAAATTGCAGACGCGCAAGCCGTAATTATTGCTTCTGATATTGATGTTGGCTTGGATCGTTTTGCAGGCAAACGTCTAGTAGTAGTTCCGGTAGCAAGAGGTGTCAAAGAACCAGATGATTTAATTAAGAAAGCATTAACAGCTCCTATTTATAAAGAAGGACAGGCAGCTGAAGATTCCACTCATGAAAGTGTAGGAAAGCAAAAGCTAGGCAACAAAATTTATACCTCTTTAATGAATGGTGTATCTCATATGTTGCCATTTGTTGTTGCCGGTGGGGTTTTGATAGCTATCTCATTTTTCTGGGGAATTGATTCGGCTAATCCTAAAAGCAGTGAATACAACCAATTTGCAGCAATGTTAAACACTGTTGGTAGTACGACTATGAACTTGATGGCTCCAGTTTTAGGAGCTTATATTGCTGAGGCTTTGGCTCAACGGACCGGTTTCGTAGTCGGCCTTTCCGCCGGCTTTATCACTTTTAATGGTGGCGGTGGCTTTTTAGGGGCCATCGTTGGCGGTTATCTGGCAGCAATTGTTGTTTTAGGACTGCAGAAACTGTTCCAGCCATTGCCTGATGATAAGTTTAGAGGATTGAAGTCAATCTTTCTTTTACCAGTTATTGGAGTATTAATTACAGGATCAATTATGTACCTGTTAAATACCCCAATCAAAGCACTTAATGTAGGTCTAATGTCCTGGCTTAGAGGTTTTGAAAATACTAATCCTGCGTTGCTTGGAATTATTGTTGGCATAATGTGTGCAGCAGACTTTGGTGGTCCTATTAATAAGGCTGCCTATGTTACAGGGACGGTATTACTGGCTCAAGGAAACTACTACTTTATGGCAGGAGTTTCTGCTGCTTGTATTGCTCCACCACTTGCAACAGGTTTTGCAGTATTAATGAATCCCAAAGCATATTCTAAAAGTGAAAAAGCAGCAGGTTATGTCAACTTTTTACTGGGTTCTACTCACATTACCGAAGGTGCAATTCCATTTGCCGCTAAACACCCGTTATGGAATATCCCAGCTTTTATGATTGGTTCTTCAGTTGCGTCAGTTTTAACTTATATAACCAAGATTAGTGTGCCTGCTCCTCATGGTGGCTTTATTGTTTTACCATTAGTTAATAAACCATTCTTGTGGGTATTGTGGATTCTGATTGGATCGGCTATTTCCGGTGCATTGCTAGCTCTAATCGCCGGCAGATTTGCTAAAAAAGATGCTTTAGCAACTGCAACTGACTCTGCAATTGCACCTAGTGTTGACGACACATCTGACCAGCAAGCAGAAAGCAAAGAAGAAACTTTTGATCCAAGTGATATTCTTGATTTACAAAATATTAAAGTTGGTGTTGATGTTGCGAGTCGTGAAGATGCACTAAAGTATTTAGCAGATTTTGCCGTCAAAAACAACTTGGCTAATGACAGCGATGCTGTTTACAATAGTTACGTTAAACGTGAAAAAGAAGGCTCTACGGGGATGACGGACGGTTTTGCCATTCCCCACGCCCAGTCAGCAGCAATTGCTAAGTCTTCAATGATCGTTTTAAAACTCAAACAACCGATTGACTGGCAATCATTAGATGGTAAAAAGATTGATACAGTTATTTCCTTTTTGATACCACAAATTGATAGTAATGCTCATTTGCAGTATTTATCAAATACTGCCAAACTTTTGACTCACGCAGATTTTATTGCTAAGTTAAAAGCAGCAAATACACCTGCAGAAATCCAAGATTTGTTTGAAAATAATTAATGGGCTAGTAAATACTAGATTAAATAAAGTAAGTCCCGCAAGTTGTCTAACTTACGGGACTTATTTTGCTTATGTCTTTCAGTTTTGAATAATTTTATAATCAATGGGCTTTATGTTCATTTAAAAGCAATTGTTGTTCTGAAATGCAAAAAAAGAAAGCACATTAGTGCTTCCTGGATTAAATATTAGTCTTCAACCTTTTTGGCTTCTTTTAATGCCTTCATAATTGAAGGATTTTTTGAATGGCAATCTTCAAGCATTTGCAAATCTTTTTCGTCAAGTGTGACTTCAAACTTACTCATTCTGTAATTTCCTTTCTACCAAATTTTAAATTAACTATATCACTTTTATAGCATAAATATGCAAAGCTAGCTAATGTTTTTCATTTATGTTGCAAAGATGACTTATTTTTCTTTAAATTGCACTATACAAACGCATGTTCTTGCTAGTAGCAATTAACCGTATAACCTTGTTCTAATAAGATTTTGTCAAATTAAATAACAGTTAACGTTGTGTTACAACTGTGTCATTTTTACTAAATTAGGTAATTAATTCTTAAAAGTTGAGTGATATTCTTGTTATGATTCTGCAATTTTTAGGTAGTAGTATATGTAACATCAAATTGAATAATAATTTATTATGCTCAATTTGAAAAACATATTATGGATTTTTATTTAAGGAGAGAATTTTTTTGAAGGTAAAATCTATCTTAGTTAAATCAGCAGCAGTAGCAGCGTTATCTGCTTCCGGAGTTGCAGTTATGAGCAGTGTTAAAGCAAATGATGTTCAAGCAGCTACAGTAGAAAATGATGCAGCAGTTGTAACTGTTAACTACGTTGATGGCAATTCAATTCGCGTATGGGACAGTTACAAACATCCTGAAGCTACTGGGCAAATTTTACCAAGTAATTCTTCTTGGAAAGTCATTAAAACTGCTTACGACAAAAAGGGTCACAAGTGGTATGACTTAGGCAAGAACCAATGGGTTAAGGCCAAATACGTTAATAAAGGCTATCATCCAGCAAATGAATCCCAAAACACTGCAGCTGCAACTGGCAGTCAAACAGAAAACAGTACAGTTTCTAATGCTGGCAATGTAGAAACTACGAATTATACTAATAATACTGCAGCTACAAATATTAATTACACAACTGCCTCATCTGATTCAGAGGCTGGAGCAAAGGCGTGGATTGCCAGTCGTGAATCTGGTGGCTCATACAGTGCACAAAATGGTCAATATATTGGTAAATATCAGCTTTCTGCTGCATACCTTAATGGAGACTATTCAGCTGCTAACCAAGAGCGTGTTGCTAACAACTATGTTACTAATCGCTACGGCTCATGGGCAGCTGCTAAACAATTCTGGCAAGCTAATGGCTGGTACTAATTAGTTAGTCAGTTTAAAAACAGAATATTTAAAAAAGTAAGCAGACACTGGTTGAAAAAATGATATGACCCCCAAATTTAGGACAAATTTGGGGGTTATTTTTATGTCTAAATTATCTAAACAAGATAAAGTTGAAATCTATCATCTTTGGCACGATTATCAAATCAGCCCTGCTGAGCTAAGTCAGCGTTA
>NZ_REHN01000004.1:0-35494 GCF_003693025.1 Lactobacillus sp. ESL0261
AGTTTAAGAATCTCACTGAACTGGAAGATGCAATCAGAGACTACATTGAGTATTACAATCAGAATAGAATCAAAATCAAACTAAAAGGACTAACTCCGCTTGAATATCGGAAGCTAGTCCTCAGTTAATAGCTAATATAAAGTGTCCTAATTTTGGGGTTCACATCAAGTGCCACATCTGACTTTTTGGTTTTTAGTATGGTACCGTTTTAAAATGTTGGTCAATATGAGTGCAAATATATCTGTTAAAGTTAAATCTCATTGTGATTTCTTCACTCCTGTAATTTGTTTCGCTATATTAATCAGAATTTTATAACTAGAAATAACTAAAATATCAGATAATAGTATTCAGTTAATTGTGATAATACATGTCCTTTTGAGATATCTTTTAGAATTTATTGTAGTAGGAAAAATCTAATTTTAATCCGAACTTTTTTAACTTAATTATCAAATACTGAAAAAGAAATTAATTGATTATCAATTGATCCAGTATCAATATTTCGTCCTTGGAAAACAAAATCCATTAATTCATGAAGCTCATTAAGACCTGGAACTGTTTCATCATTTAAGCGGTAATTTTTATAATATAGTTTAGCTTGTTCTAAAGTAGTATAGTATTTTCTGTGATTTTTAAAAAATATACTTAGCTTACTAATTCTTCTGGTACATAATTGGTAGGCATCTGTAGGAACATTTCTAATCCAGTTATTAAATTGGTCTTTTTCCATTACTTTAAAAGCATAGCCAATTATTTCTCTATTTGGATATTTCATTGCCAATAAACTCTTTTTATTTTTTTCAATCCACTCAAAAGCGCGTTTTGAATCATATGTTTTTAGCACCGCCATACTTAGTCTATCAGCGACATAAATATTTTGCTGCCCATGCTTGAATATATAACTTAGAGTATCATATCGAATAATAGGAGGAAGCAAAGAAAATTGAGAATAAATTAGTGCATGCAAATTTTCATTCATAGGATTTCTTTGAAAGAAGTCAATAAATAGGTAAGCATATAACCAAAATAGCGCATCCCTCATATCATTAAATTGGTTTTCAGTAAACTTATTAATATGCTGCGTATGAGTACCATCATTGCCTGTTAACCTAATTTTATTTACTTTATCATATAATAATGGGTTTTTTTGCTCAAGCTGTTCCCTTATTTTATGATTACCTAATGTTATTTGCTCACTTTCATCTATATCAAGAATTTTTCTAACCACTATTTCAGCATAGGCTCGTAAACTTGCAATTCTTCCTCGAAGTGATTGATCAGAGTAAAATGCATCATGTATTTCATCTGAAATCATATCATCATACTTATGTCTATTAAAATTCATAATGCCATCTCCTTTCTCTCAGATTATAATATAAATTTATTATCTATTAAACTATAATAACAAAAATAACCATAAATATTATATATATTTAAATTAATGAACACATATACTGCTGCTTTAGTAAATTAAATGAAAATAAGAATAACCTTTTATCAAATTGTCCAATAAAGTATACTAAGCACAATAAAATATTTACTAGTCATTATAATACTGGAGAATAAAAAAATATTACAAAATGTTTCTTAATTGAAAAAATAATTTAATTGGCAATCTCTCATAATAAGTTTAGAATTAAATTTGTACCACAAAGAGCCAATTTAGAATAACTCTCGAGGAAGAATATGAAGAAAAGCAAATTTGCTATTGCCGTAGTTAATATTATTTTTTTAATCACTATTCCAGGAATAACTATAGGCGAAGCTGAACAAGTAACGGCAGCCACTATCAAGGGCTATGTTAAAGTAAAAAAGAAGAAAAAAGTTCGCTTGTATAAAATTTCCGGAAAACATTCTAATTTTTATGCAGAATCTAAATACAAGTATCCATATAGTGCCAAGAAAAAAATTGGTAAGAAAAAAAGAACGGCCTATAAAATTGGTAACAATTCACATTGGATTTTAGCTAAAGATGTTAAAGTAGTTAAAAAGAGCACCAAAAGAGTATATACCCAGGCAAGAATGAAATTACCGAAGGGTTACACTAAAACTGAGTTGCTACTCGCTTATCAGGGCAAACCCAGCAAGAATTTTATTAATGCTTCAATGCAAGGGATGAAAACTAATGATTTTAGTCGTCTCAAAGTATCTGAAAGTAAAGCTGATGATGCAACTCAGGTTGACCTAAATCAGCTTACACCTAAGCAAATTGGAGATTTAACTGCTTTTTCTCTTCGTCTTATTAATGAGGCGAGGAACGATTTGAATTTAGCTCCCTGGGTTGAAAGTAATGGAACTAAAAAATTAGCAGCCGATATTGCTTTGGAATATAGCAAAAATAATAAAACGATTAAAGACAGTCACTATGTTCCTGGAATTGTTCGTGCTTGTCATGCTAATGGACTTAACCTTGACGATAATTTTGTTGAAGATATGGCCGGCTTTTATAATATTAGCCCCACAATGTCCATGACGGAATTAAAGAAAAGTGTTTATTTTGGTTTAAAACAAATGATTTTTGGCTACGTTGGCAGCGGTGAAGAAGAGAGATCTGACCGAAGTTATTATCAAGAATGGGAACATGCCGGGGACTTGTTTAACATCCAAGGCTCGCTTCATGATGGTGATTATAATTATTATGGATTTAGTATTTCGCATAATGATAATATTTGTTCCATGCATTTTATTAGCGTTCCTACGTATGTAGTTAAAAGTAAAAAGTATAATAATGGTTTTCAGCCATAAAAAAGCAGCCTATTTGAAAGGCTGCTTTTTATAGTATAATTAACTTTAAAATAAAATATTGAAAGTAATGAGGAAAACAAAATGTTGATTTATATTCGTTTGGCTGAAAAAGAAGATTTGGACCAAATTATGAAAATCATTGATGAAGCAAAAGAATTGCTGAAAGAAGACGGCAATCCTCAGTGGCAAAATGGCTCTCCTAACCGTAAAATGCTTGCAGAAGACATTGCTTTAAAGCGCACATATTGCCTTGTAGCTAATAAAGAAATTGCCGGTGTTGCTGTTTTACTAACTACACCTGATCCTAATTATACTGAAATAGATGGTGCTTGGAAAAATAATGACGAACAATATGCCACTATTCACAGAATTGCAATTAGCACAAAATTTCGCGGTCAGCACCTCAGTCAGTTTATGATGTCAAACTTGATATCGAGAGGATTGATGCTTGGCATTCATAATTTCCGTATTGATACACATGGGGTCAATAAGCGCATGCAGAGTCTGATTAAAAGTTTAGGATTTGAGTTTCGGGGAGTTGTTCAGGTTGATCAAACTGAAAATGGCGCTAGAAATGCCTATGAGCTTAATTTATAGCAAGAAAAAAGCTGTTTTCTCTTGACTTGCAGGGCACAATTTCCTATACTATTAAATGTTGAGCAAACAAGTAAAAGCTCAAATGGTATTGGGTTATAGCCAAGTGGTAAGGCACTAGTTTTTGGTACTAGTATGCGCTGGTTCGAATCCAGCTAACCCAATTGTTCTTACGAACACCCAACCCGAAAAGAGACAGTTCTGTAATAGGAGCTGTTTATTTTTTTGCAGGAAAATTATACCAAAAATATTTTTGCTTTTTTGGTATTTTACTATTTAAGAATTAGGGAAAAGGGTTTATTATATCCTCTATGTTTGGTTTGTAATGTTTTCTTTTTTTATGAGGTTTAACCAACACAAAAATATGAATAATGGCAAAAATAAAACAATAGTATTTGGTCATAGAGGATATCCCGTCAAGTTTGCAGAAAATTCAATGGAAGGCTTCCGCGATGCTGTTCAAAATGGGGCAGAGGGGATTGAATTTGACGTTCATTTAACTAAAGACGGCATACCAGTAGTAATGCACGATGAAAAAGTTGACCGGACAACTGATGGCACCGGATATATTAAGGACTTTACTCTTAATAAATTAAGGCGACTGCACTTATCAAATGGTGAGTCGGTTCCGACGCTGCAAGAATTATTTGAACTACTGGAAAATAAAAATATTCAAATAAACTTGGAATTTAAA
The DNA here is from genome assembly GCF_003693025.1 of Lactobacillus sp. ESL0261. Taxonomy (NCBI): domain Bacteria; kingdom Bacillati; phylum Bacillota; class Bacilli; order Lactobacillales; family Lactobacillaceae; genus Lactobacillus; species Lactobacillus sp. ESL0261. The sequence goes on from NZ_REHN01000004.1 coordinate 4,031, forward strand.
ACTGGAGTAATTCATTATCGTGGTATCGAAAATACTGTGTTAAGCCTGGCTCAGCTTTATCATTTCGTTTATCCCATTATCTACTCATCTTTTGATTATGTTACCTTAAAGAACTGCCAGGAAATTGATCCGAACCAGATTTATTGTTACCTGACTGATGAAGAAGTAGTTAATTCAGCTAAATTGGTTAAAGATAACCACTTTGCTGGCATTCACCCAGGCAAGCTATTATCGGGAGAGGAAGCAGTTACAGAGCGTATTTGGACAGTTGATGACCCACAAATTGCTAAACAATATTTTCAAAAACATGTTGCAGGCATTTTTACTAATAACTATCCCATGATGATTAAGTTGCGTGATCAAATTCAAGGATAAGCTGCCCTAAATAAAAATTATCGAAGTTGAAACACCTTTAACTGATACAGTCTAAAGGTGTTTTTATATATAAAATTAATTAATAATTAGAAAAATATTGTAGAAAAATAATTTTATTAAAGGTATAATCTATATAATTAAAAAGAAAGTTTGGTGAAAAATATGGTAGATTTAATTAAATACGTACGAAAAGGTTTAGCTGATGCTCCCTCTAATCCGATTTTGAAATTCTCAGATTATGCCGGCAAGATTCCGAATGTTGTAAAATTCACTCTTGGTGAGCCTGATTTCAACACTCCTGATCATATCAAAGAGGCAGCCAAAAGAGGAGTTGATGAAAATCACTCCCACTATGCTCCTTCAAATGGGACTATTGGCTTACGCAAGGCAGCCAGCCAGTTTTTGAGTAAAAAATATGGGCAAAACTATGATCCAGAAACTGAGGTTTTGGTTACCAATGGCGTAACTGAATCAATTTTTGATTCTGTGTTGGCTACTTTGAATCCTGGCGATATTATGGTTGTGCCAACTCCATTGTTTCCACTTTATATGACTGACGAGGGCGTTATTAATGAAGGCGTTGAAATCGTAAAAGTAAATACAGTAGACGACGGCTTTAAGCTGACACCAGAAAAATTGCAAAAGGTAATTGACAAGTATGGCGACCGGGTACGGATGTTGGTTATGAATTATCCTACCAATCCAACTGGGGTAATGTATAGTCAAGACGAATTGGATGCTTTAGCGGATGTTATTCGTGATAAGCCAATTTTCGCATTGTGTGACGAAATTTACAGTGAGTTGAACTATGATCAACCACACGCGTCAATGGAGAAATCATTGCATGACCAAGTTATTTTAATGAACGGCGTTTCCAAGTCATGGGCCATGACCGGTTACCGAATTGGTATTGTTTGTGCGCCAGAAAATATTTTGCAACAAATTGCAAAAGTTCACCAAGCAATAGTTACTACTGAGCCAACACCTATGCAAGATGCAGCTGAAGAGGCCTTTAAAAACGGTATGGATGACGCACTGCCAATGAAAGAAGAATTTCAAAAGCGCCGTGATGCTTTGTATTCAGGCCTTACCAAAATAGGTTTTGAATGTGCTAAACCCCAAGGCGCATTCTACATTTTTGCTAAAATCCCAGAGGGTTTTGAACAAGATGATACTAAATTTATTTATGAGCTGGTTGACAAGGCAAAAGTTGCTGTTACAGCAGGTTCCAGTTTTAGTGAAGGCGGAGAAGGTTATATTAGATTTTCTTACGCTGTTTCAATGGATCAAATTGAAGAAGGACTGAAGCGACTAGAAAAGTTTGTTAAAGAAAATAAGAAGTAATATTTAAGCAAATTTTGCTTGCAATCACGTACGTTTTTCGGTATTATAATTAACGTGCGTGACGGAGGAGTAGCGAAGTGGCTAAACGCGGCGGTCTGTAAAACCGCTCTCTCTGAGTTCGGCGGTTCGAATCCACCCTCCTCCATTATCACTGGGTTATAGCCAAGCGGTAAGGCACTAGTTTTTGGTACTAGTATGCGCTGGTTCGAATCCAGCTAACCCAATAAAAAAGGCGACTCGTTAGAGTCGTCTTTTTGCGTCAGTTTAAGCTATGTTATTAACTTTAATATACTTATTTTTAGCAATTACGTAGTAAAGCTTCTTTTTAATTTTGATCGGATTGCCATAAACACGAACTGATTTGCCTTTCTTTACCAGCAATTTGCGGATTCTTTTGCCTTTTTTGTTATAAACGAATGAATTATGCTTAATTTTTGCTTTTTTGCCCTCAATGTCTTGGGAGTTTGCAAAAATATTTTTACCAAGCTTATAAAACTTTTGGTTATTAATAGTTTGTGTACCGAATGTTTCAATAGTCAAACCTGGTTCAAGCACAAAGCCTTTAATAGGACTGCCATTTTGATCATAAACTTGGACTGAACATAGAACTTTACGAGGTAATTTAACAGTATCAGAATCACTATCACTATCTTCTGCTTGAGTGTTTACTGTATTAGATTTAATAGTTGAATCTTTTGCAGGTTTTTGAATATTTGAACTTTCGGTTGAAACTGAGTTTGTGAAACCGCTTGATTCACTATCATAATTGCTGCTATTATTTTTATCTGCTGGAACATGTATGTCATTAACTGAATCATCTAAGTCAACTGAGCCAACATTCCAGGTAATTGGTTGGCTAACATATGTTTCGGCCGGACAATCTTTATCTTCTTTGTCATACAAATTAGCCAAATCGGTGACAGAAAGAATTTTTCCTGCAGGTTTAGCAGCACTACCGTTGCCTACTGCAATAACTTTAGGCATTTTAAAGTTGGTAAATGCTGTCGGTTTTAGTCTATGTTTGCCTAGACTAAGTATAAAGCCATCGGAATTATTTCCCAAACCATCAAGCATGTTAGTCATTTCAAATATGTTTCCTGTATCCCAGCGGCTTAAGTTTAATTGCTTCAACTTTGAGTCTTTGAACATATAACTCATGTTAGTAACGTTATAAGTTTGCCAGCTGGTAATATCTGCTAGTTCTGTAGCTGCAATACCATTAAACATATAACTCATATTTTTAACGTTACCGGTTTTCCAGTTGGCTAAATTTAAGGTTGTTAAAGCTTCATCACCTTCAAACATATGACTGAAATCAAAAACACTATCTGTTCTGAAACTATTTAAATCGATGCTGGTCAGTTCAGTATCGTTTTTAAACATACTGTTCATATCTCGATTAGAAATAGTATCCCAAGAAGTCAAGTCAAGTTCCTTTAAGCTAGTGTCGTTTTCGAACAAGCTGCTTAAATCACTGGCATCACTGGCATCTACATTGTCGAGATTAATAAAACCAACTAAATTTGGTAAGTTAGCAAATTTACTAGTTGAATTATGTGCTAGTCGAACTTTCAACTTACCGCCATAGTCAGCAGTTCCGATCTGGAAAGCAATATACTGAATCTCATTTGGATTGATGACTTTTCCCTGATCGCTTTGTTGGGTCTTTACCAACTGGCTGATTGGTGTAGAGGATAAAGTTCCTCCCGTTATTGTAAGTGTTTTAGTCTCTTCACTAAAAGACCACGCACATTCATTATCTTTACCTTGAATAGTACTATTATTATTTTGTGAAATAATATTACTGTTATTTTTTAATACTGGATTTTTTGTAGTAGCAGAATTTTTTATTAAAGCTGAGGTTGAATCAGCCTGAGCATAAATAGGTTTATTGCAAGTTCCCAATGCAGTTCCTATCAATGTAGTTGCAATTAGACTATAAGAAAAAAATCTAGTTTTGTTATTTTTTAAATAACAACAGCTGTTATTTTTTCGCTTTCTATTATTTTTACTTAGCATACCAAAAGCCTCTTGTGTAATTTATACATTTACCTTTACTTTAAGGTTATACAGCATTAGTTTTTGGCGGTCAAACTTTTTAGCTGACCAAATATTTGTCTGACGTTATCTTAAATTTGCTAAAAATCCATTCCTATGTACGATAAATTAATAACTATTAAATTTAAAAAATATAAAAAGTGTTATTTATAAAAAATCGTATATATTTGGTGTAAATTAGTATTATTAAAATAATCTTATATAATTAATATATATTTGAATATAATAAAAATCCAATTACTAAAAATAAAAATCGAGTAAGTTTTTGCCTTTTTAATAATCGTTGTTATTTAAAATGCACTTTTTTTATGATTTGTTATAAATTTCTTTATAGTGTAGTAAATTCAGTTGCTAAAGTTTGCCTATTTTCGGGTCATTAATAGTAAAATAGAGGAGCTAACTTTGATTAAGAAGGGAAATATATGTCAAGACTTGTACGAGTTGGTGCCGGAGGTAAAGAAATTAGCTGGCATAATGCCTTAAATGATTTGCGTGCTGATGATGTACTGCTTTTGGAACCAGGATTTTATGAAATACCTGCGGGAATTTTTTTATCTGATATCACTATTAAAGGAACTGGCAATCTTCCTGAAGACACAACAATACTTGGTTATCTGAATGTAGATGCCGGCAGTCAATTTGTTAATTTAGAAAATTTGTGTGTTAATACTGTAAATGATGCCAACAGCTTGTTTATACCTGCTGAAGCTAATACTTTTTTGTCGTTACGTAACTGTATTGTCAAAGGTTTTGGTAGTGATACTGCTACAATAGCTGCTAACGGTAAAGTGACACTGGAGTTATTTTCGACAGTAATTATGAATGGTTCTGTTTCTTTATTTGCTGATTCCAATTTTCGCTTGGAAATGAATGATTCGACTATCAAGAATGTTGTTCAAGATATTGGAGCTTTGGCACTGGAAGGGCATGGCACTGCTATTATCAATAACTCTCGTATCCATGGCAGTATTGATACTTTTAAAAAATCAAATGTTGAATTAGATATAAATAACACTGTTGTTTACTCACTTCTTATTCAGGGACAGGCTTGGTTGAACATGCTTAACAGCAAGCTTTTATCACAAGAGGATACTGGAATGTTTATAACCGATGAGACCTGGATTAATATCATTGGCAGTGAGTTTAAGGGTGGCTTTTACTGCGAGAAAAACCCACATATAATAATCCAGAACAGCAGAATAAACCGTTTAATTGCCACAGGTAAAGCGAAGATTACACTTAACAATTCTGTTATTATCAATCATGCTGATTTTCAGAATGAGGTTGAGTGCAATTCAAGACGTGTAACGTTCAATGGTGGCAATGAGTATGAGTATTTCTTAGCTCTAAGCGATCAGGCTCAGTTTGAAGGACATGATCTTATCTTTAATTCTAATGGTGCAAATCTGGCGGTGGAAAATCAGGCACATTTGCATGCCAGCGTGATTGCTACAAGTGATGATTCGATAACAGTAGAATGTGGGCAAAATGCTGAATTTCGTTTATGGGGCATGAAATGGACCACTAAGAAAAATTAGGTTGCTAAATTATAATTTGTAAGGTATCATGCAGAGTAGACCAATTTGAATTATAATAAGATGTGTAATGGGGGTGCATTCATGGAAGAACCAATGTACATCAAAATTCACAATCAAATAAAACGTGAAATAGAAAAGCATAATTACAAAGTTGGTAGTAAAATTCCAGCTGAAAGGCAGCTAGCCCAAAAGTTTGGTGTTTCTCGGATGACGTTGCGACAAGCAATTAAAACTTTGGAAGATGAAGGCATTTTAGAACAGCGTGTTGGTAGCGGAACATATGTAGCTAACCAAAAAGTGCAGGAAAAAATGTCGGGAATTATGTCTTTTACCGATATTACACATGCTAATGGCCAAACGCCTTCAAGTAAGTTGATTTCTTATCGTTTTGGTAAGCCTTCCTTATCGGAAATGGAGCGGCTGAATTTAGATGATATGCAGGAAGTTTTGCGTATGGAGCGTATCCGTTATGCAGATGACGTTCCAATTTGCTATGAAGTCGTATCTATTCCGCATAGTTTGATTTTAAATATGTCAAAAGCCGATATTTCTTCACATTTATATCAAACTTTAGAAAAAAATGGTTATACAATAGGACGTGTAACTGAATATATTTCTGCAGCTGTAGCAAACGAAAATGCAGCTAGATTGCTTGATGCAAAAAAAGGTGAAGCATTAATTACTCGTTTGCAAGTAACAGAGCTTTCTAATGGCATACCCTTTGAGTATACTAGGGCCAGCTATGTTGCAGACCGTTTTGAATTTACTTTTGCAAAATAAAAACTCTGAATTAACTTTGTTAGTTAGTTCAGAGTTCTTTTTTATTTTAAATCATCTTTAATTTTAGTAGTGGAAATTCCTGGGGTACGAGGCAGATAGACTACATTGCAGTATGGTTTTAAAAAATCAAATTTACCATCCCAGTCATTACCCATTACAAAGGTATCAATATCATATTTTTGGATATCATTTGTCTTTTGTTCCCAGTTCTTTTCGGGAATAACCTGGTCCACGTAACGGATGGCTTCAAGAATATATTTTCGTTCAGCATAGCTATTATATGATTCCTTGTGTTTTTGGAGTTGATTGAATTCGTCAGTAGATAATCCAACTATAAGATAATCGCCTAATTCACGGGCGCGTTTCAGCAGGCGGACGTGACCATAATGCAGTAAATCAAATGTACCATAAGTAATTATTTTTTTCATAGTTTCAGTACTCCTATCAATTTGACGAGTTAATAGTATCATATTTTTAAAAAAGGTAAAGCGTATCCTCAATTGGATATTATTTTGATAAAATAAAGTAAATTGAGGATTAGGAGATATAGTTATGACTAAAGTAAATGTTTTAGGAGTTAGTTTCGATAATAAAAGTTTTAACCAGTTTCAAAATGAATTTGTCGGCAGAATTAATGCACATCAATCAACCTTTATAGTTACTGCCAATCCTGAAATTGTTATGTCAGCTAATGAAAATCCTGAATTTATGAAGATTTTAACTTATGATGCTGACTATATCACCGCTGATGGCATTGGAATTGTAAAAGCAAGTCACATATTAGGAGAGCCGCTTAAGGAAAGGGTAACAGGTTATGATCTGTTTTCATGGTTAATGAAGTTGGCAAATGACCGCAGCTTAAGAGTATTTCTTATCGGGGCTCGACCAGAGGTAATTCATGCTATTCAAGGAAAAATTGCCAGGGACTATTCTGATATTCAGCTGGTGGGAGCTGAGGACGGCTATTTTAAGGAAGATTTGGAACTTGTTGCTTACCAAATAGAGCGTACAGAACCTGACCTGGTTTTTGCTGCATTGGGTTCTCCTCGTCAAGAACAGCTCCTGTCTGTTTTGCGGAGAAATCTGCTACCTGCGCTTATGATGGGAGTGGGAGGCAGTTTTGATGTCTTTTCAGGCAAAGTCAAACGAGCTCCTCAAATTTGGCAGACTGTTCATTTAGAGTGGTTTTATCGTCTTCTTAAAAATCCTTCTCGGTTAAAGCGAATGATGGTTTTACCACATTTTGTTCACGAAGTTTACCAGTCGAAAAAAGGGAAAGAATAATTATGAAAGTTTTGCACGTTAATGCTGGACTCGAAAATGGCGGCGGCCTGACCCACATCATTAATTTGCTAAAAGAAGCTAAAAATGAACAACAAAACTTTACTTTATTATGTTTAGCCGATGGTCCTGTTGCTCAAGCCGCCCGCACGGCAAAGCTGGATGTACAAGTTTTGGGGATAAAAAGTCGTTATGATTTAGGTGGCTTGAATAAGCTGGCTAATTTCATTAATCAGGGAAACTTTAATATAGTTCATACTCATGGAGCAAGAGCAAATCTTTTCCTGTCTTTAATTAGGCGAAAAATTACAGCTAAATGGTGCATAACTATTCACTCCGACCCCTATCTTGATTTTGTTGGTCGCGGTTTAAAGGGCAAAATATTCACCAAAGTTAATTTGCATGCAATTAGCCAGGCAGATTGTATTTTTGCTGTTACAAAAAGATTTGCTAATTTATTAATTAAAAAAGTAAAAATTAACCCGGAAAAAGTACATGTAATATATAATGGTACTTTTTTTCATGAAAACAGCCAGATCCCTGCTAAATATGAACATCCCAATTTTAATATAGTAAATGTTGCCAGAGCCGAAAAAGTTAAGGGTCAGGCATTGCTGCTGCAAGCATTAAAAAAACTAAATAATGCCAATGTTCATTTATTTATTGTTGGGGATGGTACGGAGTTAAACTCCCTAAAAAATCTGGCGCAACAATTAAAATTGGGTCCACAAGTAATTTTTCAAGGCTTTATGACGCATAAACAATTAAAAAATTTATATCGGCGTATGGACCTAGCGGTTTTAACCTCATATTCTGAGAGTTTTCCCTTGGTTTTATTGGAAGCAAGCGATAATCTTTTGCCGCTGTTGTCAACTGCAGTTGGTGATATTAAAGTAATGATACCGGATCAAAAGCATGGCTTTGTAGCTAATATTGGTGATGTAGATTCGATTTGCACTCAGTTAAAGCAGGCTGTAGACACCCCTAAAGAGCTGCTTAAAGAAATGGCTCAGCGTGAAAAAAATTATGTTGAACGACATTTTTCATTAAAGAAGCAGTTGGAAAGCATTTTGCAGGTATACAGCACGATCGCATAGATTGACAAGATTGTTAAAAAATCCACAAATGTTTATAATAAGACAAAAAATATTAGTGGATTAATAAGAGGACAGAATGTTTTATCAAGAATTGGATAAAGATGATTCGTTAACCCTTCATACAGATTTGTATGAAATTAACATGATGTATACCTATTTTAAAAAAGGAATTTCAGAACGCAATGCGGTTTTTGAGGTTTACTACCGCAAAGAACCTTTTGGCAATGGCTATTCTGTTTATGCAGGACTAGAACACGTAATTTTATACTTGCAAAACTTAAAATTTAAAGAAAGTGATTTGAAGTATTTAAAAGAAGAGATTGGCTATGACGATGATTTTATTGATTATCTGCGCCAATTGAAAATGGAACTTACGGTAAGGTCGATGCGCGAAGGAGAAATAGCTTTTGCCAATGAACCTTTGCTGCAAGTTGAAGGGCCACTGGCTCAATGTCAATTAGTTGAGACTGCCATTTTAAACATTATTAATTATCAAACCTTGTTAGCAACTAAAGCAGCTCGTGTCAAGCTAGCAGTGCAAGGCGACGGTGTCATGGAATTTGGTACTAGACGTGCACAGGAAGCAGATGCTGCTATCTGGGGTACTCGTGCAGCTTATATCGGTGGTTTTGACTCAACAAGCAATGTTCGTGCAGGTAAGTTGTTTGGGATTCCTGTTTCTGGTACACATGCTCATTCATTGGTGGAGGCATTTGGCAGTGAATATGAAGCATTCAAAGCTTATGCAGAAACGCATAAGGACTGCGTTTTTCTTGTAGATACGTATGACACTGTCAGAAGTGGCGTACCAAATGCTATTCGTGTTGCCAATGAAATGGGTGATAGGATAAACTTTCAAGGCGTACGTATTGATTCTGGTGACATGGCTTATATTTCCAAGCAGGTTCGTCGCGAATTGGATAATGCCGGTTATACCAATGCCAAAATTTTTGCTTCAAACGATTTGGATGAAACTACGATTACCAGTTTAAAAATGCAGGGAGCCAAAATTGATGTTTGGGGCATTGGCACTAAATATATTACTGCTTATGACCAGCCCGCTTTAGGAGCCGTTTATAAATTAGTTTCAATTGAAGATGATCAGCACCATATGCGTGATACTTTAAAAATTTCTTCTAATGTGGACAAGGTTTCAACTCCTGGTAAAAAGCAGGTTTGGCGTATTTCAGCCAATACTGAAAAGAAAAATGAGGGTGACTGGATTGCACGGGCGGGTGTAGATCCGCGAGAATTTGATTCACTTTATATGTTTCATCCCCAGTATACTTATATCAATAAAGTGGTAACGGATTATACTGCTGAGCCGCTCTTAAAAGATATTTTTGTAAATGGCCAATTAAAATATCACAAGCCTAAATTAACAGATATCAAAAACTTTTGTGCAGCTAATTTAGATGGTCTTTGGGATGAATATAAAAGAAGTTTGAATCCGCAAGAATACCCTGTTGATCTTTCTCAAGATTTGTATGACAGTAAAATGAATATCATTCAGGATATTCGTACGAATATTAACAAAGGAGATACCGTACAATGAGGCCATTGCAAAAAGAAATTATAAAATATGAACATGTTTTACCCCAAATCGATCCGCAAAAAGAAATTCGACGTTCAGTTGATTTTTTGAAAGATTATCTTAAAGAAAATACATTTTTAAAATCATATGTACTTGGTATTTCAGGGGGTCAAGATTCTACGCTGGCAGGGAAACTGTGCCAAATGGCAATTTCCGAAATGCGTGAGGAAACGGGGGACAATTCATATCAATTTATTGCCGTTCGTTTACCTTATGGCGTTCAAGCAGATGCTCAAGATGCAGCTGATGCAGTAGCTTTTCAAAAACCCGATCAGGATTTAACAGTCAATATTAAACCGGCTGTTGATGCTTTGGTAGCCAGTTTGAATGAAGCTGGACAGCAGATCACAGATTTTAACAAGGGTAATATTAAAGCCCGTGAACGTATGATTGTACAATATGCTATTGCTGGTGCTCACAATGGTGCGGTAGTTGGTACAGATCATGCGGCTGAAAATTTTAGCGGTTTTTATACTAAATATGGAGATGGTGCAGCGGATCTGACCCCGCTTTTCCGTTTAGATAAACGACAAGGTAAGCAGATGCTTAAACTTTTAAATTGTCCAGAGCATTTATACCAAAAGGTGCCAACGGCAGATTTGGAAGAAAATAAGCCAGGCTTACCGGATGAAACTGCACTGGGAGTTAGCTACAAGGATGTTGATGACTACCTAGAAGGTCGGACAGTTTCTGAACTGGCTGCACAGAAAATCGAGTCGCTCTGGCGTAAAAGTGAGCATAAGCGGCATTTACCGGTAACTGTTTTTGATGATTTTTATCGTAGATAGATTAAAAAAGGAATACTTTTAAGGCGTTCAAATTTAGCTGAACATTGACAAAAACTGTGCAAGTAGTACAATTACTGGTAACTTAAGATATGTTTTTTAAGATTAGCAGTTCAAAGAGAGAATCGTCCGGTGAAAATGATTTACTGCTATTTAAAAAATGCTCCTTATGGTTTAACAAATAAAATTAATTAAGAGGTAACAAGCACTGTTGCAATTAAGGTGGTACCGCGTTTAAAGGCGTCCTTATGATAAGCAACGGTGTTTTTATTTTGGCAAAAGGGAGATATATTTGATGAAGAAACTGACAAGTTCAGAATTTAGACAGATGTTTTTGGATTTCTTCAAGCAGCACGGACACATGGTATTGCCCAGTCAATCATTAATTCCACAAGATGATCCAACATTGCTGTGGATTAATTCCGGTGTGGCAACGATGAAGAAATATTTTGACGGTTCTGTAGTCCCTAAGAATCACCGGATTACCAGTTCACAAAAGTCCATTAGAACCAATGATATTGAAAATGTGGGTAAAACTGCCAGACACCAAACCTTTTTTGAAATGCTGGGTAACTTTTCAGTCGGAGATTATTTCAAAAAAGAAGCAATTACTTGGGCTTGGGAATTTTTGACGAGCCCAGACTGGCTTGATTTAGATCAGGAAAAGTTATATTGCACGGTTTATCCTAAAGACACTGAAGCTTACAAAATTTGGCTGGAAGTTGGGATGCCTGAAGATCATATTGTTAAGCTAGAAGAAAATTTCTGGGATATTGGTGAAGGTCCTTGCGGTCCTGACTCCGAAATCTTTTATGATCGTGGTCAAGAAAATAATGACGTGGCAGAAGATGATCCCGAAAACTTCCCTGGTGGTGAAAATGCCCGTTATTTGGAAATTTGGAATATCGTTTTTTCACAATACAATCACTTAGCAAATGGCAAGTATGTTGATCAACCACATAAGAATATTGATACCGGTATGGGCCTAGAGCGTGTTTTGTCTATTTTGCAAGATGCACCAACTAACTTTGAAACTGACCTCTTTTTGCCGATTATTCATGAAACCGAAAAAATGGCAGCTGGCAAAAAATATGGCACTAATAATGCCGATACTACTGCTTTCAAGATTATTGCCGATCACGTTCGTACTGTTAGTTTCGCTATTGCTGATGGGGCTTTGCCATCAAATACAGGCCGGGGCTATGTTTTGCGACGTTTAATTCGTCGGGCAGATTTAAATGGTCAAAGGTTGGGCATTAAAGGTGCTTTTCTCTACAAATTGGTGCCAGTAGTCGGTAAAATCATGGAAAGTCACTATCCAGAAGTTACTAATCAAAAAGACTTTATTGCCAAAGTAATTAAAAATGAAGAAGAAAGATTTCAACTGACACTTGAATCCGGTTTGTCTCTGCTAAATGACTTAATTGTCAAAGCGCAGAATTCAAATGATAAGACCATCTCTGGTAAAGACGCCTTTAAATTATTTGATACTTACGGTTTCCCATACGAGCTTACCTTTGAAACTGCCCAGGATGCAGGCTTAAAAGTTGATCAAAAAGGTTTTGATGCTGAGATGACTGCTCAAAAAGACCGTGCCCGTAAAGCTCGGGGCAATCTGCAATCAATGAGCTCTCAAGATGCAACTTTGATGAATTTAAAGGACAAGTCAGAATTTGAGTATGGCGTTTATGAAGAAAAACATGCCAAATTAATTGATATTATAGTCAATGACCAATTAGTTGCTAAAGCTGATGGCGACAATGCTGTTTTAATTTTTGATAAAACGCCATTTTATGGTGAACGTGGTGGTCAGGTTGCCGATCACGGCAATATTTATGACCAAGAAGGAGAACTTGTAGCCCAGGTAACTGATGTGCAACATGCGCCAAATGACCAGAACATGCATTTTGTTGATGTGATTTTACCATTGAAAAAGGGTGAAGAATACACATTAAAAATTGACCGGGTTCGCCGTGAGGGTTTGCGCCATTCACATACTGCTACTCACTTATTACATGCAGCACTTAGAAGCGTCTTAGGCGAGCATACTCATCAAGCCGGCAGTTTAGTTGAACCTGATTATCTGCGTTTCGATTTTACAGCTGTTGAACCAATGACAGATAAGGAAATTAAATCGGTTGAAAATCTGGTAAATCAAAAAATCTGGGCTGCAATAGAAGTTCAAACAACGATTACCGATCCAGAAAATGGTAGAAAAATGGGTGCGCTAGCATTATTTGATGGCAAATACGGTGATAAAGTCCGGGTTGTCCAAGTGGCAGATTTTTCAATTGAATTTTGTGGTGGTACGCATTGTGCTAATACTAATCAAATCGGTATTTTCAAGATTATTTCCGAATCAGCTATTGGTGCGGGGATGAGAAGAATTGAAGCTGTCGTTTCTAAAAAGGCGTATGAATACCTGGCTAATAGATCAGAACTGTTAGATGAGATACAGGCAGAAGTAAAATCAACTAAGCCTGAAGATATTATTGAGAAAGTCGATTCTCTTGAAAAAGACTTGCATGATAGTCAAAAGCTGGTTGAAGATTTGAACTTGCAAATTAATCAAAGCAAAGCTAACTCTATCTTTAATAATGTAGAGCAAGCAGGAGATTTAAGTGTGATTGCGCAAGAGGTTGATGCAAATAGTATGAAAGATTTGCGTGAGTTTGCTGATACTTGGAAGAACGGTAATAAATCTGATGTGCTTGTCTTGGCAAGTGCTAGCGCGGGTAAGGCTAATATGATTATTAGCTTGAAAGAAAAGGCACTAGCAAAGGGGCTTAAAGCAGGAGACTTGATTAAGCAAGTTGCGCCAATCTTTGGTGGCGGCGGAGGCGGTCGTCCTGATATGGCACAAGCAGGTGGTAAAAAACCTGAGGGCCTTAAAAAGGCTATTCAGACAGTGATCACAGCGATATCAAAAAATTAATTGATTGAGTTTGTACTATTTTTCAAGTAAAATTATGCTAGGAGGAATGATTATGAGTTCGCTAGATAAAACGATGCATTTTGACTTTAATGAAAATAAAGGCAAAAATGTGCATGATACTTTGCAGGACGTTTATAATGCTTTAGAAGAAAAAGGTTATAATCCAGTTAACCAAATTGTCGGTTACCTATTGTCTGGCGATCCAGCTTATATTCCACGGCATAATGATGCTCGTAATTTAATTTTGAAGCACGAACGCGATGAAATTATTGAAGAGCTTGTCAAAAATTATCTTGGAAAAGATAAATAATGCGACTAGTTGGTTTAGATGTTGGGTCAAAGACAGTAGGTGTTGCGGTCAGTGATGAATTAGGTATTACTGCGCAAATGCTTGAAACTATCCCTATTGATGAAACGCGTTATAATTTTGGTATGCGTGCAATTAAGAAAATTGTGCGTCAATATGAGCCAGAAGGCTTTGTCTTAGGCCTACCTAAAAACATGGATGGGTCTTCTGGACACTCTGTTTTAAGGAGTAAGAATTACGGTAAACGTTTAGAACAAAAATTTGGGTTGCCGGTTTATTATTCCGATGAACGTTTAACAACAGTTGAATCAGAACGGGTTTTAGTTGAAGAAGCTGGCATGCATAACCGTCATCAACGCAAAAAAGTAGTAGACCAAATGGCTGCTGCTTTGATTCTGCAAAACTATTTGGATCTAAACCGAAAGGATTAATATGGCACAAGATATTAACGGCGATGACCGTCAAATTACCTTGATTGATGATCAAGGCAATGAAGAATTATATGAAATTTTATTTACATTTCATTCTGATGACTATGATAAATCATATGTTCTGCTTTATCCGGCAGCTGCCAGTGATGATGAGGAAATTGAAGTTTTGGCTTTTAGTTATGACTCCGATGCCGCAGGTGATGTCACTAGCAGTGATTTACACGAGATTGAAGCAGATGATGAATGGAATATGGTCCAAGGAGTTTTGAACACATTTTTGGACGACGACCGATTAAGTGGTGAATAAAAAAGACTGGCTGGGCCAGCCTTTTTTATTCAAGATTAATTATTTAGAAACTAATGAATGATAAGATATTAGAAACTTTAGAATTTGCAAAAATTACTGAACAACTGCAACAAATGGCGATTACTACACCAGCTAAAATGGCAGCTGAGAGTCTTGTACCAAGTGATGACTTTGCTCAAGTAGAACTGGCACTGAAGCAGACTTTGGCAGGTGCTGATATTTTACGTGTTAAAGGGCAACTGCCTTTAACGGATTTTGCTGATGTTGAGCCGAGTATTAAGCGTTTGCGAATCAAAGCAAATTTGAATGCAAAGGAATTAGGCAACTTATTGCTGGTTTTAGCACTTGCTAATGAAATCAACGACTTTTTTAGCGATGTTGATGAGAAAAAATTGGATTTAACGGCAATAAATTCGATTTTAATGCAATTGGACGTGCCTCAGTCATTGTTTAAGCAACTTAAGCGTTCGCTGGATTTTGATGGGGAAGTTCTTGATACTGCATCTGCTGAATTATCCCATCTACGTCGCGAAATCAAAAATAATGATGCAGAAATTAAAGATAAAATGGATAGCTACACCAAAGGTAATAGCGGCAAATATTTATCTGAACAGATAGTGACTATTCGTGATGAACGCTATGTTATTCCGGTTAAACAAGAGTATCGTAATAAATTTGGTGGCGTTGTTCACGATCAGAGTGCGAGTGGTCAAACTTTATTTATTGAGCCGAGTGCAGTTTTAAATCTTAACAACCACCAGCAAACCCTTTTGGCACAAGAAAGACGAGAAGTAAATCGAATTTTACGTAATCTGTCTGATATAGTGCGCCCAGAAGTGGATAGTATAGATGCCATTGCAAGCTCCTTGGTTGAACTTGATTTTATCCAGGCTAAAGCAAAGCTGGCTCGCGCAATGAAGGCAACTGAACCGCAACTGACTCATGATCAGTCATTTTTATTTTTACAGGCACGACATCCTTTAATCGACCCTAAAAAAGTGGTTGCCAACGACATTCGCCTTGGTGAAGATTACGATACGATGCTGATAACTGGTCCCAATACCGGTGGAAAAACTATCACTTTAAAAACTGCAGGAATTTTACAATTGATGGCCCAGTCAGGGTTATTTATCCCGGCAGCAGAAGGCAGTAAAGCGGGCGTCTTTAGGGACATTTGCGCTGATATTGGAGATGAACAGTCTATTGAGCAATCACTCAGTACATTTTCTTCACATATTAACGATATTGTTAAAATAATGAAAAATGTTGATGCCAAGACACTGGTTTTAATTGATGAAATTGGAGCTGGAACTGATCCAGAAGAAGGAGCCAGTCTTGCAATCAGCATTTTGGACTTTTTACGGCAAAAAAAGGCTAAAATAATCGTTACAACACACTACCCAGAACTTAAACTTTATGGTTATAATCGTAAAAGAACGACTAATGCCTCTATGGAATTTGATCTTAAAACACTATCTCCAACCTATCGTTTACAAATTGGTATTCCGGGTCACAGTAATGCTTTTGCCATTGCTCGCAGGCTGGGGATGCGTGAGGATGTGGTTAAAAACGCTCAAGGGTTGATAAGTGACGAAAACGTTGATATTAACCAAATGATTACCGAGTTGACTAAACAAACCAAAGCTGCTTCAGATGCTCGCAGTCATCTAACAACTAGTCTTGATCGAGCTAAAAAGCTTGAAATAAAATTGCAACAGGCATTGGATTGGTATAATCAGCGTGTGCAAAAGCAGCTGGAATTTGCCCAGGAAAGAGCTAATGAAGTAGTCACAAAAAGTCGTAAAAAGGCTGATAAGATCATAGAGCAGCTTGAACAGCAAAAGGGCGAAGTTAAACAAAATGAAATCATTGCTGCTAAAGGTCAATTTAATCAGCTTGAACGGCAAAATGAAAATTTGGCTCATAATCGCGTTTTGCAACGCGAAAAAAGACGTCATCATGTCAATGTAGGTGATAAGGTAAAAGTATTGTCTTACGGACAAACTGGCACTATTACCAAAAAATTATCTGAACATGAATATGAAGTTCAAATGGGCATCATTAAAGTAAAAGTTAGTGATCGAGACATAGAAAAAATCGGGTCACAAAAAGAATCGCGATCTACTAAGCAAGTTCGCGCTATTAGTGCAAGCAGGCGGAGCAATGTGAGAAGTGAGCTTGACTTGCGCGGTCAGCGTTATGATGAAGCGATGACTAACCTCGATCGTTATATAGATTCTGTACTACTGGCAGGCCTTGATGTTGTCACGATTATTCATGGCATTGGTACTGGCGCAATTAGAAAAGGAGTTTGGCAGTATCTAAAATCAAGCAAGCATGTGAAAAGTTATAACTACGCTCCGGCAAATGAGGGTGGTAACGGAGCTACAATCGTTCATTTGCAATAAAATGCTTTACTTGTAAAAAGTAAGTCTGCTTGCTATAATGAAAATATCAATAGATAACTATTTTTTCCTTAAAGGAGGGTTTTTCATGGTTGATGAGCTAACAGATCAAAACTTTGAAGAAGAAACAAAAGACGGTGTCGTTTTAACAGATTTTTGGGCAACCTGGTGTGGTCCTTGTAAAATGCAATCACCAGTCGTTGATGAACTGGCTGAAGAGCGACAAGACGTTAAATTTACTAAGATGGATGTTGACCAAAATAAAGAAGTACCTAGTTCCTTAGGAGTAATGGCAATTCCAACTTTATTGATTAAAAAGAATGGTGAAATTGTCGATCGTATTACCGGTTATACTCCAAAAGCAAAACTTAGTCAGATTTTGGATCAATATACAAAATAAAAAATTCCTGCATTTGCAGGAATTTTTTTAATTGCTTTTTTCTTTTAATAAATCGCGTATTTCCTTGAGATAGTCTTCAGCAGATGGACCAGCAGGTTGTTGTTGCTCATTGTGTCTCATTACTTTATTGACGGCTTTGACTAGTAAAAAAACTATGAATGCTATAATCAGGAAATTAATTATAGTATTGATAAATTCACCGTATTTAAATGTGGCACCACCGGCTTTAAATACTAAATTGGATAGGTCAATTTTTCCAATAAACAACCCTAAAAGTGGGTTAATCAAATTATTTACCAAAGAATTAACAATGTTGGTAAAAGCTCCACCAATAATTACACCTACAGCCAGATCAATAACATTACCACGTTGAATAAATTCTTTAAATTCTCTAAGCATTTTATTTCCTCCATTCTTACTTTAATCATATTGCAAAAATGGTAAAAAACTAAATTATTTGTTTCTGAAAGCTTAATCAAACTTAGCAATTAATTTAACTTCTTTTTTCCGTTCATCAACTTTGATCTCGCACTCCGTTGTGCGCCCTGTTTCCTTTTCAACTGCTTCTGCAATAATGCCTGCTTCAAGAGAAAATTCTCGATTGCCACTGTTAATTCGATCAGTCACATTTTGCCCCTTGAGCTTAAATACTTCTTCGCTGTGATGGCTTCTTGCTTTTTCTAAATTGCCAAATTCAGTGGTTGCAAAGAAGCTAACTACGTCTTCAAATGACAACAAATCATATTTACGGGCAATTCGTTTGCCACCCCAATAAAGAATTGCTTCATTGTCTTCACCTAAAATTGTTGGCAGTAAGAAATCACGATAAAGTTGATTCACAAAATAAACATGTTCGTGTTGCTCGTTATTGTTTTGCATAAAAAAATTCATCCCTTTTATTTTCTTTTATTTTACCGTAAAATTGACTGAAGTATAAATTATTTAGGGAGACTTTTATAATGGATAACCGACCAATTGGCTTGCTAGATTCTGGTGTTGGCGGGTTGACAGTAGTCAAAAAAATTATTGGCAAAATGCCACATGAGGCGACCGTTTTTATTGGAGATAATGCTCATATTCCTTATGGTGATAAGTCTAAAGCGGAAATTATCGCGCTTACTAAGCAGAGTGTTAACTTTTTGCTGAGCAAAAACGTCAAATTGATTATTTTTGCTTGTAACACGGCCACGGCAGTGGCTATGAAAGCTATTCAAAAAGAAATTGAACCGCAAATTATTGGCGTAATTCAGTCAGGTGCCGTTGCAGCTGCAAATGCAACAAAAAACAAAAATGTTGCAGTCGTGGCTACCAAGATGACTGTCGGCTTACATGCATATCAAAAGGAAATTCAGACACGTGATCCCGAGATAACGGTGAGCGAACTAGCTACTCCACAAATTGTACCTCTAATTGAAGCCAATGCGGGACATCAAGCTTATGTTTCTGCTCTTAAAAAGATTTTATTGCCAATAAATAATTTAAATATTGATACTCTAGTCTTAGGATGTACTCATTATCCAATTATCCGCAATGAATTTGTCCAATGCTTGAAACCCGGTATACAAATAATAGATCCGGCAGATCAAGTTGCCAACTATACATATAATATTATGAAACGTGATCAGATGTTCACGGATAGTTCAGCTAAAGGAAAGCATGAATACTATACTACAGGTGATGTCAAAATGTTTGATGAACTTGGTAAAACGGTATTACAGGATCAGAAATTTAGTGCACAGCACCTTTAGTAAAGGAGAAAAAATGGAAATATTATTTGCTACTACCAATAAAGGAAAAGTCAAAGAGCTAAAATCAGCATTTAAATCTGCTGCAATTAAAGTTACCCTCAAAACAAATGCTGATTTAGATAGACCACCTTTAGTTGATGAGTATGGAATAACTTTTGAGCAAAACGCTAAGTTGAAGGCCCACGAATTAGCAGATTACAGTCATATGTTGACAATAGCTGATGATTCTGGATTAATCGTTGATGCACTTGATGGTGCTCCTGGAGTTCATTCTGCACGTTTTGCCGGTCCCGAGCATAATGACCAAAAGAATAATGCCAAATTGCTGGCAGAACTTGGCGGAGTACCTTTAAAAAAACGGACAGCCAGGTTTAATACTACAATCGTAGTTTCTAAGCCAGGTCATTTTGACCAGGATTTAGTTGTTTCAGGTCAGTGTGAAGGCTTAATTTTACCCGCGCCTCAGGGCGATGATGGATTTGGCTATGATCCACTTTTTTATGTGCCTGAAAAGCAAAAAACTTTTGCAGAGATGACAGTTGCTGAAAAAAATAGTCTTTCTCATCGGGGAAAAGCGATATCTCAATTGTTTAAAGAGTTACCCAATTGGCTGGCTCAGTTTGAATAAATGAAAAAACTGATGAAAATCTTTAGTCATATCTCAACAAAAATAATAATAAGTTTGTTGATTTTACCATATTTGATTTTTATCAGTTTTTATTTTTATTCTGCCAATAAAATTTTATTTTCGGGTAAAATTTTTAAATATTGTGTCAGGTACTCATCTTGAACTTCTTTTTCATGGCCAGGTTTGACTTGAAAATGAACAACATAATTGACAGTTTGTGCTGTTTGTTCTGTGATACCAACTATTTTAGGTTCTTGAACTAGAAAATCAAAATTAGTACTCAATTTATTATTAATTTGGTTAATAATATCGTGAACTTTTGCAAAGTCATTATTGGCTTTAAGCTGCATTGTTATATCCAAACCAATGCCGCCGTGAGCCAGATTTTGGACTATTGAAATGTTGCGGTTGGGTATGTAGATAATAGAACCATCAGATCCTTTAAGCCTGGTAGTTCTTAGACCCAACTGAACTACAACACCCGTTTGGTTGTTGATAGAAACAATGTCACCTACATCAAACTGGTCTTCGCTTAAGATGAAAAAGCCGTTGACCAAATCACTGACAAATCCTTGCGCTCCCATACCTAAAGCTAATGAAAAAATACCGGCACTTGCAAGCAGAGTTCCAATTGGAATGCCTAAAATAGATAATACCGCAAATAAGTAAAAGAAGATTACCGTATATTCAAAGATACTGTTAATTAATGCCGTAACAGTTTGTGTTCTCTTATTTTGCTTTTTTTTACTGCGCTTTAAATAATGGCTGATAATTTTTTTGCCAAAATGATCAATTAAGTAAAAAACTATGGATGAAATTGCTAACTGCCAGACAATTGCCAAAACTTGTTCACCCAGTCTGTCCCAGTTGAATTTGAGGACATTTTTGTTGATTTGAAATATTTTATTCATTGTAATTACCTTTCGTATATGCATATTAACTATAACAAAATATGACATATAGATTGAGATTAAAGCATTTTCATGCTAGACTTTTTTTAGGTATAGAATTGGAGGTAAAAGATGAAATTTTCTTATGGTGCATTAGCAGGGTTGATTGCTGCCATTGCATTATTAATTTTAGTACTTTTCACAATTCCAGTGCTTATTCGAGCCGCAAAAGCTACTAGAGAAGCAGAAAAAACGATCCGAAGTGCTAATGAGTCGATTCAACAAATTTCTGAAGATGTGAATGATTTACTTCATCAGACCGGGGACTTGCTGGATAAAACCAATGTCTTGTTAGCAGATGTTAATGTTAAAATGAAAACTATTGATCCTGTTGTTCAGGCAGCAGCTGATCTAGGCGAAAGCGTTTCAGATGTTAATACCTCTACCAGAAAAATGGCAAAACGTTTCAATAATTTTCATTGGAAACGTAATGGATTGATGTCATCTGCTTTAGCATCGGTGTTCGCACGGCATAAGCGACGTAAAGGTGAAGATTAGTAAAAGGAGTTACTTTTATGAAAAAATTTGTAAGTTTTGTTTTAGGTACTATTGTTGGGACCGCAGCAGGGTTTCTTGCTGGTTCTCTATTAGTAAGTGATGACCAAATCGATGAATTGAAGAAAAAAGTTAAGAACAATGAAACTGTTCAAGACTTAAAGAAAAAATATGATAACGGTACAGAAATAGTAAAGAATCAACTGGCTTCATTCCCTAAGAATGTAGAGGATGATTCAGAACTAAAGGATTTTGATGATATCGTTATTGATAATTCAAAAGATGATGACGCGCAGGATAAAGATAATGCTCAAGATGTAGCGAATGATCTGCATCATGCAGAAACAAATGATGATTTTAATCATCCGGAACCTCCAAAGCCTGAAGGTCCATCTGATCCGTCTGATGCACCTGTCGACCCATATTCCAGACCATAAAATTAATTAAAAATGGCGCTAGCAGAAAAGATATTGCTGCTAGTGCCATTTTTGTTTAGTCAAACAATTTAAGTTCTTGTTTAAAGAGGCAGAACTTTGAGTTCCTTACTGGTGTGAGTAAATGGCTTATAACCATCTTTAGTAACGACTCCACAATCCTCAATTCTGACACCCGCAACATTTGGAATGTAAATCCCGGGTTCAATTGAAAAACACATTCCCTCTTCAATTATGAGATCATTACCTTGGACAATTGAAGGATATTCGTGAACTTCTTTTCCGATTCCATGACCTAAACGGTGAATAAAATATTCTCCATAGCCGGCTTTTGTAATGATATTCCGGGCAACACTGTCGAGTTCAGAAGCTGTCATACCTGGTCTGACCGCATCGATAGCAGCTTGTTGAGCTTCACGATCAATTTCATAAATTTCTCTTTCCTTAGCCGTTGGCTCGCCATAAGCAACGGTCCGACTGGAATCTGAAGCATAACCATTGTGCATAGTACCCAGATCAAAAAGAACTAATTCATTTGGCTTAACTTTATTCATAGTAGGACCCAAATGAGGATTGGCAGCATTGGCACCAGCCTGCACAATAGTTTCAAAACTTTCATGCATTACTCCTTTTTGCACTTTGAGCTGATACTCAATTTGTCCTGCTATGTATCTCTCAGTTACGCCTTCTTTAATAGCATCGAAGCCAATTTGAAATGCAAAATCTGCTTCACGTCCTGCGGCCTGCAATTGTTTGATTTCCTCAGGAGTTTTATAAAGGCGAATTTTATTAACGAAATTTGAAAGATCACCATCAAAATTTGCATCTGGAAATTGTTCGTGAATGAGTTGGTAGTGAGAAACAGAAAGGTTGTTTTTCTCTAAAGCCCATTTTTGATATTCTTTTGTCCTGCTTTTTACCTTGTCAGCAATAATTTCCCACGGATTTTCTGAATCCAGATAGCCGTATACATCACCGTTCCACGCTGAGTTTTTTGCTTCTTCAACGTTTAAAGCTGGCACGAACACAAATGGATCTTGGTCCTTGAATGCTAAAAGGGCAAAAATTCGTTCGTGAGGCTCCATATCATATCCGGTAAAGTAGGCAATTGTAGTTGGGTTAGAAATATAGGCAACATCGTTGTCAGAACTTTGCAGCCATTCTTGTAATTTTGTTAAATTCATAGCTTCTTCCTTCCATTTTGAATTCATAGTTAAAGAAAGTATATCATGTTCTCGACTTGAAAAAATGAAAGAATAGTTGTAAACGTTTGCACTTTCCTAAAAAAAATGATAAATTTTATACTAGTAAAATTAAGATGGGGGAACCAAGAATGCGTAAACAAGATATTACAATTTATGATGTAGCTCGTGAGGCTAAAGTATCAATGGCCACAGTTTCACGAGTAGTTAATGGCAATACAAATGTGCGTAAAGATACGCGCGATCGAGTAATGAAAGTAATCAACCGGTTGCACTACCAACCTAATGCCGTAGCTCAAGGCCTTGCGTCCAAAAGAACTACTACGGTTGGGTTAATTGTACCGGATTTAACCAACCTTTATTTTGCAGAATTGTCAAAAGGTATTGATGATATTGCTCTTTTGTACAAATACAATATCATCATTACCAGTATTGAAAACCGTTTGATGAGAGAAGACCAGGCGATTCAAGGGTTGCTTAATAAACAGGTTGATGGGGTAATTTACATGTCAGATACACTGCCTGAAGAAGCGGTTGAAGCTTTTAAGCGTACTGATACTCCAGTGGTTCTGGCAGGGACTAAAGATAGTCACAGTGAATTTCCGTCAGTTGCCATAGATTATAAAAAGGCAGATACAGAAGCCTTAAATCTACTTTATAATGATGGCAGAAAGAATTTGGCTTTGGTATTAGGCAATCCTGATACTGTAGTTAATGTACAAAACAGAATTCCAGCTTACAAGAAATTTATGTCAGATCATAACTTAGGTGAAGGTCATATTTATTCCAATGTTAAGGATCATTCTGACGGATATAATTTATTGTCACAATTAGATCAGGATGGGGTCGATGGCGTAATTGTAACCAATGATGTTACTGCTGTTGGCATTTTGAATTCCGCAATTGATGCTGGTAAAAAGGTGCCTGAAGAATTAGAAATAATTACTGCAAGTGCTACGCAAATTGCCTCAGTTGTCCGTCCCGCTTTGACAGCTATTCGGCAACCACTTTATGATATTGGCGCAGTAGCAATGAGAATGCTCACTAAGCTAATGAATAATGAAGAAGTGCCGGAAACACAGATTGAACTTCCTTATGAAATATTAAAAAAGCAAAGTACAACAAATGAGTAAAAATTGTTTATTATATAAAAAGTGCTGCATGTTAGTTATGCAGCACTTTTTTAGTGGATAATTTTTGAATTTGCTTTATCTGCTGCCAAGTATTGAGCGGTTTAGCAGATTGTAGTGGTAAATAGGGAGTTAACGCAATATTGGAATAGCGACTTATGCGTGGTAAATGACGATAATTTTGCCAACTGCTTTGGTCAAAAAAGCCATAGAACAGAATATCATTTGCTTTGACCCAGCCTAAGGATGTATACAGCCATAAACTTTTGGGACTGCCATTGAAGTTCTCTATTTTAAACAAAGTATTGGCAGGTAAAACTTTATTAGTTTTTGATTGATTATCAGGAAAGCGGTAAACATGAACGTCTTTTTGCGGCTTGGCTAATACTTGCTTATTTTGATAAGGTGCGATATCTTCAGGTGTTAAATCCATATTAACAAATTCTGCCGAAATAAAGGTCTGGTTGGCAATTTGATAGTAAAGCTGATTATGGGCTCTGACCCCGTACATTACCTCAAATTTTTGCCCCGGATAAACAAATTTATTTTGCTTATCCCGCACATAAGGATTCATCATAGTCTTAGTCTTTTTTTTGCCAAAATAACTGCCACTGCGGTGAATATCGTATTTTTTAGTACCTTCCTTTGCCAGTTTGTATTTAAAACCAGTACTTGGAAAGTTAGTTACGACGCCATCAACATTTTTGTTAATTAGCCATTGCCATAAATCAGGGGATTCATCCATTTCAGTCCACACAAAAACCTGTTTATTTAGCTGATGCAGCCAATGTATCAGCCAAGCATGATTTAAAATTAAATCAGAAGAAACATTAACGGCATTTACCTGAGGTAAATTACTAAAATTTATTCTTTTAAGGCTGCCCACAATTAAAATTAGGTAGGCATCGGGCATAATCTTACGGAAGTGAAACAAGCTGGCAACTGAAAAAGAATGGATCATAACCCGTTTCTCCATATGATACTTTTTGATAGTTGCTGCAATTTGGTCTTCTAATTCATAAGACGGATCAATCGAATGATCTATTTTAGTTTCAAGAATAAATTTTGTATTTGGTCTTTTTTGATAGTATTCAAATAATTGTGGTAAACTCATGACATGTTCACCGTTGTCATAGGTTAACTCGCTAAGTGCCCGCCAATTATTTTGTGATACAATTGCATGTGTATGGGTCACGCGAAACAAGTCATCATCGTGTGAAACAACTAACTCTCCATCTGCAGAAAGATGGAGGTCAAGTTCAACGTAATCAGCACCCGAATTAAAAGCAGAGTTGTCACTTTGAATAGTTTCTTCAGGATATTTGCTGGGGTCGCCCCGATGGCCGACCACAGTGAAACCACAGGTTGTAATAAAAATGATGCTAAAAATGAGAGCCCTGATTAATTGGCTTTGATATTTCATGTGTACACCTCTATTGTTAATTACAATAGCATGGTTGCACATTTTTTGCTACATGTCACAGATTTAATTTATGCGGGGGATATTGATGAATGAACAATATGAAGAGTTGGATTTAATTGAAGAAATTGTGCGCAACGATGGCAGTAAGTATTTTGAAATTTCCAATATTGATCAAAATGGAATAGCTGAACTTGCCGCAGATCGGGGAAAAATTAAAAGCGTGCGAATTTTGCAATTGAATATTCCACGTACTAAGGCCCTTATTACCTATGAAAAATATATTAATGAAAACTACAAACTTGAAACTTTGACTAATGAAGATGACTGGAAAAATCCTGATTGGGTGGAATGGAAAAAGCCAAAGGGAAAAGTCCTAGATGCATATAATATGGTTTTGAAATCTAATCAAATTGGATAGAGAGCATGATAATGGAAAAAATTCGCATTTTACACACTAATGATTTACATTCACATTTCGAACATTTCCCCAAAATTGGCCGGTATTTGCGGGAAGCTCAAAAAGATAAATCTGTCGATCAAATTTTTACTTTTGATGCCGGAGACTTCATGGATCGTTCTCATCCTTTGACTGATGCGACATATGGTCAAGCTAATATTAAGTTAATGAACTCTTTTCATTATGATGCAATTACTATTGGCAACAATGAAGGGATTTCCAATTCACATTGCGTAGTGGAAAAATTATTTGACCATGCTAATTTTCCCGTTATTTTAGCGAATTTGCGCGAGGAAGACGGTTCAATGCCTCATTGGGCTGTTCAAGATAAAATTTTACTTACCAAAAAGGGCACTCGAATTGGTCTAATTGGTCTGACTGCAGCTTATCCTCTTTCTTATGAACCTAATCACTGGCACGTTAAAATGTTGAAAGAAACAATGGACGGTGTTTTGCCAAAAATGAAGGGTCAGTATGATGTGTTAATTTTAATAACTCATATTGGCTTAAATATGGATACTTTTTTAGCTAGAAATTATCCTCAAATTGACTTGATTGTGGGCGGACACAGTCATGACCTGTTGCCACATGGTAAAAAGGTGGAAAATGTCTGGATTACTCAAACAGGTAAATGGGGTAATTATGTGGGGAACACTTATATGGAAATCGATGATAATCATCATGTGCAAAAAATCATTCCACATGTTGTGCCCACCAGTTTGATGAAGCCCAATTTAGATGATGAGGAAACTATTTTAGGCTACAGGCAAAAGGGAAAAGAAATCTTAAGTCGCGAACTTGTGGCTGATTTGCCTGAGAAATATGATAGTGACCGTGAAGCTGCTCTTCAGGTTTCCATGAATGCCATTGCAAATTTTGCAGGAACAGATTTAGCTATGCTCAGTTCAGGTCTTTTTTTAGCACCTTTTAAAAAGGGCATTTTGACTAAATATGATTTGCAAAAAGCATTGCCACATTCAATGCATGTTGTACGTTCTACTTTAAAAGGCAGTGATTTGTGGCGCCTAGTTATGGAAATCGAAAAAAACCGACATTTTTTGGATCAGTTTCCTTTGCAGGGCATGAGTTTTCGAGGGAAAATTTTTGGTCAAATGTACTACAAAGGGATCAAATTTGATCCTATAAGCAGAGTGGTTTTTGTAAATGGCAAGGAAGTTGATCCATATCGGGAATATCAAATTGCTGTTTTGGATCATTATGTCTTGGTACCATTTTTCCCCACCCTGGCAATTGTTGGTGATAATGAATTTTTGTTCCCCAAATTTTTACGTGAAGTAATAGGGGATTATTTAGCAAAAAAGTATCCATTAACGGGAAGTGAAAATAATGGTAGAACAAACTAGCAGTAAAAAAAGAAAAGATAATAAATTTGAACAAGATCAGCCATTGCGGCATCCTCTGGCTGCTGTTAGCTTGGATGATGATCAACTAAAAATAAACAAACAGCTTTATCAAGTTGTGGTTAATAAGAATGAGGCTCTTGATCTTGAACTTTTGCGCCAAAAATATGATCCTTATTTAGATCAATATGATTTTATTGTTGGTGATGTGTCAAGTGAACATTTGCGTTTAAAAGGCTTTTACCAGGATAATGCACAAACAGCAATAGATCGAAAAAAGCAGACTATTGCCGACTATTTATTGGAATACTGCAATCCGGGAGGCCCATATTTTGTTTTACAACTTTTAAGCCCGGTTCATCATTATCATTATAATAAAAGAAAAAGGCGTAAAAATTCGTTCAAGAATAGGACGCAGAGTTCAAATCGGAGAAAACTGAATAAAGCTTTTAAAAGTTATCATATACGACCGACCAGAATAAAAAAACCTGAAACAGTTACTGTAAAAAAAGAACGGACAAACCAACATTCTTTTGTAATAAAAAAAAGAAAGGGCAGCAAATAAGTGAAAGATTACCGTTTATTTTTAATTGATCTTGATGGCACAATTTATCGCGGTAAGGAAACTATTGCTTCTGGGGTTCGTTTTGTTAAGCGCCTTGAAAAAGCGCATAAGGACTATATTTTTCTGACTAATAACACAACACGCACTCCCCAAATGGTTGTAAACAAGCTTAAAGTTCATGGGGTACAAACTGATGTTGCGCACATTTATACGCCGTGTATGGCAACTGTAAGCTATATTCTGAAAAATGAAAAAGAGCGAACAGACAAAATTGGTGTTTATATAATTGGTCAAATTGGCTTATGGCGTGAATTCATGCAAAATCCAGCTTTTGAACTTAACGATACTAATCCTGAATACGTTGTGGTCGGAATGGATACAGATTTGACTTATCACAAAATTCAAGTGGCCGTGAGTGCAATAAGAAGAGGAGCTGACTTTATTGGTACTAATGCGGATTTAAATTTGCCTAGTGAAAAAGGTTTAATGCCTGGCAACGGTTCTCAGTGTGCAATGATTGCAGCTTCGAGTGGAAAAGAGCCATTTTTTATTGGAAAGCCTTCTTCTGTGATTATTGATATGTTGTTAGCCAAGCTGCATTTTGCTAAAAAAGATGCGCTTTTGGTAGGTGACAATTACGACACTGATATCAAGGCAGGGTTTAACAGTCATGTTGACCAATTGCTGGTAACTACTGGTATTACACAAGTTGCGGATATTGAAGGTAAAAAGCAACCTACAATTTTGGTTGACAGCTTAGATCAGGTTAAATTATGAACAAAAAAAATAATATTCTAACTATTATTTATAATTTTATTTTTGCTGTTTCTACTAGTGTTGTAACGGCACTAGTTGCTAGTTGGCCCTTATTATTTGTCTTTGTTTTGGTGCAAAAAACAAATAAAACGGTGAATTTATCAGTTGGCCAAGTAATGAGCAACTATAATCAATTAATGTGGTATTTAATTTGGCCCTTTAAACGTAAATTGCAAATGAGTAATTTACATACTTCATCTATGGCCGCAGGTCATTTTGCAGATGTCAAAAAATTATTTGTTTTGGCAATTATTGCTTTTTTATGTTGTTTAATAATACTTTTTTGGTGCAAAAAGCGAAATAAAAAATTTTTGCGTTTAAATAAAGTATGGGCGTTGTTGTTCTTATTGTTACCAGTTGCAATTTTGCCGTTTGCTCTGACTAATTTTGATAATTTTTTTATCACTTTTCATCATTTGTTTTTTGCAGGCAGCAATACCTGGCTATTTGATCCAGTAACAGATCCAATTATCAATGTCCTCACTGAAGGTTTTTTTGCGTCTTGTTTTGCAATTGCTGGTATTGTTTATGAACTGTATTTCGCTGATAAATTATTGCAAAAATAAAAAGGAGTTCTTAATGGAACTCCTTTTTGTTTTTAATTCGTTTTTTTAATGCAACTATTAAAATCGGCAAAACAGAAATTAGGATAATTGCGATTAGCAACATTGAGAAATGCTCTTTCACAAATGGTATGTTACCAAAGAATGCACCCAATATCGTAAATAGGCCACTCCAGATTATTCCACCAATTACGTTATAAAGAGCAAATTTGCCATAGTGCATATTGCTGCCACCGGAGATAAAAGGAACAAATGTCCTAATAAAGGGAATGAATCTGCCGATAACAATGGTAATTGGTCCGTGCCTGTTAAAAAAGTTTTCAGCGGCCAGGCGATTTTTTTGGTTAATTAGCCTGTTAAACCAAGTATGTTTTGTACCTTGCTTTACAGACCAGGCCCCTATTTCATAATTGCAAGCATCGCCTAAGATAGCCGCAAGCAATACTGAAAAATAAATCCACCAAATGTTCAAATTATATTCTGGGTTAACTGCTAAAGAACTCGCAGCAAAAATTAGTGAATCACCAGGTAAAAAAGGGAAAATAACTAATCCAGTTTCAATAAAAATAATGGCAAAGATAATCAAGTATGTCCAATTGCCAAACTGATTAACTATTTCAATCAGATGATGGTCGATATGCAGAATAAAATTGATTATTGTCATAAACATCTCCTAAATACTGGTTGAATGAATTGTTAAGGTTTTTTCGGGAAAAAGCGCACGCATAATTGTAGTGATTGCAATTTGTGCTTCTCCAAATCCAAGTCCAATAAGAGGCACACGTCCGGGATACGTTGATACATCACCAATTGCATAGATGCCTGGTATATTTGTTTCCATAGAGCGTGATACTTCAATTTGGTTATTATTTAAGTTGACACCCCACTTTTTTACAAATTGGTTATTAGCACGGAAGCCATAGCCGACGATTATTTGATCAAATTGTTCGTAAATAATATTGCTGGTCCCCATCTCTTTTAAACCAATATTAAGTAGATTATCTCTGATTTGAATTGATTTAGGAAGATAGGGCGTTTGTACTTCAACATTTTTTAAACTTTTAAGTTTTTGAATACTGGATTCCAAACCACGAAATTCATTTCTTCTATGAATTAAATTAATTTTCGTTCCTTCCTGATCTGCTAGTTCAGCTGCCCAGTCGAGGGCAGAATCTCCTCCACCAAAGACTCCTATTTTTTGATTTTTAAATTTTTGAGGATCTCTAACATAGTAGTGAACTCTTTTTTCGATTTCATTGTCCATTTTTAACGGAAATTTTTTAGGAGTAAATGATCCAGTTCCGGTGGCAATAATTACGCTTTTTACAGAAAAATTATTATCAATAATAAATTTTCTGTCTATTTTTTTAAGATCTACCACAGGATGATTTAAGATAAAAGTTGCATTTTGTTTGTCTTCAGTTTGTAATTTTTCGATTAATTCGCAAGCAGAAATAGAGCTAAAAGCTGGTATGTCTAAAATTTTTTTAAATGGATAAAGTAGTTTTGGTTGTCCTCCAACTTCTGCAAGTGAGTCAAAAACTACAGTTTTTAAACCATGAAGATGGGCAAAATTAGCACAGAATAATCCCACTGGACCTGCCCCAATAATTGCTAAATCAAATTTTTTTATTTTAAAAACTCCCCTCTAAACCTTGATATGACAACTTTATCATAAAAAAGGAACTAAGTCTTTTCAATAAATCGTAAAAAAGACTTGCAAAAGGCAAAAATAATTGCTAGTATTAATAACTGTCGTCGGGCAATGAGCCGCAAGGCAAGAGGCCTAAGAGGCAACACAAAAAATCAAGCAAAAGCAGTTGACAAAAGCGAGCTGCTTTAGTAAGATAATAAACGCTGTCGGGCAAGACGGCAAAAAGCTCCCAGAAAAAAGTGCTTGACAAAAGCGGCTGAATCTGGGAAAATAAAAAAGCTGTTTTAAAGAAGGCAGCAGGTAGTACCTTGAAAACTGAACAATGTTTTCGCAAAAATGTGCGGGTTTAACAGAACCCAAAACAAAAGAGCGAAGTCAATTTCGCAAGCAAATAAATCCGA
>NZ_REHN01000005.1:0-206451 GCF_003693025.1 Lactobacillus sp. ESL0261
AGAAAAAGTACGGTGGCAAGAGCAAGAAGGAAACACCTGTAACCATGCCGAACACAGCAGTTAAGCTTCTTCACGCCGAGAGTAGTTGGTGGGAGACTGCCTGCGAGGGTAGGACGCTGCCGTGCTTATGGAGGATTAGCTCAGCTGGGAGAGCATCTGCCTTACAAGCAGGAGGTCACAGGTTCGAGCCCTGTATCCTCCATCTCGAGTCGTTAGCTCAGTTGGTAGAGCATCTGACTTTTAATCAGAGGGTCGACGGTTCAAGCCCGTCACGACTCATGGCCCCATTTTGCGGGTGTGGCGGAATTGGCAGACGCGCTAGATTTAGGTTCTAGTGTTTTCGGACGTGTGGGTTCAAGTCCCACCACCCGTATTCGCCAGTAATATATACCATATTTACATTTTGCCGATTTAGCTCAGTTGGTAGAGCATCTGTCTTGTAAACAGGGGGTCGTACGTTCAAATCGTATAATCGGCATCACATATCGTGCGGAAGTAGTTCAGTGGTAGAACATCACCTTGCCATGGTGGGGGTCGCGGGTTCGAATCCCGTCTTCCGCTTTCATTACTTGCCGGGGTGGCGGAATTGGCAGACGCACGGGACTTAAAATCCCGCGGTTGGTTTCAACCGTACCGGTTCGACTCCGGTCCTCGGCATTTAGTGATGCGCCCTTAGCGCAACTGGATAGAGTGTCTGACTACGAATCAGAAGGTTGAAGGTTCAAATCCTTCAGGGCGCATAATTACGGGAAGTGGCTCAGTTTGGTAGAGCACCTGGTTTGGGACCAGGGGGTCGCAGGTTCGAATCCTGTCTTCCCGATTGTAATCTTTATAAAATGATTGCATTGTTGGCGGTGTAGCTCAGCTGGCTAGAGCGTCCGGTTCATACCCGGGAGGTCGAGGGTTCGATCCCCCCCGCCGCTATTTCCCAGAGCTTGGACCTTTAGCTCAGTTGGTTAGAGCAGACGGCTCATAACCGTCCTGTCGTAGGTTCGAGTCCTACAAGGTCCATAAAGTATGGAGTTTGTTTGTACTTTTATATTTTAAAATCGCGGGATGGAGCAGTCTGGTAGCTCGTCGGGCTCATAACCCGAAGGCCGGTGGTTCAAATCCACCTCCCGCAATATGGTCCATTGGAGCAGTGGTTTATCTCGTCTCCCTGTCACGGAGAAGATCATCAGTTCAAATCTGATATGGACCGTAGGATGGCTCGGTAGCTCAGTCGGTAGAGCAAAGGATTGAAGCTCCTTGTGTCGGCGGTTCGATTCCGTCCCGCGCCATTTATATTAGTGCGGGTATGGTTTAGTGGTAAAACGAAAGCCTTCCAAGCTTTAGTCGCGAGTCCGATTCTCGTTACCCGCTTTTTGGGGCCTATAGCTCAGCTGGTTAGAGCGCACGCCTGATAAGCGTGAGGTCGATGGTTCAAGTCCATTTAGGCCCATTGTGGAGACTTACTCAAGTGGCTGAAGAGGCGCCCTTGCTAAGGGTGTAGATCGGGTTATTCTGGTGCGAGAGTTCGAATCTCTCAGTCTCCGCTGATATAATTAAGAAGACCGTAGATTTTGTTCTAACGGTCTTTTTAATTACTAGATATGGGCTTTAATCAGTTGTTAAATCTTTAAAGGAGTTGTAATTCAGCCTTTTTTGACAATATGTTATAACAATATTGGTATTGCCATAAGTAAAAATTTTAATTGGCGATCCTACGAAAAAAAGTTTAACTTTTTACACAAAACTCTTGCATGATGAATCATAATCCTGTATTATTAATAACGTTGTGATTCAGCAACTTAAAAGGATTTATCGAATCAACTAAATAAAAAATGGTTGACTTTTGGCAATAAGTTCGGTATTATAATTAAGCGTCTTATGGCGTAAGAACGATAAATATGACCCGTTGGTCAAGTGGTTAAGACATCGCCCTTTCACGGCGGTAACATGGGTTCAAATCCCGTACGGGTCATTACCATTCTTGGTATATTTACATTTGGAGGATTACCCAAGTGGCTTAAGGGGACGGTTTTGAAAACCGTTAGACGGTCTTGCCGTGCGTGGGTTCAAATCCCACATCCTCCTTTAATAAAATCGCGGGATGGAGCAGTCTGGTAGCTCGTCGGGCTCATAACCCGAAGGCCGGTGGTTCAAATCCACCTCCCGCAATATGGTCCATTGGAGCAGTGGTTTATCTCGTCTCCCTGTCACGGAGAAGATCATCAGTTCAAATCTGATATGGACCGTAGGATGGCTCGGTAGCTCAGTCGGTAGAGCAAAGGATTGAAGCTCCTTGTGTCGGCGGTTCGATTCCGTCCCGCGCCATCAGCCTGGAGGAGTAGCGAAGTGGCTAAACGCGGCGGTCTGTAAAACCGCTCTCTCTGAGTTCGGCGGTTCGAATCCACCCTCCTCCATAATAGGGATATCGTATAAAGGTAGTACATCGGTCTCCAAAACCGCTAGTGTGGGTTCAATTCCTACTATCCCTGTTTACATTCATGGCGGAATTGGTGAAGGGGTTAACACACCGGTTTGTGGATCCGGCATACATGGGTTCGAATCCCATATTCCGCCCTAGCATTGGGATATAGCCAAGCGGTAAGGCACTAGACTTTGACTCTATTATGCGCTGGTTCGAATCCAGCTATCCCAATCTATTTATTAATAAAATTCGATGGCGGTGTAGCCAAGTGGTAAGGCAGAGGTCTGCAAAACCTTAATCGTCGGTTCAAATCCGATCCCCGCCTTTATCGGTTCACTCATTGAACTGTTAATTAAAACATATTATTATGGCGGTGTGGCGGAATTGGCAGACGCGCCAGACTCAAAATCTGGTGTCCGTTTAGGACGTATCGGTTCGACCCCGATCACCGCTATTTACTGAGCAGCTCTCGTGTGAGAGCTGCTTTTGTATTGTTAATTTTTTCTATAAAAATTGCACAAGTTATGTGTAATCTTTATAATACCTTTTATGGAGGTATTTAAGATGAATATAGGTATCTTTACCGATTCATATTTTCCACAATTAAGTGGTGTTGCAACATCAATTAAAACCTTAAAGGATGCTCTTGAGGAGCAGGGTCATAATGTTTTTATTTTTACTACTACCGATCCTCATATAAAAAAAGGGACAGTTGAGGCTAACATATTCCGTTTCAGCAGCGTTCCCTTTATTTCGTTTACTGATAGACGTGTTGCGTTTAGAGGTTTTTTTGAAGCTACAAAAGTTGCTCGTGAAGTTAAATTGGATATTGTTCATACCCAAACCGAATTTGCTTTGGGTATGATAGGGAAGTACGTTGCCCACCAATTGAAAATTCCGGCAATTCATACTTACCATACTATGTATGAAGATTACCTACACTACGTTTTAAATGGACATTTGCTTAGACCATATCATGTTAAGCAATTTACTAATGCCTACTTAAAAAATATGGATGGCGTTATAGCTCCCAGTAAGCGTGTAGAAGCACTTTTAAAGCGTTATAGAGTAAACATACCTATGAGAGTTATTCCAACTGGAGTGGACATAAATAGCTTAAATAAGCTTGAGACAGTTGACGTTCGCAAAGAGTTAGATATACCAGACGATGTACCAGTATTGTTAACTTTGAGCAGAGTTGCGGAAGAAAAGAAAATTGACCGCATTCTGAATGCAATGCCAGAAATTATTGATGAGTTTCCAAAAACACGTCTAGTAATTGCTGGCGATGGACCAGATATGGAAGTTTTGCAAGAACAGGTTGAAAGATTAACATTGGAAGATAGTGTAATATTTACTGGGGATATACCTCATGATGATGTTGGTTCATACTATAAAATGGCTGATTTGTTTGTTTCGGCCAGTGATACGGAAACTCAAGGTCTGACATATATTGAAGCCCTGGCTTCAGGCACAAGATGCGTCGTTTATGATACAGACTATACTGAGCATGTTTTTGATGATGAAGAATTTGGCAAAGTCTTTAATGGTCCTGGCGAAATGTTAAATGAAATATTATTCTACTTAAGAAAAGGAAGAAAACAAATCCCACATGATAAATTAGCTGCAAAAATGGATCAAATCTCTGCTCAAAAATTTGCCAGTTCAGTTTATCAATTTTATCAAGACACAATTTCAAATTATCAAAAGGATCTCAAAGAGGAGACAAATGATTAGAATTAATATGTTTTCACAAGCTGCCTCAGTAAAAGGACAGGGAGTCGGTTCTGCTTATACGGAGCTGATAAGATTACTTAGAACACACTTGGTTGATAAGTTTTATGTCACTAACAACAAGTATGGCAAAAGTGATCTGACACATTATCATACGGTAAATCCAACTTATTTTGCTAACAGCTTTTCACCAGCACGTGGACGCAAAATTGGTTATGTTCACTTTTTGCCGGAAACGCTTGAAGGATCAGTTAAATTGCCATCATTGGCAAAAAATATTTTTTATAAGTATGTAATTGATTTTTATAAACGGATGGATGAGATCGTAGTTGTTAATCCGATTTTTATTGATAAGTTAGTTAAATATGGTATTAAGCGTGAAAATGTGAAGTATATTCCCAACTTTGTATCGAAGAATGAGTTTTATTCAGAAAGTCAGGAAAAAAAGAATTCATTTAGGCATCAATTAGGTATACCACTTAATAAATTTGTGGTTTTCGGTGATGGTCAAGTACAAGCTCGTAAAGGTGTTGATGACTTTGCCAAATTGGCCGAAGCAAATCCTGAGATGCAATTTATTTGGGCCGGAGGCTTTTCTTTTGGCAAAATAACTGATGGTTATGATCATTTTAAAAAATTGGTCGAAAATCCGCCACATAATCTTAAATTTACGGGAATCATTGATCGACAGAAATTAGTTGACTACCTCAATATTGCAGATCTTTTTGTTTTGCCGTCTTATGATGAGCTGTTTCCTATGTCTGTTTTAGAGGCCTTTAGCTGTGGTACGCCAGTTTTGTTGCGCGATCTCGATTTATATCAGGCAATAATTAGTGGTTACTACCTGAAGGGCAGCAATTTTACTGAAATGAATCAGCAATTACAAGCAACTGCTCACGATACTGCAATTTTAAATAAATATAGCAAGTTATCCGATGAAGCCAGTGAAAAATATTCTGAAGATAATTTAGCCCACATATGGGATGATTTTTATCACAAACAGTATGAAATTGGTCGTGAGCTGGGACAAATTCGCTAATGAATAAAAAACACTTGTGGGGCGTTGCCATAGTTATTGTAATAAGTGGCATAGTCTTATATGTTGACTTAAGATCAACTCCAATTGCGCAATTGGAGCAAGCAGCTCGCAATATTAATTTGATTGGATTAGTTGCTGTTTTTAGTTTGATGCTTCTTTCTTATGTTTTTGAAGCTAGCATTTTGGCAGTTCTTACCAAACGCAAAAATGAACCTAAACGTTCAAAATGGTCTTTTTTTAGAATTCCCTTGATTCAAGCGCTTTTCAATGCCATCACTCCTATGTCAACTGGTGGACAGCCTTCGCAATTGGCTGCTATGGTTCAAATGGGAATAGAAGGCGGTCGGGCAACATCCTTACTACTAATGAAGTTTATTATTTATCAAATTGTAGTTTTTTTAGCTTACGTCACTACAATTATTACTGGCTTTCATATGGTTGCAACCAAGTTTGCGGGTTTAGCTATTTTCATTGCAATCGGCTTTTTAATTCATGTTAGTTCTATTGCTTTTTTGCTGGCAATTTTGTTTGCCTATAATTGGACTAAAAATGCTGCCAATTGGATAATGAACTTACTGGCGAAATTTATTAATCAAGAGCGGGTCGCTATATGGCGCAAAAACACGCTTGACAAAATTGAAACATTTTATGAAGAAAGCCAAAAGCTAAAAAGAGAAAAAAAGAAATTGCTAGTGTGTGTAGTACTCACTGTATTACAACTGTTATGTTTTTATTCAATCCCCTATATGACGCTGGTAGCATTAAATGTTTCTGCTGATTGGACAAGCGTAACTCAAATGAACATTATGATTATCATGTTCATGGCAATCATACCAATTCCTGGAGCTTCAGGTGGGGCAGAATATAGCTTTCAAACTTTATTTTCCACCTTTATTTCTTCTAATGGTACCTTAATCGTAGGGATGTTCTTGTGGCGTTTTGTCACGTATTTTTTCGGCATGATTTTAGGAATCTTTGGTTGGATTTTTAAACCGCAAAAATTGCTAAGCCCACAAAATGATTAATTTTTATTAAAATACCTGCGCATAATTGCACTTAAGGGTAAGATATAGGCTTAGTGAGAGGAGAATAGGATGACACGTATTAAGTCTTTTCTACAATGGCTAACCCAAACCAAACTAGGCTTTTTTACTATTGTTTTAGTGACTTTCTGGTTGAAAACATACGTAATTTATCTAACAAAATTTAATCTAGGTGCTGAAGGTGCAATGCAGAATTTTCTGTTATTTTTAAATCCTTTGCCTTCAGGACTACTTTTGCTGGGAATTGGTCTTTTCTTTAAGGGCAGAAAGTCCTATTGGATTGTGATTGCAATTGATTTTGTGCTCAGTTTGTGGTTATTTGCCAATATCCTTTATTATCGCGAGTTTTCAAATTTTTTATCTTTGTCTATAATTAAAACTTCCGGCTCAACTGCTGATAATTTAGGCAAAAGTATTGTAGGAATAACTCGAGTTACGGATTTTTTAGCCTTTATTGACATTGTTCTTGTCATTCTTTTAATGGTTGCCAAAGTCGTTAAATATGATTTACGTCCATTAAAGTTAAGATTTAATCTTTTGCTTGAAGGTATTGCAGTTCTTCTCATTGGCGTTAATTTGTTGATGGCTCAAAAAGACCGCTCAGGTCTGTTAACTAGAACTTTTGACAACAGTTATATTGTAAAATATTTGGGTATGAATGAATATGCGGTATATGATGCTTTTAAAACAGCTCAAACAAGCGAACAAATGGCAAAGGCTAACGTATCTGACTTGCAATCTGTTAAAAAGTACTTAAAGGTTAACTACGTTAAACCGAATAGCACATATACAGGTGTTGCAAAAGGCAAAAATGTGTTGGTTATACATCTTGAGAGCTTTCAGCAGTTTCTAATAGGGTATAAATGGCACGGCAAGGAAGTCACTCCTAATCTAAATAAGCTTTATCATTCTAAAAACACTCTTAGTTTTGCCAATTTTTATAATCAAGTAGGTCAAGGCAAAACTTCGGATGCCGAAATGATGCTGGAAAATTCTCTTTTTGGTTTACAATCAGGTTCAGCAATGTCTAGTTATGGCACTTCAAATACGTTTGAAAGCGCTCCTGCAATATTAAAACAACAGGGTGGATATACTACTGCCGTTATGCACGGTGGAGCCGGGTCTTTTTGGAATCGTAATAATGCCTACAAGCAATTTGGCTATGAGTACTTTATGCCGCTTTCTTATTATCAAAATAAACCTAAGTATTACATAGGTTATGGCTTAAAAGACAAAATTTTTTTCTCGCAATCAATTAAGTATATTGAACGCTTGCCGCAACCTTTTTATCTTAAATTAATTACTGTAACTAATCATTATCCCTATGATTTGGATAAGAAAAATCAATCAATTGACAAAACTGACACTGGTGATGAAACGGTCGATGGTTATGTCCAAACGGCTCATTATTTAGATCAAGCCGTAGGGCAATTAATGCGGTGGATGAAAAAAACTGGTTTAGATAAAAATACATTACTCGTTTTTTATGGTGATCATTATGGTATTTCTGGCAACCACCATAAGGCAAGTGCAGAACTTCTTAATCAGGATGAATTTACTAATTTTGATAACCTGAAATTCCAACGGGTTCCGCTAATGTTTCATATGAAGGGGTTAAAAGGCGGCATAAAAAAAACTTATGGTGGCGAAATTGACGTGTTGCCAACATTGTTAAATTTGCTTGGAATTAGGAACAAGGGCACTATACAGTTTGGTCATGATTTATTAAGTAAAAAGGCACCACAAATTGTTGCCCAGCGTAATGGTGACTTTATAACACCGTTATATGCTAAAGTAGGCAGTACATATTATGATACTAAAACTGGTGAGGAAATAATTCAGCCGGACAAAAAATTAAAAACTGAGTTGGTAGCAATTTCAAACAAGGTAACAACACAGCTTTCATTGTCTGATCGTGTTATAGCAGGTAACCTTTTACGTTTTTATCATCCAAAATGGTTTAAAAAGGTTAAACCGCAAGATTATGATTATAATGAACAAAAAGCATTAAAGAATTTGTATGCAAAGAATAAAACTTCTTTATGGTATAAAAATCACCAAAAAACAACGCAAAATAAATTTAAAACCGATGCACCTGAACTCGAAAAATAATACTCGAAATTAAATCTATTTTGTGCTAAAATTTACCAGTAACGTATCTGTATATTGGAGGCAGCGCATTGTACAATTTATTTATGACGCTACTAATTATTGTTTCAATCTTAATCGTTATTGCGACAATGATGCAGCCGCAAAAGCAGCAAGATGCATTGAATGCACTCTCTGGCGGTGCAGTTTTTAGTGGTCAAACGAAGAAACGTGGTTTTGAAGCATTTATGGAAAAAGTAACATCCGTTTTACTGGTGCTCTTTTTCGCTTTTGCTATTGTATTAGCTTATTTGTCTTCAAAATAACTAATGGTTCCTCCCGATCAAGTGATGGGAGGACTTTTTTTATCTTTTTACTAACGAAATGGAGTTAAGTGCATGGCACAAAACGAGAATATCTTAGCCAATGTTTTAGAGA
The DNA here is from genome assembly GCF_003693025.1 of Lactobacillus sp. ESL0261. Lineage (NCBI taxonomy): Bacteria > Bacillati > Bacillota > Bacilli > Lactobacillales > Lactobacillaceae > Lactobacillus > Lactobacillus sp. ESL0261. The sequence goes on from NZ_REHN01000005.1 coordinate 8,756, forward strand.
TTTTTCGTCACAATCCTAAAAAACAATATCAAGTTGAACAAATTGACCGTATGTTGCGCCGAGACAGACTTGGCAGTTTTTCAGATATGGTCAAAGCATTATCCTATTTGGAACAGGAAAAGAAAATAATCACCGATGGCAATGGCCGATACCAATTAGCTGAAGAAAATACCGAAGTTGAAGGCACTTTTAAGGCAAACAGCAAGGGTTTTGGTTTCGTCAAACTCGAAGACGAAGATGCTGATGATATTTTTATTGCTCGTGATTATACAGCATATGCCGTAGACGGTGATCGTGTTAAAGTCAAAATAACTGCTGGTGGTAATCCTTGGAATGGCAAAGGGCCCGAAGGACAAGTAGAAGAAATTCTCGAACGTGGTACAAAAACACTTGTCGGTGAATTTCATTCAATGACTGATGCTCAAATAAAAACCAGTCATTTTATTGGTTATGTTCTCAGCTCCAATAAAAAACTGGCGAACTATTGCGTTTATATTAGTCAGGACAGTTTGCGTCCGCAAAGACAAGATATTGTCAAAGTATCGCTTGCTAACTATCCTGACAAAGATAATCCAGATTCGATGACTGGTGTTGTTACCAATATTATTGGTAACAAAAATTTACCAGGCGTCGATATTATGGCCATTGTTTCTGAGCATGATGTTCGTACAGAATGGTCTGAAGATGCTCTTAAGCAGTCTAATGCCATTCCTGATCACGTGACTGAGGCAGAAATGGCGGATAGAGAGGACATTAGGGACCAGCCCGCAGTTACCATTGATGGGGATGATTCTAAAGACTTCGATGATGCCGTGGTTTTATGGAAACTTCCTAACGGTAACTATCATTTAGGGGTTCATATTGCTGATGTAGCGCATTATGTGACGGAAAATTCTCCTTTGGACAAAGAAGCTTTTACCAGGGGTAATAGTACATATCTTGTTGACCGTGTTATTCCAATGTTGCCGTTTAGATTATCTAATGGCATCTGTTCTTTAAATGAGGGGCAAGATCGTCTTGTTTTGTCTTGCGAAATGGAAATTTCTCCGGAAGGAAAAAGAGTTAATTATCGTATTCATCCCTCTGTTATGCGATCACACGGCAGAATGACTTATAACAATGTCAACAAGGTTCTGGATCCAGAAAATCATGAAGACCTTGAGGACAAATACGTTAAGTTGGCACCCATGTTGCAAGATATGGCCGAACTGCATAATGTGTTATACCAGCAAAGGCATCAGCGTGGTGCAATAGATTTTGAGGAACCTGAAGCAAAAATTATTGTTGATGATCAAGGTAAACCCACAGATATCGTGTTACACGATCGTGGTATAGCTGAAAAAATGATCGAATCATTCATGCTTATAGCAAATGAAACTGTTGCCGAAGACTTTTATCGCAAACACGTTCCATTTCTGTATCGTGTACATGAAACTCCAGATGGTGAGCGTATTAAAGGCTTCTTTGAATTTTGTAGTGCTTTTGGATTGCATATTACTGCTGATCCCAATCACGTTAAACCAATTGACTTGCAAAAAGTCGTGGCTAAAACAACTGATACACCTGAAGAAGCAGTAGTTCAAATGATGATGCTTCGTAGCTTAAAGCAGGCACATTATTCAGAAGAACCACTAGGGCATTTTGGTCTTGCTGCTAAATACTACACTCATTTTACTTCACCAATTAGACGGTATTCCGATTTAATGGTGCATAGAATGATTCATGCATATAGTGAAAATGGTATTAACCAAAAAGTACAGGATCATTTTGCCAGCTATCTACCTGAAGTTGCAGATCAAACTTCAACACAGGAACGTGTATCTGTTGATACTGAAAGAGAAGTAAACGACTTAAAGATGACAGAATATATGGCGGATAAAGTTGGAGAACACTTTGATGCTGTTGTTTCTTCTGTGACTAGTTTTGGCATGTTTATCCAGTTGCCCAATACAGTTGAAGGGTTAATTCATATTTCAAATTTGACGGATGATTTCTACAGTTATAATGAAAAAAGCATGACACTGACTGGACGCGGTACTCATAAACAATATCATGTCGGGATGCCCCTTAAAGTAACCCTTACTAATGCCAACGTTGAACAACATCAGCTTGATTTTGAAATCTATGATCCTAATGCTCCTAAGAAGTCTCATAACAATCGCGGTGCTAAAAACGAAAGACATGGTAATCGGGGCTTTCGCAACGATCACGCACATAAGGGTCACTATCGTAACAATTTTCAAAAAAATGGTAATCATCCACATTTAAGTAGATACAAACATTAGGTTAGAAAATTGAAAAAAGAAAAAAATGAAAATTTAATTGCTCAAAATAAAAAAGCACATCATGATTATTTCATTAAAGAAACATATGAAGCAGGTATTGCTTTAACAGGTACCGAGATTAAATCAGTGAGAGCACGACGTATTAATTTACGTGATGGCTATGTACAAATTATTAACGGTTCTGCTTTTCTAGAAAATGTCCACATCAGTGAATATAAGCAAGGCAATCGGTATAACCATGAACCACTTCGCTCAAGGAGGTTGCTTTTACATAAAAAGGAACTGGCACGACTTGCTAAGGACCAGTCTGCACGCGGGATTGCAATTATACCTTTGAAAGTTTATCTAAAACATGGTTTTGCCAAAGTCCTCATTGGTGTCGGTCAAGGAAAGAAAAAATATGACAAGCGTGAGGCAATTAAGAAACGGGATCAAGAACGAGAAATACGCAGACAATATAAAATATAAATGGACGGTTTAATTTGTTTTATAGTTAAACTGTTTTTTAATTTTATATTTGTTTAAAGCTTAACAAATTGCAAATAACTATTGTAAAAATCTCTGTATATAAATTACTAAACTTGATTTAACAGTAAAAGCAAAAAAAATAATTTTGTGAATTATACACAAAGTTTTAAATAAATTAATCTTTTTTTATAAATTTTTTTGTTATCTTTGCCAAATACCTTTGCAATATTGCGTAGAATTTATTAATATTATTAATGTGTATATGACTGATTTTATTAGATAGTAATGCTTAAATTTGTAACTTTAATAGAAGTGTAAACAAGTGAGTATTGAAAGAATAGAATATTTTTGATTATTTCTGCCTGTATTTGAAATTCTAGAGAAATTTGTTTTTAAAAAGTAGGGTGTTTCATTAAGCTCTCTTTATATGTAAGGATTTGAATCGGAATGGAATTTAATAAAGTTTATAACCATGAACGAGTAACTCGCAAGTTTACTAGTAGAAAAGTTAACGAAAAATTACTTGCTAAGATTATTCAAAGGGCACAGTTATCCCCATCATTACTTAACTCACAGCCTTGGAAGGTTTATATGTTAACTGGTGATGCGCTTGCTGGTCTAAAAAAAGAAGTGAAAACTCAAATAGATAATAATGTTGAGCCTCACGAAGATTTTGTCAAAATGTTGTCACTTAATTGGGATTCATATCCTAGTCAAAATATGGCTGCTGTTGGGGCTTCCCAACCGTATTTTTTTAAGAACAAAATGGAACTTTTCTCGGAATCAAACAATGAAATGTTCAACGCCCAGGATATCGCGTTCTTGACGATTCCCAGAACCTCTCCAGCTTGGTCAGTTTACGACTTAGGGATTTTTTCACAAAGTATTATGCTGCTTGCGCTCAATGAGGGATTATCAATTATGCCAGCGCACTCAATGGTATCTTATCCTGAGCTGGTACGTAAGTATTGTAAAATCCCAGAAGATGAACTTGTGGGTATGGCAATTGGGTTAGGATACCAGGATAATGCGGCAGAAGTTAATGATCCCAAATTTTATCCTGATCGTTTACCGTTTAAAAAAATATATAAATTAGTTAAATAGATAAGTAATTTAATTAAAATAAAGCGCTATTAATGATAGAATGTTTAATGAGGAAATTTAATTTAAACGATAAACTAATAAAGGTGATATAAATTTTGAGTACGGCCCAAATAGTTACTAATTTAATAGCAACTTTAGTTATTTTTGTTTTTGCAGCTTTCTTTGTGGCTGCAGAATTTGCTTTGGTTCAAACTAGGCCCAGCCAGCTTGAAGATATGCTGTCCAATAAAATTGGCAACCATCGCAAAGTTAAGCGCGCTCTGCATATGACTCATAATTTAAATGAGTACCTCTCCACGACACAGGTCGGGACTACTTTAGTTGGAGTAGTCTTGGGCTGGTTTTCAGCTGATACTTTAGCTGCAATATTTGAAAGAATGTTTAATTTAGTTGATCTTAACCATTCTTTCATTCGCTCTATCAGCGCAATATTAGGCGTTATTCTTTTAACTTATTTGGAAGTTGTGGTTACAGAAATTGTGCCCAAAAATATTGCAATTGACATGCCCGTAAAGATTTTGCTAAAAATTGTGACACCTTTGCAGTTATTTCATACTTTGGTTTACCCTTTCGTTTGGTTACTTAATGCTAGTTCAAATGGTTTACTGAAAATGTTAGGTTTTGAGCCAGCTGATGAGGAAAATCAGGTTTATTCTCAATCAGAAATCATTAAATTATCACGTAAAGCTGTTCATGGGGGTTCACTTGATAAAAACGATCTGACCTATATGAAACGTGCTTTTGAACTGAATGACAAAATAGCTAAAGACATTATGACTGATAGAACACGGCTAGTAGTTATTAATTCAACTGAAACAATTAAGCAAGCTCTTAAAATGTATTTAGATGAAGGTTCAAGCCGAATTCCAGTTGTGCGCGATAACAATAAAGATGATGTTGTTGGCTATATCTATGCTTTTGATGTTATTCAGCAGAGTCAGATTGACGAAAATGTGCCAGTTACGCGTATTATTCGAACGATGATTACTGTACCTGAATCGATGCCAATTCAAGATATTCTCCAATTAATGATTAAAAAGCATACCCCAATTGTCCTTGTTGTGGATGAATATGGTGGTACCAGCGGAATAGTTACAGATAAGGATATTTACGAAGAATTATTTGGTACTGTCAAAGATGAAATTGATGATGTTTCTGATGATTATATAATTAGAGACGAGCAAGGTAATATTCATGTATCCGGCAAAACCACTTTATATGATTTTGCCCGCTACTTTAAAAAGGATTTAAAAAGCTTCCAAGACAGTGACATTATTACAATTGGTGGCTACATGATGGAACATTATCCAGATTTGAAAAAAGGTGAAAAAGTTGAGTTAGAAGGATTTGAATTCAAACTTGACGATATAGAGCAGGGATTTATGCGCTGGTTTATTGTTAAAGCTGTCGACCATGAAAAAGAATCACCTAAAGCAGAGTAGACAGTTAAAAGGAGTTGTCAGTTAGACAACTCCTTTTTATTTATTATTAACTAATTTAATAATTTCAGGTTTTAATACACCAATATATCTTAAATTACGGTAAAAATTCATAAAATCAAGTCCGTAGCCAACTACAAACTCATTTCCGACTTTTGAACCATAATACTCAATATCAACATCTACTTTGCGATTTGCCTCTTTGTTAAGTAAAACGCAGCATTTAACGCTTTTAGCACCACGTTTTTTAAGCAATTCTTTCATAAAATCCAGAGTCAATCCAGTATCAACGATATCTTCAACAATTAACACATCACGATCTTTAACATCTGTGGCTAAATCAGAAACAAGCTTAACTTTGCCGGAAGACTCCATTTCGTTACCATAACTGGAAACGTCCAGGAAATCAATTTCTGCTTTAACATCCATTTCTCTTACTAAATCGGTTAAAAAGAAGATGGCACCTTTAAGAGCCCCTACAATTAAAGGCTTTTTACCAGCATAATCTGTAGTAAGCTGCTTTCCTAACTTGACACACATCTGATGAATGTCATCTTCACTAAACAATTTATGATCAATAATATTATTAATATTGTCGTTTTTTGGCATTTATCTACCCTTCATTTAAAACAAATAAAATTTCTAATATTTTCGATTATATCATTTTTTGGCTAGAAAAACAGATTATTTTGAAGCAATTTAAGTATTTAGGGACTAAATTACGTACAAAAAGCATATATATTAGTAAAAGCAGTAGGATTATTTATCATCTTATTTATTTTTTAAAAGCCTGTAACTCAAGTTTTTGGTAGAATTAATAGATAAGATATTTTAAGTGGAAGGTAAAAAGATGGATAAACAACAAGAAATTAAAATGCTCAAAGCTTTTTCCGATGCTAATTCTACTTCAGGTTTTGAAGAAGAATTTGTTAAATTGTTTACTGAAACTGTGCATGACTTTGCTAATGTCAAAGTTGATGGCATGCTCAACGTTTATGCAGCTAAGAAAGAAAATGAAAAAGATCAACCGGTAATTCAATTAGATGCTCATTCCGACTCTGTTGGTTTTATTACGCAGGCTGTTCGGCCTAATGGAATGATTAAATTTGTACCATTGGGTGGCTGGGTCAAATACAATATTCCTGCTTTACGCGTCAAAATAAAAAATCGTGCAGGTGAGTATGTGCCCGGAGTAGTTGCAACCAAACCCCCGCACTTTATGACTGCAGCCGAAAAAAATAATGTACCGGACGTAGCCGATATGTCAATTGACGTTGGTTCCAGTTCTCGAGCTGAAACTATAAATGATTATCAAATTGATACTGGTTGTCCAATTTTTGTTGATGTCAAATGTGAATACAATGAAAAAAGCGGTCTATTCTTCGGTAAGGACTTTGATGACCGTTTTGGCGCAGCTGCTATGGCAGATGTTCTTGACAATTTAAAGGGCGAACAATGCGATTTTAACGTTGTTGCTGCACTTTCAAGCCAGGAAGAAGTGGGTTTGCGAGGTGCATATGTCACAGCTAGAGCTGTAAAGCCGGATTTAGCTATAGTCTTGGAATCTTGTCCAGCGGATGATACTTTTACCCCAGAGTGGTTATCGCAGACAGGGTTAAAACGAGGACCAATGCTGCGTGACATGGATACATCCTTTTTACCTAATCCTAAATTTCAGCAATATGCCTGTGATTTAGCAGATAAAAATCATATTCCGTATACTCGGTCGGTTCGTACCGGTGGCGGACAGGATGGAGCTGCAATTTATTATGAAAACGGAGCACCAACTATTGTAATTGGCATTCCAGTGCGCTATGAACATTCGCCATATTGTTTTAGTGCTTATTCCGATTTTAAAGCTTCCGTAGATCTGACGCTAGCTATTATTCGTGATCTTACAAAAGAGAAATTAGCAAGTTTTAGTCAGTTTTAAAAATACTTGTTCTTTTGAATAGAGCAGAAAAACTAGTTAAAATGTGATATACTAGTAAAAATGAATATCAGTCACTAGGGGTGCCAAATAGCTGAGAAATACCCTCTGAACCTGAACGGGACAATACCTGCGTTAGGGAAGTGTTAAATTTAGTTACTAAAGATGCTCCTAATGACTTATAAAGTTAGGAGTATTTTTATGTTTACAAGGTCTTCAAAATGGAATGTGAAGTCAATTATTTTAATTGCACTGATTGGTATCATTATGGGTGTTATTTATACCTATGGTTTTAACTGGGCTTTTAATTTAGTTAAGATGCTTTTGGTACCCACAGGTTTTGCGCCAGTAACAGACACTGTTTTTTCTGGTTTATGGCTTATGGCGGGACCACTGGCAATGTATTTTGTTCCTACGCCTGGTTCTGGGACAATAGGTGAACTGCTGGCATCAATTGTTGAAATGGCTATTGGTGGGCAGTGGGGAGCCACTACTATTCTTTCAGGTGTCATTCAGGGTGCGACTAATGAAATTGGCTTTTTTCCTAAAAAAGAGCGTTACCAAAAGTTTACCTGGAAAAGCGTATTAACCGGTGCATTCTTTGCATCATTTGGCTGTTTTATTCCATCATATATTTTATATGGTTGGAGTAAATTCAGTATGCAGGTTCAAATAGTGATGTTCATTACTAACATCATTTCTGCGTTAGTTTTTGATGGCGTTTTAGTTAAACTGATCACAAATTTGTTCGATAATGCGTTAAAACCTAAAGTTGATTAAATACGCAAAAAGGAGTAATGCCAGTAATGCATTTTGTACTTGAGCCCCAAAAGTTGGACAACTTTTGGGGCTCAAGTACGTTTACTCCTTTTTTATTGCTCTTTTTTACTTAAAATAGAATGAACTTTAGTAGTCAGCATATCAATTGCCACATCATTTTTGCCACCTTCCGGAACAATAATGTCAGCATAACGCTTAGTAGGTTCTATAAATTGATGATACATTGGCTTAACCGTGCTCAGATACTGATCAATGACAGAGTCAATTGAGCGCCCTCGTTCACTTAAATCTCGCTCTAAACGTCTAATAAAGCGAATATCATCGTCCGTATCAACATATACTTTAATGTCCATTAAATCACGGATTTCTTTATTAGCTAAAACTAAAATTCCCTCGAGAATAATGATATCAGCAGGTTCTTTATGAATGGTTTTTTTGCTGCGAGTATGCTCCTTGAAATCATAAACAGGCATCTCAATAGCTTTGTATGCTAACAAATCGCGCAGTTGCTTTTCTAATAAGGGTACATCAAAGGCATCGGGATGATCATAATTGATCTTCATTCGTGTATCCATAGGGATGCCAGTATTATCTTTATAATAAGAATCCTGTGTCATAATCAGGACATGTTCATCTTCCTGCATTTGAGCAACTATTTTTTGTGCAATGGTAGTTTTTCCACTACCTGAACCACCAGTAATACCAATCACGACAGGCTTTTCAAGTCTCGACATTGTGCCACTCCCTTTTAATCCTTAAATATTTTACTTTACTTTGCCTTTAATTACCAACGGTTAGGGTATATTTCACTTTAAAAATGCTCTGAAAAAGTTGGAAACTAAAACTAAACAAAAAAATATTGACAAGAGCTGTGGAAGCGATTACTATAAATCTGGTATCAAATATTTAAAAGATATATTTTTAAAGCAAAAATTTTAGGTATTAAATGTCTTAAACAAAAGGTGATTTGCAAAAAAAGAAGCAATTAAATAAAATAATGATACCAGAATGAAGAAGACATCATGGAATTCAAAGAAAGAACTGCTGCGGTTCAAGTTCAAGAGTATTTAGAATTTTTAATTCACTTTAAAAAAGTGAAAGAATTACCCTCACAACGCGAAATTTCGGAGAAATTGCAAGTTAGTCGCAATGCAGTGAAACATGCATTGGATGGGCTCAAAAATGAGGGACAAGTACTGGTAAAAGAACGGACTGGAATAATTTCTAACAATAAAATTGACATTAATATGCTGGGAATGGAGTCAATGACTACTGAATTTAAAAATAAGACAGTTAGCATCAAGCATCTGGCAACAACTATCGAAACAATGCCCAAGAGGTTAGATCATTTTTTTAATTCAAAAGGGTCAGTTATCAAAATTGAGCGGGTTCGGTTTGTTAAAGATATCGCCCTAACATACGAAATAACGTATTTTAGTCAGAAGAATTTTAGCAAAATGGCAAAGATTGATTTTACTAATAAATCACTTTATGAGGTTCTGGAGAAGGAGTATCATGTGAGGCCAAATTATGGTAAAGAAAGTATCTCTTGTTTTTTGGCCGATAAGAAAATAAGCAGTCTGTTGAAAGTCAAACAAGGTACTCCTCTTTATCAAGTAAACAGTTTCAATTATCAAGACGATGACTTACCAATTGAGAGTACAATTCAATATTTAGTAGGAAATAAATTTAAATATCATTTTAATGCTAATAATATTTATGATTATCAAGAGGAATAGTTTTGCTTTTTAAAGAAGTATATGCCGATTTGGATAAAAGAATTATTAATGGTGGGTATCCACCAGGTAGCACTTTACCCAATGAGGTTGAATTACAAAAAAGATATGATGTCAGTAGAACAACAATTAGAAAGGCTGTTAATCAATTAGTAGCTGAAAATAAGGTTGTCCGTAAAAAAGGAAGTGGTTTATTTGTTGCTCCAATAATTTCTAAACAAAATATTTTGGAAATGACTGGTATTATCAAGCCTTTATACTTGGAGTCAGCAGACAAAATAAAATTTAAAGAAACTTATTTAAGACTGGTTGGTTCATATTATGCTGCAGTTTTTAATGTGAGCTCACAGGAGTTATTATATGATATTTCCTTTACAGCTGAAATTAAGAATGAAATTACCTGTGAGCATTTACTTCTGCTCCTCGATAACTTTCCGGGTTTTGATCCTAATTGTCTAAAAGTAATGTCAATAATTGAAGCAGTCAATACTGGTATTCATAAACCGGATGATGTATATCAAGACTTTCAATTAATTAAAGCAACCGAAGAAATTAGTAAACAATTTCATATTCAGGAAAAAGATCCAGTATTTAAAATTATGAACCTATTCTCAACTAGAGAAGGCAAAATTGTAGCCGTGGAGTACAGACTGCAAGATGCTTTAAAAACAAGGTACTCAATAGATTTTAGTTAATGGAGGAATGAAAAGTGATTAAACTAGTGCGAGTTGACCATCGGTTGGTGCATGGACAAGTAGCTGTTTCCTGGTTTAATAGTTTAGACGTTAATACGATATTTGTAGTAAATGATGATGTTGCCCATGATGATTTTCGTAAATCGGCCATCAGATTGGCAAAACCGGAAAAGTCTAAACTGGTAATGAAGTCTGTAGCAGACAGTATTAAAGCAATTAATTCTGGGGTAACGGATAAATATAAAATGTTAATCGTAGTGGAATCGGTTGCTGATGCTGTTGAACTTATTAAGGGAACTGGTGACAAAATAACCGGCCTTAATCTTGGTGGCACTAAGCCCAGAGAAGGAACAGAAAACTACTCTAAAACAATTAATTTAACTGCAGAAGAAGCCAGTGAATTAGCTCAATTGCAACAAAAGGGAGTGGATGTCTGGATTCAGCAGGTGCCAAATGATGAAAGACAAGAATTTCGTAAAAAATGATTGGAGGTAAATAATGAATGTATATTTAACCGCAATTATTTTGGCTTTAATTGCGATGATGGGTAATGGCGAATATTTTGTAGGTTCATCAATGCTGTCAAGGCCACTTGTAACCTGTACGTTAACTGGCTTGGTGTTGGGTAACCTGCATCAGGGCATTATTATGGGGGCAACTTTAGAGTTAGCCTTTGTTGGTTCATTTTCTATTGGTGCGGCAATTCCCCCAGAAATAATTTCCGGTAGTGTTTTGGGAACTGCTTTCGCCATCGGAGCGGGCAAGAGTACTGCGGTTGCTTTAACCTTGGGGATTCCAATTGCATCCCTGGTTTTAGTAATCAAAAATTTGTGCTTTATTTTCATATTACCGTTCTTCGTTCACCGCGCTGATAAATATGCTGAAGAAGCTGATGGTAGTGGTGTAAGTCGGATGAACGTACTGGGCGGCTTTTTCTCAGTTAACCTGCCAATAGGTTTAGTAGTTGGTATTTCCTATGTCCTAGGCAGCCCGGTAATTAAAGCAATTTTAGCAGTCATTCCCCAATTTATTATTAATGGCTTGGGAATTGCCACAGGGCTTCTGCCAGCATATGGTTTTGCTCTGCTGCTTAAGATGATGGTCAACAAGAATAATGTCACTTTCTTTATTATTGGTTTTGCCCTGGCAGTCTATCTCAAAGTATCAGTAACTGGGGTAGCTATTTTCGGCGCATGTTTGGCCCTTATTTTAACCGGCTATTCCGCTTTTAAAGGTCAACCGTTAGTAAATACTGCTGCTAATTCTAATAACACAAGTGAAAAAGATGCAGATGATGGAGGCATAGATTATGAAGATGAAGAATTCTAAGTTACTCACCAGAAAAGATTTAATGAAAACATTCTGGCGGTCGTTTACGATGGAATGGGCTTGGAATTATGAACGCCAAATGAACCTTGGCTATGCCTACTCTATGGTTCCGGCTTTACGAAAGATCTATGGTAAAAACAAGGAAAAATTAAAGGACGCTTATAAGCGGCACCTTGAGTTTTATAATGTTACGCCATGGCTAAGTACTTTTCCTTTAGGTATTTCAATCGCAATGGAAGAGCAAAACGAACTTGATCCAGATTTTGATGCTGCCTCAATCAATAACATTAAAGTTGCTTTAATGGGACCTTTGAGTGGTATTGGTGATTCATTCTTTTGGGGTACGTTAAGGGTTATTGCAACAGGAATTGGTACTTCTCTGGCAATGCAAGGTAATATTTTAGGACCAATTTTGTTCTTGTTGATCTTTAATATTCCGGCCATTATCACTAGATACTACGGTTTGTTTATTGGCTACAATATCGGTTCCTCCTTTATCGATAAAGTGCAAAAGACAGGTTTAATGGATAAGTTAACCTATGGCGCTTCAGTTTTAGGACTTGCTGTTGTCGGGGCTATGGTTGCGACCATGGTAACGTTAAAAATGCCTTTGAAGATTGGCAGTGGTGCTGAAGCAACCACCGTCCAAAAAATTTGTGATGGCATTGTTCCTGGTATTTTGCCACTATTGTTTACATTCTTTATTTTCTGGCTTGATAAAAAAGGTTGGAAATCACAATATATTTTGTTGCTAATAGCAGCAATCGGAATATTTGGTGCCTGGTCAGGACTGTTGGGTCAATAATTTAAGGAGACTCTTGTGAAAAGTATAGAAGATTATGTCCACTTAGAACCAAAATATTATGAAGCAGTTTTGCAAAATTATGAGGACTTGTTTGCTAAGCAGATAGGTCAAATAAATAATAATATTACTAATGTTGTTATTTATGCAACTGGTTCCAGTTCTAATGCCGCATATGGTGCATTGCCATTTATGAGCAATATTTTAAAAATGTCGGTAAAAATTGAAGAACCGTCTTTAGCTGAAAATTACTTGCTTCATGTTAGTCAAAATTCTTTTTGTATTGCGATATCTCAAGGAGGTCACAGCTATTCTGTAGTAAAAATTATTCAGCGATTACAAGATGCCGGTAATACAGTCTTTGCTTTAACTAGTGAGCTTGATAGTCCAGTTGGCCAGGTTTGTCATCACGTTTTAGATATGGGAATGCCTATTGAAGAAATGCCTTATGTCAGTGCTGGCTACAGCGTAGAAATTTTAGATTTAATGTTGCTAGCAATGTTAATTGCACAAAAAACAGGCAAACTTTCGTCTGTAGAATTTACAAAACTTTTGGCTGAAATAAAAAGTATAGTCCTTAAAATGCCTGAAGTAATTAATAGTGCAAGCAACTGGGTTGAAAATAACATTAGTAATTTTGCCACTGCGAAAAGATTAGTTTTTATTGGCTACGGTGCAACTTATGGTGTTAGCCGTGAAGGTGAAACTAAAACAACTGAAGCGGTCAGAATTAATTCGTGGGGAAAAGAACTGGAAGAATACATGCACGGTCCTTATCTGGGATTGAACGCGGATGACTTTATCATTTGTTTAGACCCGATGGGAAAGCTTCACGATAGAATGGATCTTTTAAAGCGGTTCTTAAATAAGCATGTTAAAAATGTATATACAATTTATCCTGGTAAAGATCAAAGTGAAGCGGCTAACGACCTCAGTCTAGGTATCACAACAAACGAGCTTTTAACTTCTTTATTTATGACTGTACCGATTCACTTGCTGGCCTATAAGTTATCACAAGTGAAGAAGATAGATTTGCAACATTCTGCATACCCAGATTTTGATCAGATAACAGCTTCAAAAATATAGAATAATTTTAAAAAAAGAGGAAGAAAAATGCGTAAGTTTAATAAACAAAAATTAATTGATAGTATGACTGGTGCTCTTAAACTACGGAGCCAAATTAACGATGTGATTGATCCACTATTTAAAAAAGGCATAACCAATATTTGCTGGTTAGGAATCGGTGGTACCTATGCTTCGGGGATGCAGGCTAATATCCACATGAAGGAAAAAAGCGGTTTAGAAACTTTTTATCAAAATGCTGCTGAATATAATGTAACTGGAAATAAACGTATTACCGATAAGACGTTAGTGGTGATTTCCTCAGTTACTGGAAATACTAAAGAAATGGTTGATGCAGTAAAAAAATTAAACCAAGTTGGTGCAATAATTTTAGGTTTTATGGATGACCCGCACGCTAAATTAGCTTCAATGCTAACTTATTGTATTTCTTATCCTGAAAATGAGCAGTTAAAATTCTTTATGGTCGGAGACCGCTTAATGTATTTGAATGGCGAATTTCCAGATTATGATGAATTTTATCAAGAAATGGATCAACATTTTGCAAAAGACATTGCTGACATTGAAGAAAATGCAGATAAATTTGCTCAAGAGTTTGCTGAAAAGCATCATGACGATGAAATTCACTATTTTGTTGGTGCCGGCAACCAATGGGGTGCAACTTACTCATATGCAATGTGCTATTGGGAAGAACAACACTGGATTAGGACTCGCGCAGTGGAAGCTGCAGAATTTTTCCATGGAATGTTTGAAATTGTTGATCGTGATACTCCAGTTACCGTCTATGTCGGTGAAGACAGTCAACGGCCATTAAGTGAACGTGTTGCCAAATTTTTACCTGAAATCTGCGGTAATTATACAATTATAGACTCTAAAGATTATGATCTGCCGGGTTTTTCTGAAAAATATCGTGGCACCTTGTCGCCGTTTGTCTTCCATGCTATTAATAACAGAATTGATGTTCATATTGAGCATATTAACCGTCACCCGATGGATATACGCCGTTATTACCGCTGCTTAGATTATTAGTTTTAGTGTGATTATATGGTTGGAGTAATTATTTGTACACATGGTAATTCAGCACCTGAATTATTAAAGTCAGCAGAAATGATTTGTGGTAAACAAGAAAACTGTCATACCGTGAGTTTCACAGAAGGCGAATCTTTAGAACAATTAAAGGCAGAAATAAGTGGGAAAATTAGCGATCTTAAAGGAACAGTTTTTTGTTTAACAGATCTAAAGGGAGGAACTCCTTTTAATACGCTGGTCAGCTTGCTTAAGAGTAATCCTGAAATAGAAATTATTACAGGTGTTAATATTCCAATGCTGCTGGAACTATTCATCAATCGCAGTCAGTTAGAAACGCACAAGCTGCTTTCTGCTACTTTAGAGGCAGGTAAAACTGGAGTTTATCACTACCAAGATATTGATCCTGGAACAGCAGATGAAGAATTCTAAATAAAAGAGTATAGCAGAGATGCTATACTTTTTTTATTAAAAGACTTATAATAGGAAAAACCAAAATGAAAGGGCTTTTTTAATATCGAAGAAGGCGGTTGAAATGAGAAGCTTTTTCAATGGTATAGTATTTCAGAAAATAATAGGCATAGTTTTAATTGTATTGGCTGTCTTTGAAATAATTAGCAGTTACAAATATGCTAAGAAAATTTTGCAGAATGGTACAAATAACGGGTTCTCGCTTTTTGCAATTATTTTTGCTTTTATTTTTGGGATAATACTATTAGTTGGCGGATTTATTTGTGTGTTTTATCATTTTTAAATTTAAAGTTAAAAAAATATGATAAAATTTCCCCACCTTAATTTAAAAAGGTGGTAAAATTAATTTATAATATAGTAAGTTAATTTAAAAGAGGGTGTTAAAATGACAAACTTTTTAACAAGTGCAGCTTTTTTAATGATCGTTGCTGTGATTATGATGGCCTTAGGGTCTTATCAAATAGTTAATAGTGTCGTTTATATCCGTGGAATTTTGCATAAAGGTACCAATAATGGATTTATGCCACTTGCAATGTGGACATCTTTAATTATTGGTTTGGCTTTGCTAATTATTGGTATTGCTGGAATTGTTATGACTTTTAGAGGATTTTAATTGATTTTTTAAAAGACCATAGGCAATTATTATGTAAATTTTTAAAAGATACATTTAGACTATATTATATTAATATTCGTGGTAAGCAAAGTAGTGCATAACCACGAATATTTATTTTTAATTAGAAAAAATTAGATGTAATTATAAATTTCGAATAATGTAAAAATTAATGGATATATTAGTAAGCGCTATTTTAAACGTGCTATAATAGAGGATATTAATATTAGGATACATTTTAGGAGGAAAGTATTATTATGGCAGAACAAACTATTATGCTTAACTGCAGTGCTGGAATGAGTACATCTTTGTTAGTTACTAAGATGCAGCAAGCTGCGAAGGATCAGGGTATTGACGCACATATTTTTGCGTGTCCAGCTTCAGAAGCCTCACAACACATTGAACAAGATCATCCCGACTGTGTGTTGCTTGGACCTCAAATTCGTTATATGGAAGATGACTTTAAGAATAAAGTCAAAGGTCAAGGAAAAGAAGGTAAGGACATTCCTCTGGGAGTTATTGATATGCGTGCTTATGGCATGATGGATGGTAAAAAGGTTTTACAACAAGCAGAAGACTTAATTAACGGATAAGGGGATTACGATGTCTGAAAAGGAAACACCTGAACAAAAAGAACAAGAAACTTTAGAAGCAGCCATGGGACTTATTGCCAATGGTGGTAACGCTAAAAGCCTTGCATTTGAAGCTATTCGTCTTGCGAAAAAGGGTGACATTGCAGGTGCACGTGCTAAATTGAAAGAATCGGATCAATCTTTGAACGAAGCACATAATTCTCAAACAGGGATGTTAACAAAAGAAGCTCAAGGAGATCATACAAAGGTTACCCTTCTGGTAGTCCATTCACAAGATCATTTGATGAATGCAATAACCTTTAGGGATTTGGCTGGAGAAATGGTAGATCTCTATGAAAAACTTTTTAAAGCAGATGCATTAAAGAAAGAAAATGAAAATAAGTAATTAAAAACTAATGACTGTGGTATCTCAATCAGTTTAATATTGGTGATTTTTTATAAATTCCATAGCTAAAAACATTGAATTGTCTTAATTGATTTAGCTTTAATGAAATATGGCCTGCTTTTTTCTTATATGTATAAATTACAAAGCTATTGCCTTGAGCCTCTCAAGTCATTTATTTAGGAGAGAATCAACATGAAACAAATAAAAATTGGTAAAAGTGACGTTTATACTACTCCGTTAGGTTTAGGAACTAACAAAGTTGGTGGACATAACTTATTTCAGAATTTAGATGAACAAGATGGCTATGATCTTTTAAGAGAAGCTTTAAAACAAGGAATTAATTTTTTTGATACTGCTTATGTATATGGTCTTGGAAGATCTGAAGAAATTATTGGTGATGTAGTGCATGACTATGATCGTTCAAAAGTAATAATTGCTACTAAGGCTGCCCAAGATAAGTCTCATGATATGGCTATCAATAATAGTCCTGAATTTATCAAGAGTGCAGTCGATGAAGTCTTATTAAGATTGAAAACAGATTATATTGATATTTTTTATATTCATTTTCCGGACAAGGATACGCCAAAAGATCAGGTAATTGAAACTTTAGACGAAATACGAAAAGCAGGCAAAATAAGAGCAATCGGCGTTTCCAATTTTTCTTTAGCTCAGATTAAAGAAGCAAATAAAAATGGCAAAGTTGATATTGTTGAAGACCAGTTCAGCCTAGTTCACCAAGCTCCAGTTAAAGAGGAATTAAAGTATTTACAAGAAAATAATATTTCCTTTGTACCTTTCTTCCCATTAGCATCAGGACTTTTAACAGGAAAATACTATCTAAAAGACTGGGAAAAGTTTAAAAATAGTGATGGTGGACAATTATTGGGAGATTTCAGTGAAGAGCAGTATGAAGATGCTATGAAAGGGATTGATGGAATACGAAAAATTGCTGCTAATCATCAAGCGACAGTTACACAAACCGTATTAGCATGGTATATGGCGAATCCTGCAATTAGCGTTGTTATTCCTGGTGCGCGTAACGCTGATCAAGTTAAAAGTAACGCGGCCGCTATGAAAGTTGATTTAACTTCAGACGAATATCAAAAAATAGATCAATTATTTAGTAACTTTTAAAAAATAGTAACGAAGTTAATTTAACAGTATAGTTATGCTTTTATTACTATTTGTTACTTTTAAGGGCTTTTCAGGGTCTATGATAAAAATTTGAATACTTAAAAAATAAGCGATTCCTGCTAATTGGCTGAATCGCTTATTTTATGATTTTTTTAAATATTATTTTAATCTAAATCAAGACCATTTGAACTAATAACTTTTTTATACCAATCAAATGAATCTTTGCGTGATCTTTTCAAAGTACCTTTACCAGCATCATTTTTGTCAACATAGATAAAGCCATACCTTTTATCCATTTGCCCTGTTCCAGCAGATACCAGGTCAATTGGCCCCCAGGGTAGGTAGCCCATTAGGTCA
Organism: Lactobacillus sp. ESL0261; assembly: GCF_003693025.1. Lineage (NCBI taxonomy): Bacteria > Bacillati > Bacillota > Bacilli > Lactobacillales > Lactobacillaceae > Lactobacillus > Lactobacillus sp. ESL0261. The sequence continues at coordinate 26,980 of NZ_REHN01000005.1, forward strand.
ACTCCGTCAATTTCAACTGCTTTTTCCATTTCAGAAATGTGCTTTCTTAAGTAATCTACTCTGTAATCATCGTGAATAGAACCATCTTTTTCAACTTTGTCGTAAGCACCCAGGCCATTTTCAACGATGAATAAAGGTTTATGATAACGATCAGTTAAGTGGTTTAAAGCAATTCTTAAGCCAGCTGGATCAATTTCCCAGCCCCAATCACTTTTTTCCAAAGTTGGATTAGCAGCTTTTGCTTTAGATAAGTCACTTAATTCATCAGCTTTTACATTTTGGGCTGACACTGTTGTTGTTTGATAGTAACTAAAGCCGACATAGTCCACTGTACCTTCCTTGAGTACAATTCTGTCTTCATCAGTAATATCAGGACGATAGCCGTTTCGTTCAATATATGCTTCAACTTCTTTCGGATATTCACCAAAGACATGAATGTCTGAAAACCAGTCGCGCCGTTGCTCAAACTTGTCCGCTAAAAGCATATCAGCAGATGAAGGAGTCAAAGGCCTTACTGGAGAATAGTTAATCATACAGCCAATTTGAAAATCTGGATTAATCTTATGTCCAACTTTAACAGCTAAGGCAGAGGCAACCAGTTCATAATGAGCTGCTTGATACATTGCAGCTTCTTTTTCTTTGTCAGTCATTTTCTTGAGAATAATTCCCGAGTTTGTAGCCATTAAAAAGTCATCATTGTATGCAGACTGGTTATCGATCTCATTAAATGTCATCCAATATTTTACTTTACTTTGATACCGTTTGAAGCAAACTGTGGCAAAGCGAACAAAGAAATCAATTACTTTGCGGTTAGTAAAGCCGTGGTATTTCTTAACTAAATTAAATGGTATTTCAAAGTGAGATAAAGTAATTACTGGCTCAATGCCGTAGTGATGGCAAGTATCGAACAAGTCATCATAAAATTTTAAACCGGCTTCGTTTGGCTGTTCATCGTCACCATTAGGAAAAATTCTAGTCCAGGCAATGGAGGTTCTGAAGGCTTTAAAACCCATTTCTGCCATTAATTTTATATCTTCTTTATAGTGATGATAAAAGTCTATTGCACTATGGTTAGGGTAATTTTTGCCTGCAACAATTCCGTCAGTAATTTCGCGTGGCTTAGAAGCAGAACCTACTGTCATGACGTCAGCAACTGACATTCCTTTGCCATCTTCGTTCCAAGCACCTTCTAACTGATGAGCAGCAACTGCTCCTCCCCATAAAAATCCATCTGGCATTTTTGCTGAATACATTTTTATCTCCTTTTTTCTCTGATGATTGCATTAACAAATATATTTTATACTTATTGTTACTTTACCAGCAAGCTTCTCTAAAAAGCTATTATTATTTTTAATAAATAATAGCTAATATATAATTGTCAGTATTATATAGTATATTTTTGAGATAGAAAGGGGTGTTTAGATAATTTTGTGTAAATGTCTATTAAAAAAAATCTCTTCCTCGTATGATTGTCTTGTAAAACATAAAATCAACGAAAGAGAGATTCCCTCATGGATAATTCTACCAAACAATTAATGTCTGCACTAGCTCAAACTGGAGTTGCCAATTCGTTTAGTGCTTTGATTCCTGCTTTTTGTGTCGCTCTGGTTGTAGCAGCTATTAATGGTGCTTTGGTTTTAGCGGGAACCGACATGTTCAATTTGTTATATGTTCCTTTGTCGTTTATTAGTAAAATTGCTGATACTTGGTGGGGCTTTTTGGTAATAATGTTTTTGCTGCACCTTCTTTGGTGGTTTGGCATTCACGGAGCAACAATCTCGAGTTCATTTTATTATCCAATCGTTTTAGCTAATATGGCTGCTAACGTGAATGGTGCTCATCGGTTCTTTGCCGGTGATCCAACTGATGCATTCATAAATGTTGGTGGTTCTGGTGCAATGCTTGGTGTAGCTATTTGGCTGGTTTTACGTGCTCGCTCTGCTCAGCTCAAGGAGTTGGGGAAAGTTGAAATCGTACCAGCCTTTTTTAATATCAACGAGCCCTTAATATTTGGTTTGCCTATTGTTTATAACATTGATCTTTTTATTCCTTTTGTTTGTGCACCGCTTGCAGCTGGTATTGTCGCGTATGTAGGAATAGAATCTCGTTTGGTCCCTGTGATCAGATTTCAGCAACCTTGGCCCACACCGGTTGGATTGAGTGGTTTTATTGCCACTGTAAGCTGGCAGGGAGCAGTACTTTCAATAACTTGTGCAATAGTAGCTTTTCTAGTTTGGTATCCGTTTATTAAGCACTATGACAACAAACTTTTAAAACAAGAAAAGAAGCATCAAAAATCAGAAACTGCATAAAAGATAATTGCTTTAACAAAATCTGTCTGGTAAAGGCAGATTTTTTATTATAGTAGGACTAAAAAATGCTAAACAATATTTTAGTATTAATAGCGCTTACTCGCTATAATAAAAGTGTAACAATATTATTTAATTTTGGAGGCACTTTTATATGAAATATCCAAAGACTAAAGAAGTTTTAAATCAATTGGTCGCTGATTTGACACAATTACATATGGTAGTTCACCAACATCACTGGTACATGCGTGGTAATCGCTTTTTGAAATTACACCCATACTTAGACAAGGTAATGGATGAACTAGCTGACCAACTGGATGAAGTGTCTGAACGTTTAATTACCCTTGATGGTTCTCCAGTTTCAACCTTAAGTGAAATAGCAGCTAAAACTAAGATTCCTGATGAAAAGGGCAATTGGGATGAAACAATTGATGAGCGCTATGCAAAAATTATTGCTGATTACCATTACCTTGATCAGCTCTATGAAGAAGGCATTAAAGTCAGTGATGAAGAAGGAGATTACTCAACCAATGATTTGTTGACCGGTTTTCACACTGATGTAGAAAAGAGAATTTGGATGATGTCAGGCGAAATTAACAAAGCTCCTGAAATTGATCCGGAATAATTAATTGAAGTGTAAAAGCAGTCTTGACTGCTTTTTTGTATCTTCTTTTTATCTTACTTTTGCTATAATTAATTTAAATTGACAATAATAATATAGTTTTAGAAAGCATGAATTATGGATAAAGAAGAGCAGGATAAGTTAAAAAAACAGGCTGCCGTAGAAGCTGCTGAATTAGTCAAATCAGGAATGAAACTGGGAGTAGGCACTGGTTCGACAGTAGCATTTTTAATTGATGAATTAGGCAGAAGAAAAAAAGAAGAAGGACTTGACCTTGATGCTGTGGTAACGACTTCGAGCAGAAGCAAGAAGCAAATGGAAAGCTACGGTTTTCATGTTGATGACTTGAATGCAGTAGACCAACTGGATTTGACCATCGATGGTGCAGACAGATTAGCAGCTAATTTTGATGGTATTAAAGGTGGCGGTGGCGCTTTGACCATGGAAAAAAACGTTGCAGTTAATTCTCGCAAAATAATTTGGATTGTAGATGAATCTAAAGTGGTTGACCGACTGAGTGGCTTCGCTTTGCCTGTTGAAGTTTTACCTATTTCGTGTGAACAAAATTTTAAACTTTTTCAAGCTGAAGGGTTGCAGCCACAGTGGCGCATGGCAGGTAATGAACGCTTTGTAACTCATTATGGTAATTATATTATCGATTTGAATATTGATCCTATTCCTGTTCCTAGTGGTTTGGCCGATTATTTGGATCATACCGTAGGGGTGGTCGAACATGGGCTTTTTCTGGGAATGTGCGATGAAGCCATTATCGCTCATTCAAATGGTGAGATAGAAGATCGTAAAAAGTAAATTTATGAGTTGACCCAAGTTTGTCTATGCGGTTAACTCTTTTTATTTTTACAGCAACGAGCAGCTAAATTTGGTATTATTGTTTTATAACCATTTTTAAAAAGAGGATACTTATGTTGAAAAAACCATTGATAATTAGTACAGATCCCGGAATTGACGATGTTGTAGCAATCACCGTTGCTCTTTTTGCTCCAGAATTTGATGTTAAATTGATAGCAGCGACTTGGGGCAATGTACCATTGAAAAATACTTTGGACAATGCTTTAAAATTGGAAACATTTTTAAAAACCAATGTCCCCGTTGTAAGTGGTGCTGACAGACCTTTACTGCGGGATCAAATTGATGCCTCAGATGTTCACGGAAAGAGTGGACTGGCTGGTTTTGACTTTCCAGCACCTGACTACAACTTATTAAAACCAGGTATTGCTGCAGAGGCAATTCATGAAGTTGTTGCTGGCAGTGCTGAAAAAGTAACGTTAATGCAAATTGGACCAGCAACAGATTTTGCACTTTACTTTAGACAATTTCCAGAAGATTTGCCTAAAATTGAGCAACTGGTAATTATGGGTGGTGCAATCGGTCGTGGCAATTGGGGACCTTATGCAGAATATAATGTTGCGGGCGATCCTGAAGCAGCACAGATTGTTTTTTCAAGTGGCATAAAGATTTTATTAGCACCACTTGAATTAGGACATCAAGCATATGTGACTCCAGATGTTTTGGATCAAATTAAGCAATCGGGCAGAACGGGAGATATGCTCTATCATATTATGAGCAATTTACATGATCATACTGAAACCAATGGCCGTGAAGTTTACGATGCACTGGCGGCTGGTATGTTGGTAAAGCCTGAAATGTTTGCTTTTAAGCCAGCTTATGTCATAGTAGATACCAAAAGTCCAAGTGCGTATGGTGCTTCTTTGATTGATTTTAATAACTTTTTTAATAAACAGGCAAATGTTCAAGTTGGTGTAAAAGTTGACCGAGATCAATTTTCAGAGTGGTTAGTTTCTTCCATCAGGAATATAAATAGTTGAGGTAGATAATGGCAGATTTCGTTTATCGTACTGTGATGCGTGATATCAAACAAAATATTCTAGATAACAAATATGAGGGGATGCGCCTTCCAGACGAGCGTAGTCTAGCTGAACACTATCAAGTAAGTCGTTCCTCAATGAAAAGGGCGATGGAGCTGCTTTCTCAACAAGGTATTGTCTTTAAAAAAAGAGGCAGCGGAACATTTATTAACCCTTTGTATTTAAAAAATCAATCTTTGTTTCGGTATGAAGGGTCTAACTTAGGTTTGACTGATAGTTTGAAGGTTCCTGGTAAAAAGCAGGGAATCAAATTGCTTTCTTTTAACGTGATCAAGACTCCGAAAGGGATAGCACAAGACTTATTCCTTAAAGAGAATGACTTTGTTTATGAGTTTAAAAGGCTGCGTTTTTTAGATGAACAACCTTTTTTAATAGAAACTGGGTATGTGCCTATTAAAATTGTTCCTGAACTCAAACCAGAACACTTGAAAAAATCACTTTTTAATTACCTAGAAGATTCGCAAAATAAAGTCGTTACCAAAGCGTTTTTGAATATTACGGTTGAGCCTTCAAATGATGAAGACCAATCTCGACTCAATTTAAAAAAGATTGAACCAGTGGGAGTGATGGAAGGTATCTTCTTTTTGGATGATGGAACTCCATTTGAAGTTTCTACGATGCGAATTCATTATCAATATATGAAATTCAATACATTTGTTAATTTGAACAAATGAAAAAGCAGGCTTAAGCCTGCTTTTTTGGGATACATTCTATTTAAAAAAGAAAATCAAACATTTTTGAATTGTTGCATATCAGTGATCCGTCCAGTATAAACAAAATTTAAGTTAATGTTTTTAGTTTTTTCACTTAAATCATGTAAAAGTTTTTGCTGCAAGGTCGTTAAATGCAAATGCTGAAGTGCGACACAAGCTTCAATATACAATACTAATTTACCAGTATAATCTAATGGGTGATCTTGACTGTCAAACTTACGCATTACCATACCAATAGCATCACGAATTTGCTTATATTTATTAATATTCAATTCATTATATATATTAGAGTAGAAACTCCTATAAAACTGATCTAAATCTTTATAAACTTCTTCGATTAGTTGTTGCCGTTTTGTTAAAAACAAACTACCAAAAAAGTTCCACATAACCTCACTTCCTTAGTACTGAAATAATTTGCGTTTTGGGCGAAAAACTATTCTGAAATTTTTCGGACAAAGGCAAATCGGTAATTAGAACGTCAACCTTTGTTAATGGAATTGACATGTAAGGAGAAGTATTCTGATTATCAAATTTGTATTTTTCTGCGACCACAACCACTTGTTTTGCTCTGGAACAGGCTACTTTGATTAATTCTGAATCACTCATTTTTGCTGAATAAATACCATCGCTTCTAATATTAGACGTGCCAACAAAAGCTGTGTTAAAACTTAGACGATGCAAAAGTTCAAGTGAATCAACAGAGTAATTAAACCTGTCTTCCTTGTCCATAGTGCCTCCGAGAAGTCTCACACTGGGTAATTTAGATTGCATCAACGCTAAAGAGTTGTCGATTGAATTAGTAACGATTTGCAAGTCAGCACCACAAATTAATTCACATAATTTCTTTAAAGTGGTTGATGGACCGATAAAGTCACACTGGTTAGGATGGATAAATCTCTGAGCCATTTTTGCCATTTTAGTTTTAACTGGTGAATCTATTTGACTTCTCATGAGGAAATTGGGTACATCACTACGGTCTATCGCAACTAATCCACCATGAACGCGAATTGCTTGTCCAGTTGCAGTTAAGCGAACTACATCTCGTCTAGCTGTATCAAAAGAAATTTTGAAATAATCAGCTAACTTGCGAGTACTCAAATGATTTTCTTTATTAAGCATTTGCTTAATTTGTCGCAGTCGTTCTTCTTGTGTCATTTTACCTCTCCTATGCCTAATTTAGCACTAGAATAAATATTGTTTAATCACTTTTTCAGTGTTTAATTTGAAAAATAAGTGTTTATCAGTATTTGAACATAAATATGCTGATCTGTAAATAGAAAATGGCATAATAATAGTATTACTTATCTACTTGGCAATAATTAAACGCTTATTTTTTATAAATTGGAACGAACCAATTTTCAAAATGGTTGAACTTTACCAAAAACTTGCTATAATATGTTTATAAAATGAATTTTAGCAAATATTAAAAAGGGAGAATAAAAATGGCAGCTGATTACGACTCTAAAGAATTTCTCAAAAGTGTTGATGCTCACTGGCGTGCAGCAAATTATCTATCTGTAGGTCAACTTTTCTTAATGAGTAATCCGTTATTAAAACATGATCTCAAAGCAAGTGAAGTTAAACCTAAGCCAATTGGTCACTGGGGCACTATTTCACCGCAAAACTTTATTTATGCTCATTTAAACAGAGTTATCAAAAAGTATGGTTTGAACATGTTCTATATTGAAGGCTCAGGTCATGGTGGTCAGGTTATGGTATCTAATTCATACCTTGATGGTTCATATAGTGAGCTTTACCCTGAAATTCAACAAGATGAAAAAGGAATGGCTAAGCTCTTTAAGCGTTTCAGTTTCCCAGGTGGTTCTGCTTCACACGCTGCACCTGAAACTCCTGGTTCAATGCACGAAGGTGGAGAACTAGGTTACTCACTTTCCCATGGTACAGGTGCAATTCTAGACAATCCTGACGTAATTGCAGCGGTTGAAATTGGTGATGGTGAGGCAGAAACAGGACCACTTGCAGCTAGCTGGTTTAGCGATAAATTTATCAATCCTATTAAGGACGGGGCAGTTTTACCAATCTTGCAAATTAATGGTTTCAAGATTTCAAATCCAACGATTGTTTCCAGAATGTCGGACGAAGAATTGACCAAGTACTTTGAAGGCATGGGCTGGCATCCTTATATTATTTCTGCATATAATGGCGGTGAATTTGATGGCTATAAAGAGCACATGCAGATTCATGCAGAAATGGCTAAATTGATGGATACTGTCATTGAAGAAATTAAGGCTATTCAAAAGAATGCTCGTGAGAATAATGATGAAACTTTGCCGCATTGGCCAATGATCATTTTCCGTGTACCAAAGGGCTGGACAGGTCCAAAGAAGGATCTTGATGGTAATCCAATTGAAAACTCATTTAGGGCACACCAGATTCCAATTCCAGTTGCTCAAGATGACATGGAACATAAAGACATGCTGGTTGATTGGCTTAAGAGTTATAAACCGGAAGAGTTATTCGATAAAAATGGCGTTCCAACTGAAATTGTCACGGCTGATAATGTTACTGGCGATAGCAGAATGGCCATGAATCCAATCACTAATGCAGGTGGAGAGAAAGCTAAGCGTCTTAGTTTGCCTGATTACCGTAAGTATGCCTTAAAATTTAATCAACCAGGTTCTATTGAAGCTGAAGACATGACGGAATGGGCTAAATATTTAAACGAAATTGCAGAACTCAATCCCAATAACTTCCGTGGCTTTGGCCCTGATGAAACTAAGTCAAACCGTTTATTCAAGTTTATTGATGAGCAAAAACGGCAATGGGAAAGCTCCGTTCATACACCTAATGATGAAAACCTGGCACCAAGTGGTCGTTTGATTGATTCACAATTGTCTGAGCACCAAGACGAAGGCTGGCTTGAGGGGTATGTTTTGTCTGGTCGTCACGGTTTCTTTGCTACTTATGAGTCATTTGGTCGTGTTGTAGATTCAATGCTGACTCAACACATGAAATGGTTAAGAAAAGCTAAGGAACAATATTGGCGTAAGGATTATCCATCATTAAACTTTATTGCAACTTCAACTGTCTTCCAACAAGATCATAATGGTTATACTCACCAAGACCCAGGTGTCTTGACTCACATGTATGAAAAGAATCGTCCAGATTTAGTTCATGAGTATTTACCAGCTGATACCAACTCTTTACTGGCAGTTTCGCAAAAAGCTTTTAGCGATCGTGAATGTATCAACATTTTGGTTACCTCAAAGCAGGAAAGACCTCAGTGGTTCTCAATTGATGAAGCAACTCGTATTGCCAACCACGGCTTATCGTACATTGATTGGGCATCAACTGACCAAAATGCTAAGCCTGATGTTGTATTTGCCTCAACTGAAACGGAACCGACAATGGAATCTCTTGCTGCAATTGACATTTTGCATAAGAATTTCCCTGATCTCAAGATTCGTTATATTAACGTAATTGACGTTATGAAATTGATGAATACTAAGGATAACCCAGAAGCAATTTCTGATGAAGAATTTGCTGAATTATTCCCAAGCGATGTGCCAGTAATCTTTGCATGGCATGGTTATAAGGCAATGATGCAATCCATTTGGTTTGGTCGCAAGCGCGGCAATGTTCATATTCATTGTTATGAAGAAGAAGGAGATATTACTACTCCGTTTGATATGCGGGTGGTTAACGAACTTGATAGATTCCATTTGGCAAAAGATGCCATTTTAAGTGTTCCTCGTTATGCTGAAAAGAGTGCGGGTTTTGTAGCAGAGATGGACAGATTGCTTGCAAAACACCACCAATACATTCGTGATAATGGTAAAGATATGCCTGAAGTTACTGAATGGAAATGGACAGGTCTCAAGTAAATATTGTTAGTTAAAAACATAGTTTCTTAATAAAAGAAGCTATGTTTTTGCTTTTTATTCGGTTAATTTAATTAGCCTTATCCTTGTTAAAAACAATAATTTTATTTATAATAAGAATCATCATAAGGGAGTAACAGCAATTACTTGCGATAAGCCCAACACCCGGAGAAATACTTCTGGACTTATCTTAAATAGTGAGACTTGTGTGTGTTGTACATATAAGTCTCTTTTTGTTATTAGGAGGTAACAATGCCCCAAAATTTTTACAATCAAAAGATTGAAGATGTAGCTCAAGAGTTAGAAACATCATCAAGTCAAGGATTAAGCGTAAACCAAATAGAAGAATTGCGTACAAAATATGGCACTAATAGTTTGACCAGCAAAAAGAAAATCAGCATTTGGCAACGTTTTTTAGCCCAGTTTAAGGATTTTATGATCATTGTTTTGATAGTTGCAGCATTGCTTTCAGGCTTTGTGGCTCAAGAATGGACAGATGCGGCTATTATTATGATTGTGGTCATTTTGAACGCAGTATTAGGCGTTTTTCAAGAAACACGCTCTGAAGAAGCAATTAATGCTTTAAAGAAAATGGCTACTCCTAACGCCCATGTTCGGCGTGATGGTCAAATTGTGGAAATACCGAGTACAGAACTAGTACCTGGGGATGTGGTCTTGCTTGAAGCAGGCGATGTTGTACCAGCTGATTTGCGGTTGACTCTTACTAAAAGTCTCAAAATCGAAGAATCAGCTTTGACTGGTGAGTCCGTTCCAGTTGATAAAACTAGTGATCCTGTTAATGAAGAAAAAGTAGCATTAGCCGACCAGGATAACATGGCATTTGCTAATACTAATGTTACTTATGGTCGCGGTGAAGGCATTGTCACTGAAACAGGTATGAATACTGAAGTCGGAAAGATTGCAACAATGCTTAACAACACTGATGAAACGGATACGCCATTAAAGCGTAATCTAAATCAGCTTGGTAAAACGCTAACTATTATGATCCTGCTGATCTGTGCTGTGGTCTTTGTTGTAGGCTTTTTTACTAAAAAGGGAACAGAACCTACGGATAAATTAGCAATCGATATGTTCTTGGTGGCAGTTTCACTTGCTGTTGCTGCAATTCCGGAAGGGTTGCCTGCAATTGTGACTATTATTTTGGCTCTTGGTACTCAGGTAATGGCTAAGCACAATTCGATTGTGCGTAAGTTACCAGCAGTGGAAACGTTGGGAGCAACGGATATCATCTGTTCTGATAAAACCGGTACCTTAACCCAAAATAAAATGACAGTTGAACAGGTTTATTATGATAATAAGATTCATCAATCTTCAAATAGCATTAATCATGATAATCATGCTTTAATGGCAATGGTTTTAGCTAATGATTCAAAACTTGATGATAACAATCAATTGTTGGGCGACCCAACTGAAACTGCTTTAATTCAGTATGCTCTTGACCAAAAAATTGATGTGCATAATTTACTTGTAAATCATAAGAGGCTACAGGAAGTGCCATTTGATTCGGGCCGTAAATTAATGAGCACTGTCAATGAAGATAACGGACAATATTTTGTAACGGTTAAAGGGGCACCGGATCAACTGCTCAAACGGGTAACACGAATTGAACTTGATGGTAAAGTCAGTGAGATTACTGAGAAGCAAAAAAATGAAATTATGCTTTCAAATCAGAATATGGCTAAAAATGCTTTGCGAGTTTTGGGGTTAGCCTATAAACCAGTTGAACAATTATATGATGATCCTACAACTGATAACGTTGAGCAGGACTTGATTTTTGCTGGCTTGGTGGGGATGATAGACCCAGAGCGTCCTGAAGCAAAAGAGGCTATTAAAGAAGCTCACAGTGCCGGTATTAGAACAGTTATGATTACAGGTGACTTTCAAGTCACTGCTCAGGCAATTGCAGAAAGACTGGGCATTTTGAAGCCTGGCCAAGATGAGCGGGTAGTTACCGGTGCACAGCTGGATGAATTTAGTGATGAATATCTGGAAAAGCATGTAGCTGATTTTGATGTTTATGCCAGGGTTTCTCCAGAACACAAAGTTCGTATCGTTAAGGCCTGGCAAGCCCAAGGCAAAATTGTGGCTATGACAGGGGACGGAGTTAACGACGCACCTAGTTTAAAGCAAGCTGATATTGGAATTGGTATGGGCATCACTGGTACAGAAGTGTCAAAAGGTGCCAGTGATATGGTTTTAGCAGACGACAACTTTGCTACTATCGTTGAAGCTGTTAAACAAGGACGTAAGGTCTTTAGCAATATTCAAAAAGCCATTCTTTACCTCATGAGTTGTAATGTCGGGGAAGTTTTAACAGTATTTATGATGACCATGCTGGGTTGGGATATTTTAGCTCCAGTGCAATTGCTGTGGATTAACTTGGTGACAGATACCTTACCAGCTATTGCTCTGGGACTTGAACCTGTTGAAAAAGGCATTATGAAACGGACACCACGGGGTAAAAAATCAAACTTCTTCAGTGGTGGCGTTGCCAGTTCAATTGTTTATCAAGGAATACTAGAAGGTATCATTGTTTTAACCACTTATCAACTAGGCTTAAATTTTGGTCCTCATATGGGTAATGCCAACCTGCAACATGCTGATGCTTTGACAATGGCTTTTCTCACTTTAGGCTTAATTCAACTGTTTCATGCTTTTAATTCTAAGTATATTCATCAATCAATTTTTTCTAAAAGGACATTTGCTAATAAATGGTTTAATTGGGCGATATTAATTTCTGCTGTAGTCATGGCGGCAGTTGAACTACCTTTTATGACTAAGTTCTTTGATGTCACAGAATTGAATTCCACACAATGGTTGATAGTCTTAGGTGCCGGAATCTGTATGATCGTGATAGTTGAAATTGTAAAAGCATTTCAACGTCTAGCAGGCAAAAAGTAGAAAGCTATACATAATAAAAAGCTCCAAAATCTTAATTTAGGTTGCGGAGCTTTTTTAGTTTATTTTGAAACAAGATCAGCTATTTTTTGTAAATATTCAGCATCAATTTGATCAAATCTAGCAAAATCATTGCTGTCAAGATCAAGAACAGCAAGAAGTTTCTTATTGTCAATAATAGGAATAACAATTTCTGAATTGGTATCAGCGTCGCAGGCAATATGACCACTAAACTCGTGAACATTAGGAACAATTTGAATTTGACCTGTTTGTGCAGCTTTTCCACAGACGCCTTTTCCTAATTGGATATGCATACAGGCCACAGGACCCTGAAATGGTCCTAAAATGAGCTCTTGCTCCTGAAAACGATAAAATCCGGCATAACTTACTTCGGGTAAACCATTAAATAGTAGTGCACTAATGTTACTCATATTGGCAATTAAATCATGTTCACCTTGCAGAAGACTACCAGCCTGTTTTAAAAGTAATTTATAAGTTTTTTCTTTATCCATAAGTTTTCTCCTTAATTAAAGTGTATGCTAGTCAAACTATTTTTGGAAGAAAAAATGCAAATAAGAGTATATTTTTCACAGATAATTTTAATTATAAATGGCATTTTTTGACATTAATTTATTATTAATGAACATACAAAAGCCCTTTTTATTACTATACTTTCCCGTCGTAACGCTAACTATGTGACTTTCAAGTCAATGTGAATTAAGCAGATCTTTCTATAAATTTTTATTAAAAACACTGTATTACTTTTAAAATTCTTAACGGTTATAGTAAAATAGATTCTACAACTTATTATTTCATGCATTGATTATGAAAGGGGCGATGACAATGTCGATGATAGAGTTCCATGACGTGCAAAAATTTTATGGCCATTTTCATGCACTGCACGACATTAATTTAGAGATTGATGAAGGCGAAACGGTGGTTCTGATTGGACCATCTGGTTCAGGTAAGAGTACTTTAGTACGGACCGTAAACGGGCTTGAATCAATTCAGAAAGGTAAGTTAGTAGTTAACGGTCACGATCTTTCAGATCCAAAGACCAACCTCAACATCTTACGGAGTGATGTTGGGATGGTTTTCCAGCACTTTAATTTATACAAAAATAAAGATGTACTGGAAAATATCATGCTGGCTCCCAGAATAGTAAGCCACATGCCTGAAGAAGAAAATAAAAAACAGGCGTTAGATTTACTTGATATGGTTGGGCTACGCAAATGGGCACATAATATGCCTTCACAAATTTCTGGTGGTCAAAAGCAGCGTGTTGCTATTGCCAGAACATTGGCAATGAGACCAAAACTAATTTTATATGATGAACCAACTTCTGCTCTTGATCCGGAAATGATTGATGATGTTTTACAAGTTATGAAGAAAGTTACCACTGAAAGTGGTATGACTTCATTAATTGTTACTCACGAAATGGGCTTTGCTAAAGAGGTGGCAAATAGAGTTATCTTTATGGATCAAGGTCGAATTGTTGAGGATGATGATAGCGAAAGCTTCTTTAAGCAGCCTAAGACGGAGCGGGCACAACAATTTTTGAGTAAAATTATTTCTCACTAAGGAGGCCAATTATGAAAAAGAAATTTTGGCTGTTTCCTTTATTAGCATGTATTTTGATGTTAACCGGTTGTGGTAAAAGTCTTAGTGATCAATCTGTTTTAAATAATGCCAAACAAGCAAATACTATTGTTTGGGGTGTTAAAGGTGATGTTAAACTTTTTGGCTTAATTGATGTTAAGGATGGTCAGCAAAAGGGTTTTGATGTTGATATGGCAAAACATATCACAAAGCATATATTAGGACCTCAAGGAAAAGCTGAGTTTGTAACAACAACATCTCAATCCAGAATTCCACTTTTAAAGAACGGAAATGTGGATGCCGTTATAGCCACAATGTCAATCACGCCCGAGCGTAAAAAGATTATTTCTTTTTCAAAGTCATACTTTGATGCGGGTCAGTCACTTTTAGTTCCTAAAGATTCTTCAATTAAGAGTACAAAGGACCTTAATGGCAAGACAGTTATCGGTGTTGTCGGTGCCAACTCGGTTGAAAACATTAAAAAGGTGGCTCCAAGAGCAAAAGTGATTGAATTGCAAGACTATGCTCAGGCAATGAACGCTTTAAAATCACATCAGGGGGATGCATTAACTACTGATAACGGAATTTTATTTGGGTTAGCAGTTCAAAATCCAGGCTACGAAGTTCGTGGTGGCACTTTTACTGTTGAACCTTACGGTGTTGCGGTTAATAAGGGACAAACCTCATTTACTGAAGCTGTAGACAAGGCAGTTCTTGAGATGCAGCATGATGGTGAATATAATCGCTTAATTAAAAAGTGGTTTGGCGATGTTCCAGGATTTAAGTATAAGGAGCTGTATCGCCGATGATTAATATTTTTTCAAAATTCAGCAGCCAGCTGTTTGTTGGCTTGGGCTGGACAATACTATCTAGTGTAATTGCTTTATTTTTCAGTTTAATAATTGGCACAATATTTGCAATTATGGAAGTTGTTCCAAGTAAAGTAATGCGTGTAATTGGGCATGCTTATGTGGAAATAATGCGTAACATTCCTTTGCTTGTAATCACTATGTTTTTCTACTTGGTAATTCCGATGTATGTTGTCAAAATCAACGGTTTTACAGCTGGTACAATCGGCTTAACTCTGTATACTTCTGCTTTTATTGCCGAGACAATTCGTTCAGGAATTCAATCAGTTTCCGGCGGTCAAATGGAAGGTGCGAGATCAACTGGTATGACCTACTGGCAGGCAATGCGTTATATAATTTTGCCTCAAGCATTCAAGATAGTAATACCACCTTTAGGAAACCAATTTGTTAACTTGGTCAAAAATTCTTCAGTTCTAGCCTTTGTGGCAGGATTTGATTTAATGTACCAAGCAAATTCAATTGCATCAACAACTTTTGACACTATTAACAGTTATTTAGTTGTAGGTGTTTTATATCTGATTGTTACTCTGCCTATTAGTTATTATATGCGGCATCTGGAAAAGAAATTAGGTTAAAAGGAGGTACTAGAAAATGCAAAATTGGGTTAACGCCTTTTCGTGGCTTAATGTACGCTTTTTGTTAATGGGCCTCTGGGTAACTATTTACATCTCCGTAATTTCAGTCATTCTAAGCTTTATTATTGGTTCCATTTTAGGCATAATCAGGTATTCTAAAATTAAATATGTTTCAGCAATTGTAGGTTTCGTTATTGATATTATTCGTAACATTCCTTTGCTGCTAATTATCTTTTTTACTTATTTTGGACTACCAAACTTTGGCTTAAGGCCGGAAACAATACCGGCGGCGATTATTGCAATGACAGTATTTGAATCCTGCATGATTGCAGAAATTGTGCGTTCAGGTATTCAGTCTGTTTCTATCGGTCAGATGGAGGGTGCAAGATCAACTGGTATGTCGTTTGTTCAGGCTTTATGGCATGTTGTTTTGCCTCAAGCTTATAAAAACATGATTCCAACAATTATTAGTCAGTTTGTTTCTCTAATTAAGGACACATCTTTGGCAACAATCATAGTTGTTCCGGAAATGATGCAGCACGCACAAGTTATTTATGGTCAAAATGCAAATTACATTTTGCCGATGTTTGCTGCTTTAGCTGTTTTGTATTTTGCTGTGTGCTTTACATTGTCAATTATCGGCAGTGCAATAGGCAGGCATTTGTCTTAAAATAAGAATTTGATTAGTAATTATTAAAAAGCAATTCACGAGTTTGTGAATTGCTTTTTTTGTTTGCTCTGATACACAGGCAATTGGTTCATACCATTTCACAAACTTTTTTATTTGATTTTACTAGTCAATTATTTTTATTAAATAATTTTAAGAAAAATGCTTGACATATTAAAAATTAGCTATTATCTTATAATATAACATCATATAACAAGAATGATTGAGAGGTTAAAAATGAAAAAAGAATATCAACAAGAAATTAAGAATGCTCTTGCCGCTGCAGAAAAGATTGATGGCATTAATCATGTCTATTTTGTAGCTTGTGGAGGATCGATGGCTTTTATGCAACCAGCTGAATATATTTTCAACCGCGAATGTGATATTCCAGCCACAATTTTACCAGCACGGGAATTTACAACACGTAATCCTCATGATTTGGGCAATCATAGTTTAGTAGTTTCTTGTTCACATTCAGGTAGTACGCCAGAAACAAATGAGGCAGTTAATTTTGCCAAGAGTAAAGGTGCTCTAACAGTAGGTATTACCTATACAGCAGGTTCTGACTTAGAAAAGAATTCCGATTTCACTTTGCACTACAGTTGGGGCAAAGGTACCGATGCTTCTGATTTAAATAATGGGGTTTTGTATGGTTTCATATTTAGTCTATTGAAGTCCATAACTGGTGATAACAAATTTGAAAAAGGCCTGAAAGCTTTGGATAGCTTAGAAACTATGGCTGACAGGGTAAGAAAACAATTTGGAGAAACTGCAAAGAAATGGACCAGTGAATTAAAACGCGAAAAATTAATTTATGCTGTAGGATCAGGTATTAATACTGGAGAAACATATTCATTTTCAGCTTGTTGGCTTCAGGAAATGCAATGGATTCATAGTGGATATATCAATTCTGCTGAATATTTCCACGGTCCTTTTGAAGTAACAGATTTTGATGTGCCATTTATCATTTGCAAAGGATTAGGCGTTACCAGAAAAATGGATCAACGTGTAATCGATTTTGCTAAAAAGCATAGTCAAAAAGTTTATGTGATTGACGACGCTGACTTTGATATGCATGAAGTAGATGACGACTTTAAAGAATACTATTCTCAGATTCTTTCGGGAGTTGCTTTCCGTCAATTAGCCGAAGGATTTGCTTATGAAAGAGGACACTCACTAGATGTCCGTCGTTATATGGGACATCTGGATTATTAAAAAGGCTGTAAATCATGAAAATAATTGCAGTTGGTGACAATGTAGCTGATACATACATCAAGCAAAAGATATTTTTTCCAGGCGGAAATTGTGTCAATGTAGCAGTTGATGCCAAAAAAGCCGGAGCTGATGTTTCAGCTTATCTGGGAATGTTTGGAGATGACGATCGAGCACAGCATATTAAAGAATCTTTAACAGAAGAAAATGTAGAACTTATTAATTGTCGTAAGGTCTATGCTCCCACAGCACAGCCTCGAGTTATTCTCACAGATGAAGGTGATAGAACTTTTGCTCCTGGTCCTAAAAATTCAGTAATGCATTTGTTATCCTTAAGGCTTACCCCAACAGATTTTGCGGAAATAAAAAAATTTGATGTTGTTCATGTTGGAATTGATTCGGGAATTGAAAATTATCTTGATGAATTACATCATATTACTAAAGTATCATTTGATTTTTCAGATTCTCGCAATGAAAGTTATTTTAAACGTGTTTTACCGTTTGTAGATTATGCTTTCTTTTCAGGTTCAGAGATGTCTGATGAACAAGTGGAAGAATTTGCTAAAAAATATTTAACTTTGGGACCGGAAGTCATAGTCATCACAAGAGGTGCAAATTCTGCATTCTTGTTAACTTCACAGAAATCCTATTATCAAAAACCACAAAAAGTAAAAGTCGTTGACACTATGGGTGCAGGTGACAGCTTTATTGCTGGTTTTCTAGTTTCTTACTTAAATAAAAACAATCTGCAAGAAGCTGCTTTAGCAGCTAGTAAAAATGCTGCAGCTACTTGCCAACTATCTGGTGGTTTTGGTCATCAGAAATCTTTTTAGAAAAGAGTGATATTTATGAAAAAAAGTGCATTGTTTGCAACTGCAATTGCATGTGTAGGCTTGTTAATAACAGGATGCCAGAAAAATTCCAGTTCTGGTACAAAAAATCAAGATAAAATTACTGTTGTTCAAAATGCAACGGTTGACTCTCTTGACCCGATTTTAGCGTATCAAAACACATCTTCAACAGTTGTAGCTAACACAACCGAAGGCTTGTACACTATTGATGCCCACGATAAGCCCCAATTGGCATTGGCCTCTAAAGTTAAAACGAGTAATCATGGACTCACCAAGACTTTTACTATTCGTAAAAACGCCAACTGGTCAAATGGTGATCCTGTAACAGCAAATGATTTTGTTTTTGCCTGGCGGCGGTTGTCTGATCCCAAAATTGCTTCAGCCTTTAACTTCCAACCAGGTGCGGCTGGCATTAAAAATGCTAATGACATTGTAGCTGGCAAGAAGCCGGTCAAGTCATTGGGCGTTAAGGCTACAGGTCCTAAAACTCTAGTAGTGCAATTGGATCATGTTGTACCTTACATGAACAAGTTGCTGGCATTCAGTGATTTTGCTCCTGTCAATCAGAAATACTTCCAAAAAACTGGTAAAAAATTTGCACAAGATTCCAGTCATTTAATTTATTCTGGTCCATACCAAATCAAGGATTGGAAATTAGGCGATAACACTATCCAGTTAGTTAAAAATCCTAAATATTGGGATGCCAAAAATGTCAAAATTAAGAATGTTAAGCTTGATATTATTACAGACCCAGAAAAGGCAGCTATTGCATTCGAAAATGGCAGTGCAGACTATGTTCACTTAAGTGGTCAGCTTGTTTCTAAATATCGAAAAGATAAGAACTTTGTCAATGATGTTGGTAATTTTACACAGTACATTATGTTTAATCTGAAAAAACCGGGATTAGATAATGCTGATCTGCGTAAGGCAATTTCTTGCAGCATTAACCGTAAAGAAATAACAACTCACATCCTAAAAGATGGTTCAATTCCTTCTCATTCTATGGTTATGAAAGATTTGGTTAAGAATCCGACAACAGGCAAAGATTTTGCAGATGAATCAACTACTAATCTTTACGAGTATTCACCAGCTCAAGCTAAAAAGTATTGGAATAAGGCAAAAAAAGCAACTAACTTGCGTTCATTTACCTTGCTTTATGATGACAGTGATCCTTCATATGCTAACGTAGCTGCGTATATCAAGGCTCAAGTTGAAAAACACCTTCCTGGCATGAAAGTGACACTGCAGCAAGTAGCAAAGAAGACTAGAACTGATAAGATGTCAAAAGCTACTTATGATGCTACTTTAACTCGTTGGGGACCAGACTATGCTGATCCAACAGCGATCTTGAGTATGTATCAATCTAAGAACGACAGCAATTACGGTCGCTGGGCAAATTCAGAATTTGATAAGTTAATGGCTCAATCTGATCAAACAACTGATCAAGCTAAGAGATACAAATTGCTTCTTAAGGCAAACAATATCCTAATTGACAGTGCTTCTTGCCCACCGCTATATCAGATTGGTGCACCAGTTTTGGAAAGATCTAATATTAAAGATTTACCGATGCATATTGCAGGTGTACCATTCTTCTTCAAATATGCTTCAATTAAATAATTTCGTTAAAAGTATTAATAGAGCTGGGATACAATCTCAGCTCTGTTTGCTTATTTAGGAAGATTGGAGGGAAAAAATTGAAAAAGTATGTCTTAAAAAGAATATTAATAGCAGTGATTACATTATTTTTGATTACTTTGATTCTTTTTATTATGGAAAAGGCAATGCCTGGTTCTCCATTTAATGATGAAAAAATGTCACATGCTCAAGTAGCGGCACTTTATCATAAATATGGTTTAGACGGTCCAGTGCCACTGCAGTTTCTTAATTACTTAAAAAATATGTTGTCTGGCGACTTCGGTGTTTCGTATACCGTTCAAGTTAATACGCCGGTTACTACAATGATTTTGCAGCATTTTACCATTTCACTCCAGATAGGTTTACAGGCTACTGTACTAGGTTCAGTTTTAGGCTTTCTGATGGGAATTTTGGCAGCAATCAAAAAAGGCACAATTTGGGATAACTTAATGACTGGCATTTCTGTTTTGGGAATAAGTCTTCCTAACTTTGTAGTAGCATTGATCGTGTCAATTATATTTTCTTATAAACTAATGGTCTTTCCAGGAACGTACCAACCAAGTCAGCCTTTTGTTTCAAGTATTCTGCCCACAATAGCATTGAGTACTTTTACTATGGCAAGTATTGAACGATATGTTAGAAATGACATGATTGATATTATGAATTCTGATTATTATCGTTTAGCGGATTCAAAAGGAATTAAAAAGTTCCAGTTGATCGGACACCATGTTATCAGAAACACTTTAATTTCAGTTATTACTGTATTAGCACCACTGATGATTGACCTAATTGCCGGGAGTATGGTAATTGAAAAAGCTTTTGCTATTCCAGGCTTGGGAACATTGTATATCAGTGCTATACAAGCTAATGACTACAATGTAGTCTTAGGTATAACTTTCTTTTATGCAGTGCTTTTTATTGGTATTATGTTAATAGTTGATATTCTTTACGGGTTAATAGATCCGCGTATTAGATTAGATGAGGGCAAATAATTATGACTAATATAGAAAATAATGATTTTGAATTTGCCCATAAATCTGAAACAGTTGACCATTATTCTGGTAAATCTTATTCATATGGGCAGTTGGTTTGGCATCGCTTTTTAAGAAATAAAGGTGCGGTGATTAGCGCAGTTGTTTTAATTATTATTGCTTTAATAGCCATTCTGGCGCCTTACCTTAGTCAATACTCACCCACTACACCGTATCCTAACCAGTCTAATTTAGCTCCTGGAGTTAATGGTCATTGGTTTGGAACAGACAACTTAGGCAGAGATATTTTTGTAAGAGTTGCTGCTGGTACTTCAGTTTCACTAAGGGTTGCTCTGGTGGCAATGGCAATTGATCTGGTTATTGGTACTAGTTATGGCCTGATTTCAGGATATTTTGGTGGCAAAATTGATTTATTCATGCAAAGAATAACAGAAATTCTTAGTACTATTCCTATGATCATTATTGTTACTTTGCTTGTTCTGGTCATGAAGCCAGGTCTAGTAAGCATAATTACTGCGATGATGATTGTCGGCTGGATTAATATGAGTAGAATAGTTCGCGCACAGGTGTTGGAACTAAAAACCAGCGAGTATGTTTTATCAGCAAAGACAATGGGAGAATCTGATATTAAAATTATTTTCTCTCAAATTTTGCCTAATACATTAGGACAAATAATTACCACATTTATGTTATCTATTCCGAACGCAATTTTTTTGGAAGCATTCTTAGCCTTTATCGGTTTAGGTGTTCCGGCACCGTTAGCTTCATTAGGAACAATGATTAATGATGGTTATACCCAGGCTATCGTTTACCCATACATGGTCATTTTCCCCGTATTGTTTTTAGCACTAATTATGCTGAGTTTTAATATTATTGCGGATGGCTTACGGGATGCTATTGAAGGAAGTTAGGTAAGATTATGACCGAAACAGTTTTAGAAATAAAAAATTTACAAGTAGCCTATCATACCGATCACGGAGAAGTGCAAGCTGTTAGAGGAATAAGTTATCAGGTAAAAAAGGGTGAAACAGTTGCTTTAGTTGGTGAATCCGGTTGTGGCAAGTCAGCTAGTGTAAAGCCAATCATGGGCGAAAAAGAAGCCAATCAAATAATTAAATCCGGTGAGATCAATTTCACTTACCAGACTGAAAATGGTCCACAAACAGTTAATTTATTAAAAATTAGTCCTAAGATTATGCAAAATCGTATTAAGGGCAAAGAAATAGCAATGGTTTTTCAAGACCCAATGACTTCTCTCGATCCAACCATGAAAATTAATAAGCAAATCGCTGAGGCAGTAAAGGCTTCTCATCCTGAGATGAACAAGGATCAAATCAACGAACGGGTGCTTAATTTAATTGAAACCGTTGGCATTCAAAACATGAAGGTTGTTCAGAACCAATATCCACATCAACTTTCTGGAGGAATGAGACAGAGAATTGTTATCGCCATTGCGTTGGCCGGGAATCCCAGTTTACTGATCTGTGATGAACCAACTACGGGTTTGGATGTTACTATTCAGGCTAAAATTTTGAACCTGATTAAAGATATACAAAAGAGCAGGAAATTATCTGTTATTTTTATCACCCATAATTTAGGGGTGGTTGCCAATATTGCAACATATGTGAACGTCATGTATGCTGGAAAAATAGTTGAGACTGGAACGAGCCGAGATATCTTTTTTGAACCTCGTCACCCATATACTTGGGGTCTGCTTGAATCAGTACCTGATATCAATGAAAAAGTTGACGAACTGCCAACAATTGCAGGCACGATTCCAGATTTAACACAACCAATTGTTGGTGATGCTTTTGCTCCAAGAAATAAGTACGCCCTAAACATTGACTTTAAAAAGCAACCACCAATGTTTAAAATTAATGATCACCATTACGCTGCAACTTGGCTCTTAGATAAGAGGGCTCCTAAAGTACCAGTTCCACCAGTTTTGCAGGAAAGAATTTCAAAAATGAAGGGGGCATCATAAGCAATGACTAAAAATATCTTAGAAGTTCATCATTTGAAGCAATATTTTCCCGTTGCAAATAAAAAAATAGTTAAGGCAGTTGATGATGTTTCCTTTAATATTGCTAATGGTGAGACTTTTGGCCTGGTAGGTGAGTCAGGAAGTGGCAAGACCACTATTGGACGCTCCATTATTCGCCTTTATTGGCCTACAGCAGGTGAGGTCATTTTTGAAGGTGAACAAATAGCAGGTCAGTTAAGTAAAAAGCAGACTGCCAAATTGCGCAAAGACATGCAAATGATTTTTCAAGATCCTATGTCTTCACTAAATCCTCGCAAAAAAGTCGGTGATATAGTTAAACTAGGCTTAGATATTCATTATCCAGAATTATCTAAGGATGAAAAACTGAAAAAGGTTATAGAAATGCTCAAAGTAGTCGGACTTGATTCATCCTTTGTTAATCGTTACCCACAAGAACTTTCAGGTGGACAAAGACAAAGAGTTGGTATTGCCAGAGTAGTTATCATGCATCCCAGACTTATTATTGCAGATGAAGCTATTTCTGCCCTAGATGTTTCAGTACAAGCTCAAGTTGTTAATCTTCTTCAAAGAATACAAAGAGAAAGTGGCAGTGCCATGCTCTTTATTGCCCATGACTTGGCAATGGTCAAACATATTTCAAGTCATATAGGAGTAATTCATTTGGGACATATTGTCGAGATTGGGCCAACAGAAGCAATTTTCGACGATCCTGTGCATCCTTATACAAAAAGTTTGTTAACCGCTATCCCCACTACTAATCCAATAGCAGAACAAAATAAAAAGTTATCAAATTATCATGCATTTAGACAACAATATGAAAATAAAGAAATGGCAGATTTAGGCAATGGTCACTATGTAATAGACGATGGGTCGTGGACTAAGTAAAACTCCTTATGATAAAATATTGATAAATAAATTTTTAATATTATCAAGAAAAGGAAAAATAGATGCCACGTCCTAAAACCAAGCAAGAATTAGTTGATGCAAGTAATTCGTCATACCAGAAGATAGTTGATTTAATCGCTAAGTTGCCAGAGGATGCTCGCACTGGCAGTTTCAATTTTGATACGAGTAAACTAAAAGAAGCTCATTGGAAGAGAGATCATAATGTACGCGATGTTTTGATCCATTTATATGAATGGCAAAAATTGTTGCTAGAGTGGGTTAAAAGCAATCAATCCGGTGAAGACAAAGAATTTTTGCCTGAAGGGTATAATTGGCGTAATTATGGTGAAATGAATCAAGAATTTTGGCAAAAGCACCAATCTACGCCACTTGCAGAAGCAGAAAAAATGCTGGCGAATAGTCATAAACAAACTATGGCTTTGCTTGATACCTATACGGAAGAGCAACTCTTTCAAAAGAATGTTTTTCCTTGGACTGGTAATAATGCATTAGGTACTTATTTCATTGCAAATACTTGCAGTCATTATGAATGGGCTTTAAAGAAGTTACGAAAATATCAAAGATCCTTGAAATAATGGCTTATTAAAACCGTTAGCGTAAAAGCTGGCGGTTTTTGTTTTTAATGAGCCACTTATTTAAATAAATCAAAAGTTTGACAATTTATTTATAAAAAATTCTGATAAAAACTTTTATAGCTAATGCTCTAAAGCAATATTTCAGGCTTTAAAATATTTCTAGAGTTTTTTAGTTAGTATAATCTACCAAACTTTTCATACAGTTATAATTTTAAATGACTGTTATACTAATCTTTGAGTTTGTTATTTTTATTTTAATTTAGTAATATTGAATAGTTAAGGAAGTGTGATAATGAATTCTGTCAAAACAATAGCTGGCGTACCACTTTACAAAAAAATCTACTTAGATATCAAACAAAAGATTCAGCAAAACATTTTGAAAACTGATGAAAAATTACCGAGTGAACAATATTTGTGTCAACAATATCAGGTTAGCAGAATAACAGTGCGTAAAGCTCTGAAATTATTGACTGATGAAGGATTAGTAGTTACTATCCAGGGGAAAGGCTCTTATGTCAATGTCAAAAAAATGAGGGGAAGATTGGAACAAATTGAAGGATTCTCTGAATTTTCTGAGTCTCGCTCTAAAACAAATAAAAAGATTATTTTAAAAAGAGAAATTTTACAAAATTCTCAAATTGCTAAGATTTTGCAACTGTCTGAGCCAGCAGATTTAGTTTATATTAAAAGAATTTCTCAAACAGGAAATGAGCCTATGGCAATTGATGAAGCCTGGCTATCAGCTGAACGCTTTCCGGAATTACTTACAAATATTCATGAAGATACCTCACTATACCAATACCTAGCAGATAAGTACCATGAAACTTTAGCAAGTTCATATCGCGAAATCAGCACTATCCTACCCAGTAGTGAACAAGCTAGATTACTGGCATTAACTAATGTAGTACCACTTTTTGATGTAAACAAGACTGTTTACAATCAGTTTGATCAGCCGCTGGAATTTTCTCATTATGTTGTAAGAGGAGATAAAATGGTTTATACTATCGCCTCCAAAAATGACAGCAATATTTATTTTAACCACAAAAAGTAATTGTATTTTAAAAACTTTTCAATATTTAAAAACGATCAGTTGAAATGAATTCATCTGGTCGTTTTATTATTTTTTAGGCTTTAAATGTTGAGAGTAGGTACGAATATTATTTTGTACAAAAGCATGTGGCTGAGTTTGAAAAACACAATTAGGAAAGGAATGCTGCATAATAGCTTGACCTAAATTGAGTAAAACTAAATTATCAATTTCAACATTTTTATCAATATCTTGAGCAATTTCTCCTGTTTTTTGCATTTGTTCAAACTTTTCAGCTAAAATTTTTCTGATTAAATCGAGAAGATTTTTAATCACTGCTTGCAATTCTGGCAAATTTTGAGATTCACGAATACCAGTTAAAAACAAAGCTAGATGTTGCTTTATAAAATTTTGATAGATGATGGAAAAATTCATAATATCCTTATCTAAATCGCCAACTAACTGATAATTTTTATTGATCATTTGAATATCATCACGATACTTAGATATCAGTTGCTGTAAAATGCCACGTTTGTCTTTAAAATGCCTGAACAAGGTACTTTCATTAACTTGAGCGACTTGAGCAATTCTTTTAGTAGTGGTTCTTTGATAACCATTGTGAATCAATAATTGTGAGAAAGCTGTTAAGATTCTCTGTTCAACATTACCACTCATTTTGGCCACCCACCTTAACTCAACTCTTTAAATATCAATAATGGCTATTTATGTCTAATTGTAACAATTATCACATTAAGTAACAAGACAAGTAATAAGTAAATTCCAACAATTTGTTAATGTTCTTATAATTACCGCAGACGTTAAGTTAAAATGATTGTATATTTCATAGTAGACAGGTAAGAAATATTGAACTGTCATATAGAACACATTAAGGACTGCAGATAAAATATTCATGTTTATAAAGTGATTTGATTACGCCTAAAATAAAAATCATAACTAGAAAAAACTCCAGTTATGACTTGAAATTAATTTGAGTATATTTGTTTACTTAGTTGCTAATAATAAAATTAAAAAGGCTAATGTATCAAATAAGAAGTGGACTAAAAAGCTGACCCAAATATTATGTGTTTTTATAAAAGCCCAGTTTAAAACTAGGCGTGTAAAAGCCAAACCTAAAATAACATAGCCTAAATTATAGTCATAAGTAGAAAGATGAAGTAAAGAAAAAATCAGGGCAGAGGCAATATTACCCCAAAATAGTGGGTGAGGCACATGGCAAGAATCAGCTAATTGGGTAACAGCTAATAAAGGCATAATTGCTAAAAATTCTTCGCCCAATATTTGGATAGCACTGCTTAAACGTTGATAGAGAAAAATT
Source organism: Lactobacillus sp. ESL0261 (assembly GCF_003693025.1). Taxonomy (NCBI): domain Bacteria; kingdom Bacillati; phylum Bacillota; class Bacilli; order Lactobacillales; family Lactobacillaceae; genus Lactobacillus; species Lactobacillus sp. ESL0261. Next base: position 53,541 of record NZ_REHN01000005.1, read on the forward strand.
GACCAAACATGTGGCGTCTTCATAGTCAATCCTGCAGCTGCATTGCCAGAAACAGAACCAAATAATTTTTGAGAAATTGTTCCTGATAACACAGATATGAAATAGGCAAAGACAAAGAAAACAACAATCCAAAGCCATTCTTTAGCATGTGGTACATGAAATAAATGATGCCATTTTTTACCAGTAGCAATTTGTACACCGATTATTTGAATTACTAAAAAAATGGTTACAATTAATAGCTGAAAACATGCAGCTGCTAAAGAGGGATGATTTTCATCAAAGACTAAATAGTCTGGAACTTGTATACCAGGCATTATCAAACAGCAGTATGCAATTATGTTCGATAATAATATTAATAACCATTTTTTACCAGATAAATGAAATGAATTTGTTAAATTATTTGTCATTGAAATTCACCTTTTTATTTTTGATTTTATATTGCCAATCATAAAAATACAATCCCCAAGCTTGTGAAAAGCAAAACATGATATTTTTGTATAACTACTCTATGAGATTTTGATACCTTAACTTAAAGGTGAATTTACACAAATATAGACTAGTGGAACATGTGTTACAATTAATTATATCGAGATTGGAAAATCCATAAGTGGATGCTATTAAAATTTTGTTTATTTTCGCTTATATAATTATATATATATGCACAATAGTTTAGATAGAATCATAAGGAGGTTGCTTATGAAAACTGTTACTATCAATAATCAAGTTCTGCCAGCTTTAGGTATTGGTACTTGGGAAATGGGGGATGACCCAGAAGTCAGAGAAGAAGAAATAACAGCTATTCGTTCAGGACTTGATGCTGGCTTAACAGTGATTGACACGGCCGAGATGTATGGCAATGGTCATTCGGAAGAACTAGTTGGTGAGGCGATAAAGCCTTATCAAAGATCACAAATTTTTTTAATATCTAAAGTATTGCCTCAAAATGCTTCTGCACATAAAATGCGGCAAAGTTTGGCAGCTAGTCTTAAGAGGCTGCAAACTGATTATTTAGATCTGTACCTTTATCATTGGCGCGGAATGGTTCCTCTGTTAGAGACAGTTTCAGAACTGCAGTCACTGCAAGATGAAGGACTTATTCGTGCCTGGGGAGTATCAAACTTCGACATAGATGATATGGAGGAACTCTGGCAGGTGCCAAATGGTCAGAACTGCGTTGTTAATGAGGATTTGTATAATTTGGAGACTAGGGGAATTGAATTCAGTCTTTTGCCTTGGCAAAGAGAACATCATATTCCATTGATTGCATACAGTCCTCTGGGTCGAGGACCTAAAATGGGTAGCACAATGATGAAAAATGAGGCGGTCATACAAGTAGCTGAAAAACACAAGGCAAGTCCTTATCAGATTTTATTGGCTTGGGTAATGCAACAACCAGATGTTTTGGCGATACCAAAAAGTAGTAGTTCAAAGCACTTATTATCTAATCTTAGGGCGTTAGATATTGAGCTAACAAAGAAAGATTTACAAGTTTTGGAACAAGCTTATCCGAAGCCAGATCATAAAGAGCCTCTGGCAATATATTAAAAATACGGAAATGTTTCTTTACTAGTTGTGGGTATTCGAATTTTACTTGAGGCGAATACTTCTTAACTAAAAAATGTGGGAATGCTCCGAGTAATAAATTTAACTGATAGTCTCAATAGGACTTATGACAAAATATTACTGTATAGTCCCAATTTGCAGCTCTTCGACAGTCCACCAAAGGTAAAAAAGTGCCAGATAAAGTGCTAAAACTTTATTTGGTACTATATTTTCAGTGTTCATTTTTGCCCTTTCTTAAAGTTTCTAATAAATATATTTTAATTGTGGCAAATTGTGTGAGTAATGTAAATTGCTGAAAAATGGCAGCTAATATAATTATTTGTTAGTCATAATCATTAAAAAACTAAAAAATAAAGTAAAAAAGCTTGAGTTCTCTCAGGCTTTTTCTGTACTCTTATACTAGGTAAGAAATTGGGAAGTTGAATAATGAAGAGTTTTTTGTTTCGTTTATATTTGGTGGCAATGAAATTAATTGCTCGCTTTACACCAGTGCAAGATAATAAAGTGGTGATTCTTAATGGCGCAGGTAGATCAGGGTCAAATGGTTATTTGTTCGGTAAATATTTGCAAAAGAATCACCCTGAATACGAGGTTACCCTTGTAGAGCACTGGCCATCTTCACATTTATCTTTAAAAACTTGGCGCCAAATTGGTGCAGCAAAGTTTGTGTTAACTACACACCAGCCATTTAAAGTTCATGCTAGACAAATCAATATTCAGTTCTGGCATGGTATTCCCCTCAAGCGCATGGGATTTATGGCTAATAATACTAGTCTCAAAACTGATCAGCGTAATGCTAATTTATGGCAAAAAAATGCTGATGTTGTTTGCTCAAGCAGTGATTTATATGAAAGTCTAATGAGTGCCTGCTGCGCGATTGAAACTAACAAATATCGAAAAACTGGGTTTCCTCGTCTTGATGCCTTGAAAAATCCTGCTATTAGTAAAAAGAAACTATTAACTGACTTATTCAAAGCTGAAGATGAAAGCGCTCAAATTGGAATATACATGCCAACTTTTCGTTATGAAATGGATGATCGACAAATTATGACGCAAGTTGAGCAGGGTAATTTCTTTGCATTGCCTGATTTTGATGCTGTGAAGCTGAATAATTCTTTAAAAAATAACCATCAGTATTTAATAGTAAAGTTGCATCCTTATGAAATGAACCTGTTTAAACACTTGCAAAGTGACTTTTCAAATATTGCCTTTCTCAATAACGACTACTTGTATCAACTTGATATTGATTTATACGAACTTTTAGGTAATACAGACTTTTTAATTACTGATTATTCTTCGATTTATTTTGATTATTTAAACATTGACAAACCAATCATATTTATTACCAATTATTTGAGGCAATACGAAAAAAAGCGAGGACTTTTAATGGGACCTTATGAAGAAATTGTGCCTGGAGTGTGCGTGAAAACACAGCAGGAGCTTATTAAGGCACTTGTAATGCCAGATCAATTCAGTCAGAAGCGGCACTACTGGCTAAATCTAACTAATGAAGTGCAGACCGATTCAAACTGTGAAAATGTATTTAAATTGTTAAAAATAGAGGGTAAGTTGTGAAAAGAACATTTTTAAACATTCTATATAATGCGGTTTACCAAATATTTTTGGTATTAGTACCACTAATAACCGTGCCTTACCTTTCCCGAATTTTGGGCCCTAAAACATATGGTATTTATAGTAATGTGAATAATATTGTTCAGTTCTTAATGATATTCTGTACCCTGTCTGTGTCATATATTGGTATGAGGACCATTTCGCAGATTAGAGCTTTTGGCAGTGGTCAAGATTTAACCAAAGCGTTTTGGGGATTGTGGTATTTTCAGGCCATAGCTGGATTCGTCACAATAGTGATAGTGATTGCTGTTACCAGTTTTTTCCATATTAAGTACGGTCAATATTTGTTATTAATGGTGCCATATCTTATTTCAGCTCAAGTGGATATTTCCTGGTTCTTTCAGGGACTGGCCGATTTTGGCCGGGTGGTTTTAAAAAATACTGCCGTTAAGCTAGTATCTGTTATATTGATTTTATTATGGGTTAAAAATCCGGGTGATCTTTGGAAGTATATGTTGATTATGTCGGTTTCAACTATGTTAGGGTCATTTGTCTTTTGGTTTGACATTCACCGTTATGTTGGTGGGCCGGTCAAACACTTTTATCAATATCGCGCGACTGTTAAAGCAATTATTACTCTTTTGATTCCGCAAATTGCCACCCAAATTTATACTTCTCTCGATAAACCTATCTTGGGCCTCTTTCAAAATTCGACGCAGGTTGCCTTTTATGACAATTCCCAAAGAATTTCTAACATGGTTTTGGGAATTGTAACCAGTATTTCCTTAGTGATTATGCCTAAAATGGCGGGTGAAGGTAAAAAAGAACAACGGATAGTTTTAAAAAAATCCCTGGAAGCGACAGTGATGCTGGGAACTTTGTTTGCAGTTATTATTATGGCGAATACTAAAGAATTTGTGCCTTTCTTTTTTGGACATAAATTTATCCCGATGACGCCGTTAATGTTTTTCTTCACTTTGACTATCATAATGATTCCAACTGGTGGGGTTTTTGCCAATCAATTTGCCCTTGCCAATCATCGAGACCGAGATTATGCCATTCCTGTCATAGTTGGTGCTTTCTTGGAAGTAATATTAAGCTATTTTCTGGATCAACTGTACGGTGCAACAGGAGCAATGATTGCAATTTTAATAACTGAGTTTATAGTTTTGCTTTTACGACTATGGATTGTTCGTGATGGCTATGATTTTAAATATTCTTTTCGTGAAATTCCTAAATATTTTATAATTGCCATTATTGTTTTGGCAGCAGGGATGCTTTTGCCACAAATGTTTGCATCAGCATTTCTTAACATGCTAGTCAAATCAATCATTATGCTTGTTTTGTATATCGCTTTAATGTTCTTGTTGAAATTAGACTTTAATCAAGACATAATTTTGCTATTAAAGAAATTTTTTACTAGAGGTTAACTTATGATTCCTAAAATAATTCACTATGTCTGGGTGGGGGGCAACCCTAAGCCTAAAAATATTCAGCGTTGCATGAAAACTTGGACCAAGCATCTGCAAGACTACCAAATAATCGAATGGAACGAGCATAATTTTGACATCCACGAAAATAAATATGTTGAGCAGGCTTATCAAGCTAAAAAATGGGCGTTTGTTTCCGACTATATCCGGGCTAAAGCAGTCTGTGAAATGGGCGGCATTTATATGGATACTGACGTCTTGGTGCTAGATGATTTGCATGATTTATTAAATAATAGAGCTTTTGTTGGTTTTGAAAATAAAGAGAATCCGTTTACGGCAGTCTTTGGCGCTGAAAAAGGTCATCCATTAATTAAAGACATGCTTTCTTATTATGATGACCGAGATTTTACATTTGATAAGCAGGACCAATTGGCGGGAGTCAATACTGTATCGGTGTCTGACATTTTAAAAAATAAATATGGTGCTCAGCCTAATAACAAGGAGCAGCAATTGCAGGAAGGGATACATGTCTATCCTGACGGTGTTCTTTGTAATCCGTCAGCACAGTCAAAAACTATTCATGTGTTTACCGGAACATGGATGGAAGGAGCTAAGCCACTGAAAAGAAAAATAGTGACGGCTTTAAAAGTCAGGATCAAAACGAAAAAAGAGGCAGCACTATATGCCAAAGTTTTCAGATAATCTGACTGAAGAAGAATTACAGAACCTGGTGGCAGAAGTTTCTTTTAAGTATTTTGGCAGACAGTTTAAGCACCAAGTAAAAATTAATAAGCGCATGACAACAACTGGTGGTCGGTATCATTTAGATGATCACCACATTGAAATTAATGCGCATTTTTTAGTGCCGCAATATTATCAAGAATTGATTGGCATAATTAAGCACGAACTGACGCATTATCATTTGCACTTAACTCATAAAGGATATCGCCACAAAGATCAAGATTTCAAGGTTTTGCTTGATAGAGTAGGTGGTTCACGGTATGCCCCGGACATAGGTCTTAAACGCAAAAGAAAAGCAAAATATTTGTATGTTTGCACTATATGCGGTCAACAGTTTGTGCGGGTTCGGCGCGTTAATGTACGTCGTTATGGCTGTGGCAAATGCGGCGGCAGGTTAAGATTAGTCAGTTATAGATAAAATAATAAAATTTATTTTGACATTTTATTTGACAAAATGTTAGGTACCAAACTATAATTAATTTATAAAATATATTAGGTACCTAACTTTTTATTACATAAAAGGAGCATAACTATGAGTCAAGCAAGTGATCAATTAATGGAACAACTTCATTTTATTTTGCGGGCTAGTCGTTACTATATGTTTCAAAACAAAGAACCGATATCGGGACAAAAACGGGTATTGGCTGTTTTAAAGCTGGAAGACGGTTTAACCCAAAATTATTTAGCTGAAATCTTGGCTTTGAAACCCGGGTCTTTAGCAGAATTATTGAAAAAAATGGAACTAAAAGGTGATATCTCACGTGAAGTTGATGAGCAGGACAAACGAGTTAAACGTGTTTATCTCACAGCAGCTGGGAAAGAAAAGGCTGCCAAGCTGGCTGAATTAAAAGACAAGCAAGATACTGAGCCTTTCTTTGCCGGTTTGACTGCTGAAGAGCAGGAGCAATTTGGTCAATATCTGCAAAAAATTGCTGCTGGCTGGGATGAAGATTTTAAGGAAAAAGCCACCGATTTTGTTGATCCTGCCTACCGTATGGAAAGGATTAAAAAATGGCGTAAATATGCTTCAGACCATGACTTCTCCAGGTCTGATATGCGAGATATGTGCCGCCACATGTATAGGGCGCATCACTGCCATCATGACTTTGAACCAGGTGATTTTACCAAAAATTGTTACAATTATGATAAGATGCATAAATATGAGCGGGACTTTTGGCGCAAATTCTGGCATAATGAAAATGAATGATTATAATTAGCAAGATAAAATAAAGAGCTTTTCAATTATTGAAAAACTCTTTTATTTAGTCTAACTAAGGAAAGCCGGTATCTTTTATGGCATTCAAGTCACTTAAAGATAAAACACAAGGTGTTAAATTCAGTGATTTTTTAAACTTGCTAAAAAGTTTGAATGTTAAAAAATCGTTATTTGCACTAGGGCTGTTTCTCAGTCTGGTCACAAGTGTAGCAAATTTAGTATTGCCACTATTAACAAGAGAATTAGTGGATACGAGCAAGTGGGATAATTTTAATTACTCGAGCTTAATTATTATTATCGTTGTTTTTGTCCTACAATTAATTTTAGGAACAGTTGGCGGATTTGTTCTGCGCTATTTTGGTGAAAGCGTAGTTAAGAGCCTTCGTGAACGCTTATGGGGACATCTTTTAAAGTTACCTGTTACGTATTTTGATGTTACCAAAGTAGGTGAAAGCAGTTCTCGCTTGGTTAATGATACGGGAATTATTAAAGATTTGCTGGCTTCTCAATTCCCTAACTTTATTACTGGCGCAATACAACTCTTTTTCTCATCAATCATCTTATTTGTGATGGATTGGCAAATGGCTACCTTAATGTTTACTGTAATTCCTATTGTGGTAGTAATTTTATTGCCAATTGGTCGCATTATGGTGAGACTTGGTCGTAAATTGCAGTCAGAAACAGCTAAATTTAACGGTGATGTCAGTGAAAAATTGTCTGAAGTACGTTTAATTAAATCCAGTAATGGCGAAAAGTATGAACAAGAATCGGGTAACCACAGGATCAAGAAGATTTTTACTATTGGCGTACTAGATGCCCGTGTTGAAGCTATTTTGCAGCCGATTATCATGACTTTGATGATGGCGGCTTTTGCTGGCATCCTGGCATTTGGCATTATTCGCGTAGGTCAGGGTTCTTTGACCAGTGGGTCTCTTGTAGCATTCTTACTATATTTATTTAACGTGATTGCACCAGTTGCTAATTTTGCCACTTTCTTTTCACAGATACAAAAAGCCTTGGGTTCAACTGAACGCATACAGGCAATTTTACAAATTGAACCTGAAAAGAATTTAAGCCATCACACTTATGATTTGAGTAATAAAACGTTGACAGCACAAAACGTTTGCTTTAGTTATGTTAAAAATGAACCCGTTTTACAATCTGTTTCATTTGTTTCAAAACCCAACTCTGTAATTGCCTTTGTGGGACCTAGTGGTGGTGGCAAATCTACCATTTTTGCCTTATTGGAACGCTTTTATCAGCCTGAAAGTGGCAAATTCACTATTGGGGATGAGAATATTCAAGATATTGACCTGGCAAATTGGCGCTCCCAAATAGGCTATGTTTCTCAGAACAGCGCTATTTTTTCCGGAACGATCCGGCAAAATTTGGTTTACGGTTTAACCAGAGATATGACTGACGATGATCTTTGGCATGGACTCGCTTTGGCTTATGCCGATCAATTTGTGCGTGAATTTCCTGATCAAATGGAAACTGAAATTGGTGAACGTGGAATTAAACTATCTGGTGGTCAGAAACAACGTTTAGCTATTGCCAGAGCCTTTTTGCGTAATCCTAAAATCTTAATGCTGGATGAAGCTACGGCAAGTCTGGACTCGGAATCCGAGGGAAAAGTACAACAGGCTCTTGATAAACTAATGGTCAATAGAACCACTTTGGTTATTGCACACCGCCTGGCTACAATAGTTAATGCTGATCAAATTTATTTTGTAGAGCACGGTAAAATTACAGGTCATGGCACTCACCACGAATTAATGCAAAATCACAGTTTGTATGCCAAGTATGTAAATGAGCAAATGGTCGATTAAACCTTTTTAGACAAAATGAGTAAGAAAAGTCTTGTGTTAAATTTAATTTTGGGTTATAGTATTGAATGTGTTGCGGGCATGGCGGAATGGCAGACGCGCAAGACTAAGGATCTTGTGATCGCTTTTAGATCGTGGAAGTTCGAGTCTTCTTGCCCGCATTTTTTAATGGAGCTTTGGCTCCATTTTTTTGTATATTTAATTATAAATGAGCAAAATTGTTATGTTAGCTTACTACTTTTATTTTAAAAATTAATTACATTGCATAATTTATACTCAAGAGAGGTTATACTTAAGAAGAGATTTTTAAAGCAAGGGAAAACAAATGGCGAGAAAACGAAAAAGCAAGAAACTATCTAATACAGCGATCATCATTCGAACATTTATAATTCTATTTTTATTGATTATTGCTTTTGCAACTTTTCGTTATTATCGCAGACAGGCAATTCAATCAGAGCAGATTAGACAGGAGCAGCTTGCTCGAGAACAGGCCAGGCAGAAAATCATCAGGCAACACAAAGCTTTTATCAGAGAAATAGGTCCGATAGCTAAAGAAGTGGATAAATCCTTTGACCTTTTGCCAAGTATTACTATCGCTCAGGCTTGTCTTGAAAGTGACTATGGCAAAAGCGACCTTTCACAAAAATACAATAATCTGTTTGGCGTCAAAGGAAATAATCCTAATACTTCGGCAGTACTTAAAACCAAAGAGTTTGAAAAAGGTAAATGGATAGTTGTTAAAGCTCGTTTTCAAATCTATGATTCCTATGAAGCTTCTATAAGGGCTCATGCCAGATTGTTCCAAAAGGGGACAACCTGGGACGCAAAACAATATCGTCACGTTTTAGCTGCTAAGAACTATCAAACGCAGGCTCGAGCTCTAGTTAAAGACGGCTATGCGACTGACCCCAATTATGCGGACAAATTGATTAAGTTAATCGAAGAGTATGATCTTGCGCGTTTTGATAAATAGAATGCAATCAACTCAAATTATGGTCATGATTTTTGGTACAATAGAATAGTTAAAAAATTTTTGGGGTGAAAGAATTCAAAATGAGCGCAGAATCAATTTTAGCAGGTTTAAATCCACAGCAAAAAAAGGCTGTAAAAATCACTGAAGGACCATTATTAGTGGTTGCAGGAGCAGGTTCAGGGAAAACTTCTGTTTTAACCAGAAGAATTGCTTACCTTGTTGCTGAAAAAGGGATTGCGCCATGGAATATTTTGGCTATCACTTTTACCAATAAGGCTGCCACTGAAATGAGAGAGCGTGAGCATAAATTATTGGGACAGCAGGCTGACAGTATTTGGATGTCTACCTTTCACGCTCTTTGTGTGCGAATATTACGGCGAGATGCAGAAAAAATTGGTTATACCAGTAATTTTTCTATTGCTGATTCGGCCGAACAGCTCACTTTAATTAAGCATATTCAAAAAGAACAAAATATTAATCCTAAAATGTACGAACCACGCAGAATTTTGTCTGCTATTTCTAATGGCAAAAACGATTTACTCACTCCAGATGCATATTCTGCCAGTGCTACTTCACCTTTTGAAAAAGTAACTGCGCAAGTGTATCAAGAATATCAAAAACGTTTAAAGAATGATCAAATTATGGACTTTGATGATTTGATCATGCAGACCTTAGTTCTGTTTAAAACCGATCCTACAGTTTTGCATTATTACCAAAATAAGTTTCGCTATTTGCTAGTTGATGAATACCAGGATACCAACCAGGCCCAATATGAATTGTGTCATGCATTAGCTGCACAATATAAAAATATTTGCGTTGTGGGGGATGCGGATCAGTCTATTTATGGCTGGCGTGGCGCTAACATGGAAAATATCATGAACTTTGAAAAAGATTATCATGATGCAGGCGTGCAAACCGTCAAGTTGGAACAAAATTACCGTTCAACCGGTCATATTTTGGCTGCCGCTAACGCAGTCATTAAGAATAATAGCAACCGTAAGGCTAAAAAATTATGGACAGACCAAGGTGAAGGTGCAAAAGTAACTTATTATCGCGCTCAAAGTGGCGACGATGAAGCGCACTTTATCATTGCTAAAATTCAAGAAGAGGTCAAAGAGAAAAAACGTTCCTACCATGATTTTGCGGTATTATATCGTACTAATGCCCAGTCTAGAACAGTCGAAGAGTCATTCGTAAAGTCGAACGTGCCTTACCAAATTGTCGGTGGTCATAAGTTCTATGACAGAAAAGAAATCATGGACATTATGGCTTATCTGAAATTGGTTGCTAATCCTAGCGATTCAATGAGTTTTAACCGCATTATTAATACCCCTAAACGTGGTATTGGACCAGTTAGTGTCAGACGTTTTCTAGATTTTGCCCGTGAAAATAATTTGTCGATTCTAAAAGCTTTTGATCACATTACCATGTCAGGCATAACTACACGGGCAGCTGCCAAACTGACTGACTTCGGAGCTAAGTTGAGGGATGCAATTAAATATGCCAAAAATCATAGTGTTACCGGGCTCACGGAAAAAATACTGCAGGATTTTGGCTATACAGCTGCCTTGAAAGCTGAACATACAATTGAAGCAGAAACCAGACTAGAAAACCTGGATGAATTTTTGTCTGTTACGAAACGTTTTGATGACGAATATGAAGAAAATAACGACAGCGATGAGACCGAAAATGCTCTTAGTGACTTTTTAGCGGAAGTATCTCTTTTAAGCGACCAGGATGATTTAGCTAATAATGATGATCAGGTGGCATTAATGACGTTACACGCTGCCAAAGGACTGGAATTTCCAGTAGTCTTTTTAGTGGGGATGGAAGATGGACTTTTTCCTTTATCACGTGCTTTAATGGAAGATGATCAGCTGGAAGAAGAACGTAGACTGGCTTATGTGGGTATTACTAGGGCAAAGCGTGAACTGTTTTTAACAAATGCGTACTCACGTATGATGTATGGTAGAATGCAGAATAATCCGCCATCCAGATTTTTGGAAGAAATTGATCAAGATGATCTGGATATTGAAAATTCAGTTCCAATTACTTTCTCAAATGACAATTACCAGACACAAACTGCTCCGTTTGCTAATAGCGATGAACGAGCCCGTGCACAGGTTTACACTCCTAAAATCAAACCTGCTGGTGCAGTTGGAGCTGAGAAAAAGGGATGGAATGTCGGTGATCAAGTAGAACATAAGTCTTGGGGAAGAGGCGTTGTAACTAAGGTTAACGGTAAAGGCGAAGATATGGAGCTTGATATTGCATTCAGTGGCAAGGGAATTAAGCGGCTTCTAGCAGCATTTGCACCAATTAAAAAGGTATAATTAAGGTAGAAGTAAAAAAATACTATTTTTTAATCAGGAGGAAGAAAATGGCAGATTTAACTCTTGATGAGGCCAGAAAAGAAGTTGCTGCGCTAAGAGATAAGCTAGATGAATGGGCAAATGCATATTATACAAAAGACACACCTGAAGTTGAAGATAATGTGTATGATAAAAACTATAATCGTTTAGTTGAACTTGAACAGGAATTTCCGCAACTGGTGTCGCAAGATTCAATTACCCAAAAGGTTGGGGGTCAGATTGACAATCAGTTTGCTAAGGTTAATCACGAAATTCCGATGTTATCAATGGGTGATGTCTTTTCAAAAGAAGAATTACAAGAATTTGATGACAGAGTACAAAAACAGATTGGTCATGAAGTTGCTTATAACGTCGAATTAAAAATTGACGGTTTATCAATTGCACTTGAGTATACTAACGGTAAATTAACCAGAGCTTCAACTAGAGGTAACGGTCAAGTAGGTGAAGACGTTACTCCTAATGCACGCTATATTGCAGATATTCCCCAAACTTTACCTGAAAAATTGACAACGGAAGTACGGGGCGAATGTTATATGGGCAAAGAGCCTTTTGCAAAGCTTAATGCAGAACGTGATGAAAAAGGCGAAACAACTTTTGCTAATCCCCGTAACGCAGCAGCTGGGTCTTTGCGGCAATTAGATGCCAGCATTACCAAGCACCGTCATTTAAGTACGTTTATTTATACTTGGGTTAATCCACCAGCAGAAATTACCAGTCAACACCAGGCTATTGAGAAAATGACTCAGCTTGGTTTTCACACCAACCAAACTGGGAGCAGAATTGCTAAAATGTCTGACATTTTTGCTTTTATTGATGAATATACTGCAAAAAGAAATTCACTTGATTATGGCATTGATGGTATCGTCTTAAAAGTTGACGATCTGGATTTACAACAAGAACTGGGAAACACGGTTAAAGTGCCTCGTTGGGAAATAGCTTATAAGTTCCCACCAGAAGAGCAAGAAACTGTGGTTCATGAAATAAAATGGACTGTCGGTCGTACTGGTGTCGTAACGCCGACTGCTATCATGGATCCTGTGCAACTTGCTGGTACCACAGTTTCTCATGCAGTTTTGCATAACGCCGATTTGTTGCAACAAAAGGATGTCCGCATTGGTGATACCGTTATGCTGCATAAAGCGGGTGACATTATTCCTGAAATTTCAGAAGTGGTGCTAGCAAAACGGCCTAAGGATGCCCAGCCGTATCCAATTCCGACGAATTGCCCATCGTGTGGTGAAAAGCTGATTCATCTAAAAGATGAAGTGGCTTTGCGTTGCGTTAATCCGTCTTGTCCCGCTCAAATTGAAGAAGGAATTACTCATTTTGCCTCAAGACCTGCAATGAATATTGATGGTTTGGGACCAAAAATTGTGCGACAGCTAATTAAGAACGATCTGGTACATAATGTGGCTGATTTATACCATTTAAATGCATCTGATTTGGCAAAACTAGATCATTTCAAGGATAAGTCCATCAGCAATTTATTAAATGCAATTAATAATTCGAAAAGAAATTCAGTCGAATTATTGTTAACTGGACTGGGTATTGATCATGTTGGTGCTAAAGCTGCACGTTTGATTGCACAAAAGTTTAAAAATATGGCAAAGATTATGGCAGCGGACGTGCAAGATGTGGCTGCAATAGATACAATAGGCATGACAATTGCAGAATCTTTGACTACTTATTTTGCTCAAGATGAAGTCGTAGATTTAGTCAATGAACTTAAAAATAGCGGCCTTAATATGGATTATCTTGGTGCAGGTCCAGAAGAAACTGAGTCTATTCCAGATAATTACTTTAAAGATAAGACTGTTGTTTTAACAGGGACTTTGGCTCACTATACTAGAAGTGAATTTACTAAAAAATTGCAATCTTTAGGTGCAAAAGTAACTAGTTCTGTTTCTGGTAAAACAGACTATGTCATTTATGGTCAGGATGCTGGTTCCAAATACTCCAAGGCTCAGAAACTGGGCGTACCATTATTGACTGAGGAAGAAGCAATTGCTCAAGTTAAATAAAGGACCATTTAAAGTGAAAAAATACTTGCATATATTAGCGCTTTTAGGAATATCATTATGTTTGACGGCTTGTGGAAACTTGAAAAATTCTGACTTGGCGAATAATGCCAAAACATCTTCTAATTCCAATTCTAAAACTTATCAGACTACTGATACTGGTAACAACGGATATACTGTTTTACTTAAAAACGGGCATTATGTAACTAGTCCAATATCTGGTTTAACGGCAACTAATAATGATAATTCTGTGGATACCAGAGAATTAGAACGAGGCTTGGTTCAGATTTCTAAGGGTGTTTATTCAACCAATTCTTATGTTTTTCAAGAGGGTCAGTATATTTCTGCCAACATGGCTAATGAATGGCTAGGGCGCAAGTCAAAGTCAAATCCCAATGGTCTGAATCCTGAAGCTGGAACTAAGAAAAATTATCAGCCATATTATTTAGAAGAAATACTTGAACAAGATTTTTTGACAGGATCCGGTTCGAATTATCATATTGGCGGTATTAGCGTTGGTCTTGCTCTTAATTCCATTGATTACTACCAAAAGAAAAAAGATGGTCCTGAATATCAAGCCCAAATATCGCGTGCTAAGCAAAAACAATATGGTCAAAAAGCAGCTGAACAAGTAGTAGCTCGTTTGCGAAAAAAGAAGTCATTAAAGAAAATTCCAATTACAGTTGGACTTTTTGCTAAGGAAAGCAAAGACTCGTTAGTTGCCGGAACTTACTTTTTGAGCGGGACAGCGACTGCTAATAGTAGTAAAATAACTAAATGGAAAACTATTAATACTCAGTCTGAAGTTTTACCTACAGTTGGTGGAAAAAAAGCAATCAACAGCAGTGATGCTTCCAGTTTCAATAGTTTTAAAGAATCTATTCAAAATTATTTCCCTAATATCAGTGGTGTAACGGCAACTTTACGATATGAAAATGGTAAATTAGCTCAGGAAAATATTTCAATTACTACCCAGTTTTATGGGTATGAGCAAATCCAAAGTTTCACGAGACTTGTTTTATCAACTGCAAAGAAGTATTTGGCTAATAACGTGCCAATTGAAATAAAAATTGGCTCTGTTAATGACATCCAGGCTTTAGTTGCCAAGGAAACAGGAGATAGTAGTTATCAAGTCCATATTTATGGTGGCGAATAAGGAGGTATATTTGCGTGGAAATTACAGAAGATACAATTAAACACGTTGCGACTTTGTCGCGACTTGAAATTGATGAAAAAGATATTGGCAAAGTAACTGAACAAATGAGTTCAATTATTAATATGGCGGATCAATTGTCAGAAGTTAATACCGATGGCGTTAAGGAGACAGTTCAGGTTGTTGATCGTGATACTGTTTTTAGAGAAGATAAGCCTGAACACTGGCAAGACAGAGATGAATTAATGAAAAATGTTCCTGATCAAGCCAATGGCTTCATTAAGGTTCCAGTAATTATTAACAAGGATGAGGACGAGTAATGAATTATTTAAATGAAGATATTGACTCTTTAAATGAAAAGCTTGCCCAAGGAACTTTGTCTGCTGACAAATTAGCGCAAGATACAATTGATAATATTAAAAAAACAGATGACAAGTTGAATGCCTGGATTACTGTTCAAGAAGATGCTAAACCTGCAAGTAATCTTAATTTTGATCAAAATAAACTTGCTGGTATTCCAATTGCTATTAAAGATAACATTATAACTGATGGTGTTAAGACCACAGCTGCCAGTCATATTTTGGATAATTATATTCCGGTATATGATGCAACGGTTATTGAAAGGCTGAAAAAAGCACAAGTGACTTTCGTGGGCAAAACCAATATGGATGAATTTGCGATGGGTTCTTCTACTGAACATTCATACTTTGGCATTACTCATAATCCGTGGAATCTGGATAAGGTACCGGGTGGTTCATCGGGCGGTTCAGCTGTTGCTGTTGCTTCTGGACAAGTTGTAGCAGCGCTAGGATCTGATACTGGTGGTTCAATCAGACAGCCTTCTGCATTTAACGGTATTTTTGGTATTAAGCCGACATATGGTCGAGTTTCACGTTGGGGTTTAATTGCATTTGCTTCTTCATTAGATGAAATCGGTGTGATGAGTAAGCGAGCAAAAACCTCGGCTCAAGTTTTAAATGTTATTGCAGGTAGTGACGATCACGATTCTACTCTTTCAACTAGGGCAGTTCCCGATTTTACCAAGTATATTGGTCAAGATGTTAAAGGGGTGCATGTAGCAGTAGTTAAAGAATATATGGCTGCAGTAGATGGTGACATGCGTGCTGTTCTGCAAGAACAAATTGATGCTCTGGAAAAAGCAGGTGCTATTATCACTGAAGTATCATTACCATTAACTAAATATGCAGTTCCCGACTACTATATCATTGCTTCAAGTGAGGCTTCGTCAAACTTGCAAAGATTTGATGGTATTCGTTACGGCTACCGTGCTCAAGATACTAAGAATTTACTAGATGTTTACGTTAAGTCTCGGTCAGAAGGTTTTGGCGAAGAAGTTAAACGCCGGATTATGTTAGGCTCCTTTGCACTTTCAGCTGGCTCTTATGATCGTTTCTTTAGACAAGCATCTAAAGTGAGAACGTTAATTTGTGATGAATTCGATAAGATTTTCGCTGAAAATGATGTTATTGTGGGACCAACAACGACAACTCCTGCTTTTGGCATCGGCAGTGAAATTTCCGATCCAATCAAAATGTACAACAATGATATTTTGACAATTTCAGCTAATTTAGCCGGAATACCGGCTGCCAGTGTTCCAGCTGGTTTAGTTGACGGAATGCCTGTAGGTCTGCAGATTATGGCCAAACGCTTTGATGAAGGCAGTATTTTCCAAGTAGCTGACTTTATTGAAAGAACTAATAAGTTTTATGAAAAAACACCAACTGGAATGGAGGATTAACTGATGAATTTTAAATCAACGATTGGGTTCGAAGTTCACTTTGAATTAAAAACTAAAAGTAAGATTTTTTCACCTTCACCAGTAAGTTATGGTGCAAAGCCCAACACGGAAACAAATGTAATTGATTGGGCAATGCCGGGTGTTTTACCTTACGTTAACAAAGACGTTTATCGCTTAGGAATTATGGTTGCATTGGCAACGCACGCTCATATTTTGCCAACTACTCATTTTGATCGGAAAAATTATTATTACCCAGATAGCCCTAAGGCTTACCAAATCACTCAATTTTTCCAACCACTAGCTCGTGATGGCTATGTTGAAATTGAATCTCACGGTAAGAAAAAGCGTATCGGCATTCATGAAATGCACATCGAGGAAGATGCCGGCAAAAATACTCATGGTACAAACGGGTATTCATACGTTGACTTAAACCGTCAGGGAGTTCCTTTACTTGAAGTTGTTTCTGAGCCAGAAATTGCTGATCCTGATGAAGGATACGCCTACCTTGAAAAATTACGTAAAATTGTTCAGTTTACAGGAGCTTCCGATGTTAAGATGGAAGAGGGATCAATGCGTGTTGATACCAATATTTCCATTAGACCCGCTGGTCAAAAAGAACTGGGCACTAAAGTTGAAATGAAAAACTTGAACTCATTTGAACATGTGCGTAAATCTTTGGCATATGAAGAAAAGCGGCAAGCACAAGTTCTCCTTTCTGGCGGTCGCGTGCAACTTTCAACTCGCCGTTTTGATGAAGCAACTGGTAAAACTGTTTTGGAACGTGTCAAAGAAGGAGATGCAGATTACCGTTACTTCCCTGAACCTGATATTGCTCCTGATCATATCAGCCAAGAGTGGATTGATGAAATCAAATCAACTTTGCCACGCTCAGCTGAAGAACGATACAACCAATACGTGAATGAATTTGGTCTGAAAAAATACGATGCTAATGTTCTTTTGCAAACTAAAGAAAGTTCAGACTTCTTTGATCAAACTGTTGCTGCTGGAGCTGATCCTCAGCTTGCTGCCAATTGGATGAATACCCAAGTTAATGGTTATTTGAATGATAATCGCGTTGAACTTGCTGATATTAAGTTGACACCAGAGCATTTGGCTGCCATGATTAAGTTGATTAAAGATGGCACGATTTCTTCTAAAATAGCTAAAAAGGTCTTTGCAGAGACAATCGCTAATGGTACCGATCCTAAGAAATATGTTGAAGACAAGGGTATGGTGCAGTTATCTGATACCAGCGTCTTGGCACCTATGGTTAAAGAAGTTGTTGATAACAACCCACAATCAGTAGAAGACTTTAAGAACGGTAAAGACCGTGCAATTGGCTATCTTGTCGGCCAGTTGATGAAACAGACCAGGGGCAAGGCAAATCCAAAGGTAATTAATAAGTTACTGAATGAAGAATTGCAGAAGCGTTAAGTAAGTTTTGAAATAATAAGGGTAGAAATTATGACTGAAAAAGCAAGATTGATCTATAATCCTGTATCTGGTCACGAACAGATGCCTAAAAATGTCGCGGATATATTGGACGTTTTGGAACAAGCTGGATATGAGGCAAGTGCATTTAGAACTAAGCCGGAAAAGCAGAGTGCGCAAAAAGAAGCAACCCGTGTAGCTAATGAAGGCTTTGAATTGATTGTTGCCGCTGGTGGTGATGGCACTATCAATGAAGTAGTAAACGGCATAGCTTATTTAGAGAAAAGACCTAAGATGGCAATTATTCCTGCCGGTACAACTAATGATTATGCTCGTGCTCTACATATTCCACGAAATGATATTGCCGAAGCGACAAAAGTTATTCTCAAAAATAAAACTCGTAAAATGGACATTGGTCAAGCGACTTTTGCCAAAGATATTCAGTATTTCGTCAATATTGCAGCTTGTGGCTCACTAACCGAATTAACTTATGGAGTTCCTTCAGAAGTAAAGTCTGCTCTGGGTTATACCGCCTATTTAATTAAAGGTGCTGAAATGTTGCCTCATTTAACTGAAAATGAATTGCGTCTGACATATGATGAGGGCGTGTATGAGGGCAAGCTTTCAATGCTATTGCTCGGAATGACTAATTCTATTGGTGGTTTTGAACAAATAATGCCTGATGCTGAACTAAGTGATGGTTTATTCCAACTAATAATTGTTAAACCGTCTGATCCAGTAAAATTACTGAAATTGATGGCTTTGGCATTAAACGGCAAGCATGTTGATGACCCAGACATTATTTACACCAAGACACGTAGCTTAAAGATTGAATTAATGGGTAAAAGCAAGGGAGAGAAGTTGCCAGTTAACCTTGATGGTGAAATTGGTGATTATTGTCCTGTTACCTTTAAAAATTTACAACAACGAATTGAATTTTTTGTTGGTGAATAATTAAAACACAAAGAAAGAGCAACTACTGTTAATAGCAGCTGCTCTTTTTGCTTGTTAATAAAATCTATTAGTTGCGGCTATTGCCACTGCCACCAAAGATTTCCAACAAGAACATAAAAATATTAATGAAATCAAGGTAAAGTTGTAATGCACCGAGAACTGCTAAACCATTAGTTGAAACCTGATCACCGTAATTACTGTAAATTGCTTTCATTCTGTTAGCATCACTGGCAACTAAGCCCGTGAAAAGAATGACACCGATAAATGAGAAGACATATGTAACGGCAGGGCTACGTAAAAACATATTAACTACCCAGGCAACAACGAAACCAAGTAAAGCAGCACTCAAGTATGAATTCCAATTGCTAAGATCCCTTTTAGTAAAAGTACCAAACAAGGCCATGGCAATAAACACGGCAGCTGCTGAAACAAAAGCAGTGGTGATTTGGGTGCCGGTATAAAAGCCGGCAATTAAGGCAAACTCAAAGCCGTAAATTGCTGATAATATTGTTAACATTACTAAACTGGCAACTGGACTACGATCTGCCTTAAAGCTAATTCCCATTGATAAGCCAAAAGGTACAAATAAAATGAGCCACATCATAGCTACTGGCATGTTCATCACAGCGCTTCTGAATACGGTCATTGTTAAGTAAGCTGCTAATGCAGAAATCAGCACGGCACCACCCATGAGAGCATACATTTTAGTTAAAAAAGTATTAGTTTCGGAGATGGTGTGGATTTGGCGCCTATCTGAATTGGTATCATAATTATTCATGAAAAACGTCCTTTCTTTAATTTATTAGTATTAAAAGTAACACAGACTAAAGTAAGTGTGAAGGGATAAAGCTGAAATTAATTCAATATTAAGAATAGGCATGTACATTACTTTTGCTGGGATTTTTAGTAAAATAGATATATTAATCAGTGTTTGTAAAAAAGGACAAAATATGGAAAAGAATCAAATTATCAAACTTGAAATTACAGATTTATCATATGAAGCTATGGGAGTAGCTCATTATGAGGGCATGACAGTATTTGTCAACAATGCCTTACCGGGTGAAACGGTAGAAGCTAAGATTTTAAAAGTCAAAAAACACTTTGCTTTTGCTAAAATCGAGCAAATCATTAAGGAAAGCCCTGACCGGGTTAACATTAAACTTAACCAGTGGGTTCAAACAGGCTTAGCATCTTTAGCACACATCAAATATGATAAGCAGCTGGAATTTAAACATAATCAAGTAGTAAATTTACTGCAGAAAGCACATTTAGATGATGTAAAAGTAGGCGAGACCCTGCCTAGTCCAGAAGAAACGGGCTACCGTAACAAGGCACAGGTCCCAGTGCGTGAGGTTAAGGGCCAGCTTGAGATTGGCTTTTTCAGAAAGCATTCGCATGATTTGGTGCCTCTGACCAATTTCTTTACTACTGATCCTGAAATTGACCGCGTTTTAGTCGCTGTGCGTGACATTTTAAGACAGTATCATGTCCCAGCATACGATGAAATTCATAATCAAGGTGAAATCAGGTACCTGGATATTCGCCGCAGTAAAGCGACTGGTGAAATTATGGTCATCTTGGTTTGTTTGCACAAGGATTTTCCGCAACTACCTAAAGTAGCAGAGGCTATTAAACAAATTGCTGGTGTCACTAGCTTAGTATTGAATTATAACCCGAAGAAGACCAACGTTATTTTAGGTAAAGTTGATTACTTAATCTTTGGTAAGCCACAAATTACAGATCAAATTGGTGATGTTAAGTTTAAGATTTCCCCTGAAAGTTTCTTTCAAATTAATTCACTGCAAACTCCCCGCTTATATGACTTAGCTATTAAAAAAGCTGATTTAAAGGCGGACGATATCGTAATTGATGCTTATTCTGGTATTGGAACTATTGGTTTAAGCGTTGCTAAACACGTCAAATCTGTTCGCGGAATTGAAAGTGTGTCTGATGCGGTGAAAGATGCCAATAATAATGCCAAACTGAATGGTATCAATAATGCGAAATACGTGACTGGTAAGGCAGAAGAAGTGATGCCAAGATGGGCTGCTAAGGGAATGAAAGCTGATGTCATCTTTGTCGACCCACCACGAAAAGGATTAACACCAGAATTTATTGAAGCAGCAGTAAAAACTGGTCCGAAGAAGATTGTTTATATTTCATGTAATCCTGCAACCATGATTCGTGATTTGCAAGAATTTATGAATGAAGGCTACACCTTTAATCAAATCGATCCTGTTGATATGTTTCCACAAACGCCACATGTTGAAGCAGTGACGGTACTGGAACGGACTGGGAAATAAGTACTAAATGCTTGTATAGTGGGCATTTTAATAGAATAAAAGCGTGCTAATTCATTTTTAATGATTTGAATTAGTACGCTTTTTGTTTTCTACTTGGTAACATCTTAAATTATTGGTCTTATTGACGTCTCCAGATAACAGTGTTATATTGCAAATTGCAGATAACGATGTTATTCAAGGAGGTATGTAAATTGGACAACACACAAGATAAAATCATTCAAGCAACGGTAGAATGGATTAAAACAGATGATTATAAGAACTTATCGATGCGAAAATTGGCAACAAAAATAGGAATGACTACTGGGGCCATTTATAAATACTTTCAAAACAAGAATGAGTTGTTTTACCAAGTGTCGATTAAATTATCACAGCAATTTGCTGAACAACTGATTACTACTTCTGAGAGTTCACCAAAGGATGAACTACTTTCATTAGCTAATGAATTCTGTAAGTTGAGCCAGGAACAGGCGAAGCTTATCAACTTCCTATTTTTTAATTCAAGTTTGCAGAATTTTTACCAACATGCCAATCATGATTTTCAATTTTACGATCAGGTAATGAGGTTAGTTAATCAGATAAACAGTGGTGCAGTTACTGATCAACAATTCTTTACTCAGATTTGGGCCTTTATTCAAGGGTATTCGTTGTTAATCATAAACGGGGTAGCTGAATATGAGCCCATTTTAGTTGAAAAAACCTTAAATGAAATGATTGGGGGTATTAAAAAATGATTTTGATAATTTATTGTCATCCCTATGATCAGAGCTTTAATCATGCGGAACTAGAAATAATTAAAGAAAATCTAAGTGCTGCTCATCAGAAATACGAAATAATAGACTTGTATGCGGATCAATTTAATCCAGTGTACTCAAAGGAAGAATTGAGGCTCTATCATCAAGGTCAAACTACCGACCCTTTAGTTACTAAATACCTAAAACTATGTCAACAAGCGGATACTGTGATTTTTATTACACCTTACTGGTGGAATGATATTCCTGGGATGCTAAAAGGCTTTATTGACAAGGTGATGAAAGAAGGAGAAGGTTTATCACATACTGTTACTAAAATAGGAGTGAAAGGTGAGTTGACTAGTGTTAAACATTGTTATGTGCTAACCACTTCAACTTCACCAACATGGTATATCCGTTTCTTTTTAGGTAATGCTATTAAAAAAATTCTCATTAACAAAACTCTGCGCCAATTAGGTTTTAGGCACTGTTATTGGCAGAATTTTGGTGGTATTACTAATTCTTCGCTTGAACGAAGGAGGAAATACTTAGATCAATTAACTAAGCAGACTTTTAGCTAAAAAGTTTCCACTTGTTTTTTCAATTGTTTAATTAACAAGAGAAATTTGTACTAAATAATTTGTTCTTAAATCATGCTTTATTTATTTCAAATGCTTTGTTAACAAAATTAATTGATATAATTTTGAGCATTAACAGGTATTTTGGTAAAACAATTAATAGAAGTAAACTAAAAAGGAGGCATAGTTATGAACCGCGTTTTGATTGGTAAAGTTTCACAAAAAGGACAAGTTGTTATTCCGATAAAAATCAGGAAAGCTTTAGGTTTGAAAAAGGGAAGCAAAGTGTTATTCGAGTTAAATAATGGTGAAATTACTATCAAAAAATTACCAACGGCATTAGATTGGGCTAAATTGGTTGAGCAAATTCCGGTTGAAGATGTCAATATTGATAAAAATGGTTGTTTTGACCCTAAAAAATCGCCGGATTTCCATGACTGGATGATTAATGGCTAATAGAGTCAGGGGAATGAATGACTTTTGCAAGTATATTTAAAAAACATTGAACGTTTGAAAAATTTCTATCAAAGTGATTATTACAGTTGGTTAGAAATTAATGATCATAAAATGGTTAAAAATGTTGAAGATGCTCTATATGAAGATCCAGATAAGTGTGATGTTGAATTATACAAAGATCTAGCTCTTAAATATAATTTAAAGCGCAAGAAATGTAATTTATTTGTTGGCGTCAATAAGCAAAAGATAAAAATGTCAGCAGATATTGTTTGTGGTATTAAAAGTTTAAAAGATTTAGGGTCAAGTACGCCAGAATTCTTATCAAACTATGCCAAAATAAGATCAAGTGTAAAGTTACATTTCATATGGCCCCAGCATAAAGTTCCAACAATAAATACTTATCGTTATCAAATCTATCGCGATCGCATTGATTACTTGTTATATGATTTGAAACATTATTTTATGGGTAAAGAAACACCGATGCAAAAAGCATATCAAAATAATAATACTAAAATTTGGATAGATTCCTTTACTGATGATTTTCCAAAATTCGTTCGTGAAATGCACTTCGAAGATTTTGTTAATGAAAATTATGATGTGCTAGATATTGAATTTGGACAAAGAAAAACTGTTACTGGCGATTTACAGCAACTTAAGAGTAAATCAAAGAATAAAAACGCCCAAAGACAATACATGGAACAGCTATTAAATTTGAATAAGTTATTTTAATAAAATTAGTTTTGATCGTTTGTTGCGAAATAGTATTTAGTAATAAAATTTAGTTAGGAAGAATTTATTATTAATAAAACTATGTATGTAAATACTTGAAAAAGCAGGACAAATGAAAAAGAATAAATGGCAAGAAGAATGGGCCTACAATAAATATTGGGTAATGGCTCATTCGCAACAGTGCTATGAGCAGATTAGGTTGCTAGCTAAAGACAACGAATGGTCGGAACAAAAGAATATTGAATTTAAGGGTTTATTAGAAAAAGCAGCCAGGCAAACACCAACGGTTAAAACTTTAACTAACGCTTATCAACATGTCTGGGGCTACTTTAAGAAAATATCTACGCTGGAAGAAAAACAAACATATTTACATTTATTGCAAGGATTATCACCAACAAAAGATGAATTGGGTCCATTTTTAAGTCGTTTAGCTGAAAAGTATCAAGTTTCTTATTTACTAAATTCACGTTTAATTCAGGAGAATAAAGAAAAATCATGAGATTATGGCATCAAGACTTAATTTGGCGACTGCCTAGGCAACAATTATTGGGGCAACACCGCGAAATTGCTGCTTTGCGTGGACGTGGCTGGGGTAAGCCCCACGCTACCGTTAACTATGTTTTTCAACATTCACCTTACAAATTGTATCAATTTCATTTGTTAGTATTAGCTGAGATGCAACGGCGCCATTATCATCCAGATCTTAAATGGTTTGATCCATATTATAGAGGACAACATTGTCCTAAGTACGAAAGTTTACCAGCTATTCCTTGGACTAATCCAATTTATCCAGAACATGATGAGGCTTATTTACAAAGTTGCTTAGATAATTTGCACCAAAAAGGAATTGATTTGTATTAAGTTCGATTTGTTAAAAGCAGAAGATTGACACTTGATGATGACAATTTCCTATTTTTTTAAGAAACACAAGTAAAAAAGTTGAGCACTTTGATATGAATGCTCAACTTTTTTGCCATGGTAATTAGATTACTCTTTTTTGATTTTATGATTAATATTTGCAATTTCCTTTGCAATTTTATGGTAATTATAATACCAGCAAATTAAGTAGATGATGACGAAAATTACAGTAAATTTTGTTAAGTTAATCAAGTTTAAAGAAACCCAACCAGCTAAAAGGGCTAAAAAAACAAATCCAAAATAGTAGGTGAAGAAATTTATAACTGTCTTCTTTAATAATGACCAATGATTAATAGTGAAGATAAAACTGCCAAAACCGAAAAATATTCCAGTAACCGCCCAAAGAATAATTGAGGCGGTAAAAGCATTAAGCAAATTGCTAAAGTTTGTCGTAAAAGATGGACTGGATGGAACATAAACTGAGCTATGTGATGCGTAACTGCAAAAGATAGAAATCATTAAACCAATGAAGATGCCTTCAGTAGCAAAAGTAAACAAATAATTGATAAATCTCTTGGTATTTTTCATATTCCTAGCCTCTCTTTCAGGTTCTTAATATTTCTTCTAGATATCTGCACTCTATGCTTATTAGTCAAAACCACATCTATTAACCCATTATTAAGTAATTCAAGGTGGTCGATATGCTGGTAATTAAATATAGCGCTGCGTGAAGCTTCAATAAAATAGTTCGGTAGATCTGCTTTCAAATTTGATAAACGATCATTATATGTAAGTTGCTGCTTTTCTGTAAAAACATTGATATCTCTGTTAGCAACTTCAAGTGAATAAATATCTTCAAAATTAATCGGATAAATTTGAGATTGATAATGGCACCATAAAGAATTTTCGGACTTTGTTAATTTTTGCAAAAGTTCATTAATTGCTGGTGTCATTTTTTGGATCCATAATTCACCGTGTTCTTCACTAATATTAGGATCGATGTGACAATTAATTTTCATTCCTGGCGCTCCTTTCTGTTAATAAGTATAGTAGATGAATTCAACTTTTATCCTAGATTACTGCAAATGGTGGAATAAGTGTCATCAATGGTTACTAAATTTGTGTTTCTGGTTAAAGTTTAGCTTTTATAATTAAAAGAGGGTTTGAATGCATGAATATACTAAAGTATAATTTAAAGAAAAGTTGTTTTACTTAAATTACCCAACAAAGGATGAAGAGGATGCAAGAAATTAATGAATTAAGGTTGGATTGTGCAATTAAACAAAAACGAGGACTGCATATTATTTTGGCCTCTATTATTATTTGGCTAGTTATTGCAATTATTCACTTTTCGTCTATTCCAATATTAACGAAAAATCTTTTTACTTTTGTTTGCGCTGCAGTTTTATTGCCTTTATCTTATTTTGTTTCAAAGCTAATTAATGTTGATTTTCAAAATAAAGATAATCCATTAACTGAGTTAGGGATACTCTTTTCTGTTAACCAAGCGCTATATTTGCTAATTGCCATGTGGATTTATTCAACTATACCAGAGAAAATGCTTATGATTTTGGCAATTATTTTTGGCGCACATTTATTACCATATAGTTGGCTTTATAAGTCAAGGGTTTATTTGGTCTTGTCGATTTTAATACCCTTTTTGGCTTTAATCGTTGGACTAAACTTTGAGCCAGCAATTTTGGCTTTGACAATGATCGGAATTGAAATTATCTTTTCTTTGGCTTTAGTTTGGGAAAATAGGAAAATATAATTTTTAAACAAATAAAAATTATATTTAGAGCAGTGATACTAATCATCTGCTCTTTTTTTATGACTTAACAAATACGAAATAATATTTAATTGTATTTAGAAAAGCAAATTTGAATATTTTAAAACTAAAATGTTTAGTTTTAAAAAGCTTAATACTATAAATAATTAAGCGGATACAAATAATAAAAATATAAATTAGATAAAAAAAACTATTATAGTATACCTACTAATTTATAAAATTAAAATAATCATCACACACATATATATTCAAAGTGTATAATTTAATTAAGGTTTTTAACATAATGATTAAAGTTGAAGACAAAAGGAAATTTATTATATGGCAGCAAATACAAAAGAACTAAATATAGAAAATAAACTGTGGGAAACTGCAAATGCACTAAGAGGAAGTATGGATGCTTCTGAATATCGTAATGTAGTTTTAGGATTGATTTTTTTAAAATATGTTTCCGATGCTTTCGAAGCTAGACGAAGTGCATTATTAAAAACAGAATTTCCAGAAGATGCAGAAGATCCTGATATGTACCTTTCTGAAAATATTTTTTGGGTACCGAAAAAGGCACGTTGGGAATTGATTAAAGATTCTGCTAAATCACCTAAAATAGGTGAAATTATTGATAATGCCATGGATGCTTTAGAAAAAAATAATGATTCTTTGCGTGGAGTATTAAGTAAGAATTACGCCTCGCCTGACTTAGATAAAACCCGGTTGGGCGAAGTCGTAGATTTAATCTCCGATATCAGTTTAGGAAACGAAAAAGCTAAGCAATCTGATGTGCTGGGACGTGTCTATGAGTATTTTTTAAATGAGTTTGCTTCGCAGGAAGGAAAAAAGGGAGGGGAGTTTTATACTCCTCGGTCTATTGTACGAATACTAGTAGAAATGATTGAACCTTATAAAGGCAGAATTTATGATCCTTGTTGCGGTTCTGGTGGTATGTTTGTTCAATCTGATAAATTTGTGCAGGAACATCAAGGAAAGATTAATGATCTTTCGGTATATGGAGAAGAATCAAACCCGACCACTTGGAAATTAGCTAAGATGAATTTAGCTATTCGTGGTATTGATAATAATCTTGGACCTCATCAGGGTGATACTTTTCTCAACGATCTACATAAAGGTGAAAGATTTGATTTTATTCTGGCTAATCCACCATTCAATGTTAAAAACTGGAATGGAGAAAAGCTAAGAGAAGATGCACGTTGGAAATATGGAGTTCCCCCAACCGGTAATGCTAATTATGCATGGATAGAGCACATAATTAGTAAGCTGGCACCTAATGGCAAGGCAGGCTTTGTTTTGGCAAACGGCGCATTATCGACTTCTACAAAGGACGAATATGCTATTCGTAAAGCAATTTTGGAAGACGATAAAATTGATGCTATTGTGGCATTGCCTGATAAGATGTTCTATTCTACTGGAATTCCAGTTTCATTATGGTTTATCGACATGGATAAAGCTTTCCAAGGAGAGCGGGTTCGTAAAGGTGAAACTTTATTTATCGATGCACGCAATCTTGGAGAAATGGTGGACCGAACTCACCGAGAATTTTCTAAAGAGGATATTGCTAAGGTAGCTGACACTTATCATGCCTATCGTGGGACTAACAAGCAGAAGTATGAAGATGTTGCAGGCTTTTGCAAAATAGCTTCTTTAGATGAGATTGCAAAAAACGATTATGTTTTGACTCCCGGACGATATGTTGGTTTAGCCAAACAAGAAGATGATGGTGAACCCTATGAAGTTAAAATGACACGGCTTACTGGCGAACTAAAAAAGGAATTTGCTAAAAGCGATAAGCTTCAAGCTCAAATAAAAGATGTTTTAAAGGAGCTTGGATATGAAATATGAAAATATATCCGAATCTTTATATATTAAGGGAAGAATAGGATGGAAAGGACTAAAGAAAGGAGAATATTTAAAAACAGGTGATTATAGAATAATTAATGGTTCCAATATATCAAATGGGGTAATAGATTGGTCAAATTGTGGTTATATTACAAAGCAAAGGTATTTTGAATCTCCTGAAATAATGCTAAAGAAAGGAGATATTTTAATTACTAAAGACGGTACTATTGGTAAAGTTGCGATAGTTAATAAGCTTGAATATCCTAGCACTATAGCGTCAGGGCTGTTTATTTTAAGAAATAATGCACCCGAAAAATGGAACACTTTATTTTTATATTATTATTTACAGACAAATAGATTTAAAGAATTTGTTCATTCCAGAACTGAGGGAAGTGTTATTCCACATTTATATCAGAAAGATTTTGAAAATCTTGAAATCCCCTATATTTCGTTGACTGAGCAATATAAAATATCTTCAAAATTAGATTTGATTCAAAGAAAAATATCTTTAAATAGGCAGATAAATGATAATTTAGCTGCTTAGAAATATTGTCCAAGTAACACTTCCTTTACTTTTACTAAATTTTGCAATTCTATATTATTTACATGAATTTTTTCAAATATTGGCTTTGCAATTCTATTAAATCTATCCAACTGACCATCTTTATTTGGTACTGTGATTCTAATATTACCAAAGTCAGTTTTATTTAAATTTTTAATTGTTGTTCCACCGCTACCAAGATTTCTTATTTTGTATTTTAGAGACTTTAATTCAAGATATGTGCAATAAATATACTTATTATCAAGAATTAAAGAATTAATTTGTTGATTAGTTTGAACGGTTCTACCTATTAATGAAACGAGACCAGGTGTTCCAATGCAACTAACGATTATTGAATTTTCAGGTATATATTTATTCTTTTGAGAATTAGCACCAAAAATTGAAAGGTTTTGGGATGCTTCATCTATAAACACCTTATTACGCATATCAGGAATTTTAACAAATGGAATATCTGTACCGTAATTTTCTTTAACTTTAGTACTTGGAGTTTTCCCCGTAATTATCATCTTTGCAAGTCTTTTCAAAGTAATTTTATTATGAATATCAGCACTTTGATTTTCCCAAATTGATGATATAAGTTCGAGTAAATTATCATTTATTTCTGTAAATACAGTTTTTATTGTATGATTTTCTAAAAAACGGAGATTTTACAATGAGAAAAGATGAATCAGAAACAATAATTCGCGAAATGTTGCCGTACCTTAACAATCTAAACTTAATGAGACTAAAAACTATTTTAAATAATTTAGTTACGACAAAAACCGAATTTAAATCAAAATATGACAATAAAAACTTGCTTAAGAGGTATTTTGCCGCTAAAAGAGCCGAAGGTTGTTCGGAAAAGTCTCTTAAATATTATAAAGTAACAATTACAAAGGCGTTAATTGAAATTGATAAAAATGCTAGAGAAGTAAGTACCGATGAATTGCGAAACTATTTAATGACATATCAGGAAGTTCATTGCTCCAGTAAAGTGACCATTGATAATATTCGTAGAATTTTATCTAGTTTTTTTAATTGGCTTGAGGATGAAGATTATATTATTAAAAGTCCTATAAGGCGAATACATAAGGTAAAAGTCGCTACTACAGTAAAAGAAACCTATTCAGATGAGGAACTTGAAAAATTACGTGATAGTTGTACAAATGTCAGAGACTTAGCAATGATAGACTTCTTGGCCTCAACTGGTATGCGTGTTGGAGAACTGGTTCTACTTAATCGTAGTGATATCAACTTTCAAGAACGTGAGTGTATTGTTTTTGGTAAGGGTAATAAAGAACGGATCGCTTATTTTGACGCTAGAGCGAAGTTACATTTAAGAAAATATTTGAATGAGCGACATGATAACCATGAAGCCTTATTTGTTTCTTTGAGAGCAGAACATGAACGATTAACTATAAGTGGTGTCGAATCAAGGCTAAAGAAATTAGGTCAAAAAATTGGAATTGCAAAAGTTTATCCACATAAGTTTAGAAGGACACTGGCTACGAAAGCGATCGATAAGGGTATGCCAATTGAACAATTACAACAGCTTTTAGGGCATAAAAGGATAGACACAACACTGCATTACGCAATGGTAAAACAGCAAAATGTGAAGATAGCACATAGGAAGTATATAGGTTGATGAGGTATAAAATAGATGAAATAGTTCAACTCATTATGGATTATCGAGGGAAAACACCCAAAAAATTAGGAATGAATTGGACAGAAAATCAAAAAGATATTATTGCATTAAGTGCTAAAAATATAAAAGATAATAAAATTGTTAATACTGATAAAAGTCACTATGGTAGTGAACTTTTGTATAAGCATTGGATGAAAGATGGAGACATTGAGCCTGGTGATATTTTAATGACATCAGAGGCTCCTTTGGGCGAAGTATATTTGGTTTCTAGGCCAATTAAAGCTATTTTAAGTCAAAGATTGTTTCTATTACGATTCAATAAAAAGATAGTTAATCCTTGGTATATGTATGCTTTTATGAATTCGCAAAGCTTTAAAAATCAATTACTTTTAAGAGCCACAGGGACTACAGTTGTTGGTATTAAGCAAAAAGATCTTAGAAAGATTGAAGTTGAACTACCTAGTAGAGAGTTGCAGAACAAAATAGGCAGCATTTTTCAATTTTTATATAAGAAAATCCATATTAATGGAAGAATAAATGATAATTTACTCGAATTAGCAAAAGCTGTGCTTAATAAAAATGTAAATTCATGTAGTAAAACTTTATTATCTAATTATTTCTTACCTAAAAGAGGTAAGAATCTAGTAAAGAAAAACGTTATACCAGGAACAACTCCTGTTATAGCAGGAGGTATGATTCCCGCAGCTTTTCACAATAAGTCCAACACGATGGCTCCAGTAATTACTATTTCTGCATCTGGTGCTAATGCTGGTTATGTTCAAATTTGGGGTATAAAAGTCTGGTCATCAGATTCCTCTTTTGTAGATGAATCAGTATCCAATAATATTTATTTTTGGTACCTATTACTCAAAAAATACCAAAAACAAATCTATGAATCTCAAACTGGATCGGCCCAACCTCACATTTATCCCAAAAATATTGGAAATCTTCTAATACCAGTGGTAAGTGATGAAACTAGGCTCAATATTAATGAAAAAGTCAAACCAATTTTTAATAATATCTTTAAAAATAAGCATGAAAATAACTTACTAAATAACCTAAAAATAACTTTATTAGAAAAGTACTTTTGAAATGTTAAATTATCATTTAATTAACCAATATCTGTATAGAAAGGAGTGAAATTAATATGTCAAAAGGATATCTTTTAGAATCAGATGTTGAAAATTTAGCCTTAAAAACCTTACAGACTGTAGGATATAAGGTGTTTAAAAGTCCCACTTCAAGTGGTCCTAATCCAATTATTGATGCTGCGCGTGACAATGATCATACTTCAGCAATATTATTTGATAACTTAAATAAAGCTCTCAGGAGACTTAATCCTGGTTACGACGAAGAAATATATAATGACGCATTTAGACAAATAATTCGATTAGCTGATAATCCGGATATGATGATAAACAACCATTACTTTCATAAGTTATTGATTGAAGGTATCAAAGTAAGAACTACTTTAAACGGAGAAAATCATACAGATACACTATATCCGATAGATTTTGAAAAATTTGATGCTAATGAATTTATAGCTACCAATCAATTTACTTTTTCAGGTAAGAGAGAACGTAGACCTGATGCAACATTGTTTATCAATGGTATTCCTGTAGTTACTTTTGAGTTTAAGGACGCTGGCAATATACATGTTGGTATAGAAAGTGGTTATCAGCAATTACAAACCTATAAATCTGATATTTCTGACTATATGAAATATAACGAAATCCTGATTACTTCTGATGGTATTAATGCCAGAGCTGGATCATTAACTGCCGGATTTGATCGTTTTATGAGATGGAGAGCTCCTAAGAATAGTGAATCTGAAGATGAACTGGAATTAGTAACAATGATAAAGTTCATGCTCAGGCCAAAAGATTTACTTAATATCATTGAAAACTTCATAATTTTTGAAACAGACGGTGACAAAACAATCAAAATTCTTGCAGCCTATCACCAATACTATATGGTAAATAAAGCAATTAAAGCTGCTAACAAGGCAATAAAAAGCCCCGATGATAAGAGAATTGGGGTCGTTTGGCATACAACTGGTTCAGGTAAGAGCTTATCAATGGTTTTTTTTACTAGTATAGCTGCTCGTAAATTAAACAATCCTACGTTTGTGGTAATTAATGATCGTAATGATCTTGATGATCAACTATTTGATACCTTTGCTGCAGCACATGAATATTTGCGCCAAAATCCTGAGCATGTTGAATCTGGCGATGAATTACGTTCAACGCTGAAAAAACAAGCGGGTGGGATAGTTTTCTCTACTATTCAAAAATTTTCGCCTGATTTTAATAGTGGTGAAACTAGGATGCCAGTGCTGTCAAAAAGAAACGACATTATTGTTATTGCTGATGAGGCCCATAGGAGTCAATATGGTTTAAAGCCCAAGTTTACTAGTAAAGGCTTGAGATATGGCTTTGCTGAGTATTTAAGAGATGCATTGCCTAATGCTTCGTTTATAGGCTTTACTGGCACCCCTTTGTCTACAGCAGATAAGTCAACAGTGGCTGTTTTTGGGAATTACATCGATGTATATGACATTACGCAAGCTGTTAATGATCATGCAACCGTAAAAATTTATTATGAAAGTCATGTATTTCCCCTTAAGCTAAAAAGTGATGCGGATGAAAAATATCAAAGGCTTATACAACAAGTTGACCTAGATGATGACCCTACTAATGAAGATAACGCCAGACGAAATCGTGAGTTTTCGCGTTTAGAAGCTTTGGCAGGAGCACAACCACGTTTAAAAAGCATTGCAAAGCATTTTGTGAATCATTTTGAAACTCGTCAAGAAGAAACGTTTGGCAAATCAATGATTGTTGAGATGTCACGTCGTAACGCGGTTAGATTGTATGACGAAATAATAAAATTGCGTCCAGATTGGGAGAGTAAGGACTTAAAAAAAGGCAAAATTAAAGTTGTAATGACGTCTTCAGCTGCAGATGGTCCAGAGATGTCCAAGTTTCAAACAAATAAATCCGAAAGACGAATTTTGCAGCAACGGATGAAAGACGATAAGGATGAATTACAAATAGTGATAGTCGTTGACATGTGGCTGACTGGTTTTGATGTACCTTCATTGAATACTATGTACATTGATAAGCCGATGAAAGGTCATAATTTAATTCAAGCAATCGCACGGGTTAATCGCGTATTCAAAGATAAAGACAGTGGCTTAATAGTTGATTATATTGGTATTGCAGAAAATCTAAAGGATGCTTTAAAGGTTTATTCTACAGATGATCAAGGTCAAGTTGCTATTAATATGGATAAAGCGCTTGCGGTATTGAAAGAAAAATATGACATTATTACCAATGATTATCTTTATGGAATTGACTATTCAGACTTTAATTCTCCTGATGGTGCAGTTAGACTGAAAGTTACGCAAAAAGTTGCAAATGAGATTTTGCATGAGAATGAACAACGTCAGAAAAAGTTCTTAGACGTGGTTACCGAGTTAGAAAAAGCCTATGCTTTAACTGCAACGCAGCCTCAAGCACAAGCTTATGGTAAAGAAATTGCTTTTTTTAAAACTGTTAAAGTTTTTATTATGAAATTAAAAGCACCTGATAATTCAACAAACTATAATAACCATAAGGATATTAAATATCAAATGCAACAGTTGCTTGATCAATCGATTATTTCTGAACCAGATATCGATATTTACAATGAATTGGGTATTAAAAGACAAAGTGTTGATCTTATTTCTGATGAATTTTTGCAAAAAGTCAAAAGTATGCCTGAAAAAGATATCGCAATCACTTTATTAGAAAAGTTACTTAAAGGTAAAGTAAAAGCGATGATGAAAACAAATAAGGTAATGTCAGCAAGATTTCAGGAAATGCTTCAAAAAGCCATTGATGAATACAATAAGCGTGGAATTACTAGTGAATTGGTGATACGAAAGCTTATTGAAATGGCGAAGAAAATTAATGCTGAACAAGAACGAGGAAAAGATCTTGGACTTAGCCAAGAAGAAATTGCATTTTATGATGCTTTGGCTGATCATAAGAAGGCAGTTGAAGTTTTAGGAGAAGAAAAATTACATTTAATTGCTCAAGAACTTGTTAAACTAGTTAAAAAAGAGGCTGGTGTTGATTGGGAAAAACGTAGAAATATCCAAGCAAAAATGAGAGTTGCGGTCAAACACTTATTAAGAAAATACGGGTACCCACCTGATATAGCTCCAGCAGCAGTTGACACTGTTGTTGAGCAGGCAGAGTTGATGGCAGCAGATGATTAATACAGCTTTTATGGAACCAAAATAGCAATTAATGCTATCAGCTATGTTTTCTTAAATCAAAAAATTTTGCTAAAATTAAATTAAAGTGAATGAAACAATAATAACTAAAAACAGGTGAGTATTTAAATGGCTAATCGACAAATTAATCTTCAGAATGTAACTATGAAAGAAATTCTGATTGCAATGCGTCGTTTGGGTGGTCAAGTTACAAGACGGGAAATTAGTTCAGATATTCGTGACAATTCCACTGCAATCTCAGAACAAGAAGTAGATAAAATTAAAGTGTCTAAGAAAACGGGTAATAAATATAAACCTTTTGACTATACGCTGAATTATGCAGTTATCTATTTGGTGAGAACAGGCTATTTAGCTGAAGACGGTCATCAAGTAGAATTAACTGAAAAAGGGCGTAAAGTTGATCTTGATACTTTTGATCCAGAACAGGATGTACGGCCATTCTTAGAAGATAATGATTCTCAGGAATTAAAGAAAAAGAACTTGGCTGAAATTGATTCTGCTAAGGAAACTACGGATGAAGATACAGAAGAAGATCAGTGGAGACAAGATTTGCTAGATGCCCTGATGAAAATGAGTCCGAAAAAGTTTGAACTTTTTTGCCGTGGTTTACTTACCAAAATGGGAATTGACGTCGATAAGACGATTGGCGTTAACTATGTGGCTGACGGTGGTCTTGATGGTTTTGGCTATGTTCGTTCAAACGATTATCGGACTACCAGAGTAGCTCTGCAAGCAAAACGCTGGCAATCTAATGTGCCGGCACCTGAAATAGATAAGTTTCGCGGAGCAATGGATAAATACAACGCAGAATTTGGTATTTTTATTACTAATTCTGATTTTACTCGCGGTGCAATTAAGACGGCGCGTCAGGGCACAAGAATTATCACTTTGATTGATGGTGAGGAAATCTGTGACCTGGTGGCAAAATATAATTATTACGTGGAGCCTGTGACAACATATCGGTTGAAACCATTTTATACAGAAAAAGATTAAACAACCTTTACGTTAACTGATTTATCGTTATTGCTTTACAGATAAGGTGATACTATGTCGACTATACAATTTGGAATTAGATTAGATAAGAAAGAAAAGCAAGAATTAGATGATAATGCCAAGCAAATCGGCTTGACGGCTGCTACGGCAGTTAAAATGCTTATCTCTCAAGTTTAACCATGATAAAGGATTTAGTTATTCTGTAAATCGTAAAGAGGATAATATATCAGATACAAATTTACCTTCCAAAGTTGAAAAGGCTATAGTAATAGCTAAAGCTGAAGAGTTAGGATTGATTAAGGATAGTAGTATTAAAGTAGATAATCTAGATGATTGGAAAAAGCGGTGGACAGAAAATTAAAATATGAAGTGCGTTTTGAAAAATCTTTTGTAAAAAGAATGGATAATTTACAAAGTATGTTTAATCTTTCTTCTGTTGATACAATGGATGCAAGGATGAAAATTATAGATGCAGTTGAAATCCTAGCTATGGGAAAAGAACTAGATAGTGCATTTGATGATCATAAACTTTTGCGAGAACCTGGACTGGGTATCACGAATTTCATGTTCTTAATGATTTACTAGTAATTTATTATCAGGTGGATGCCAAAAAGCGTTTAAGGATGGTAACTATCACCAATCATAAGGAACTTTCTACTGGTAAGTTATGAAGTAAAATTCCAAACAGCATCTTTTAAGAAAATAACGCCAAATGAACAAAAACGAAACATTACATTACCTTGATCAACATGGAATTAAATATGAAATAGTGGAGCACCAGGCTGTTTATAATATGGCAGAAATGGAAAAGATTGCTCTGCCACACCCTGAAGCAGATGCTAAAAACCTGTTTGTGAGGGATGACAAGAAACGTGACTACTACCTTTTAACTATTAAGGGCGA
The DNA here is from genome assembly GCF_003693025.1 of Lactobacillus sp. ESL0261. NCBI lineage: Bacteria > Bacillati > Bacillota > Bacilli > Lactobacillales > Lactobacillaceae > Lactobacillus > Lactobacillus sp. ESL0261. The sequence goes on from NZ_REHN01000005.1 coordinate 90,202, forward strand.
TAAAAGAGTCAACTTACATCAATTTCATGAGGAAAATAACACTCGCAGGCTTAGTTTTGCCTCACCGCAAGACCTAAAAGAAAAATTAGGTTTAGAACCAGGTTCCGTCACACCTTTGGGGTTGTTAAATGACTCTCACCACGAAATCCCCTTTTACTTAGATTCATATTTTAGTGACCAGCCTAGAATCGCTATTCATCCCAACGATAATACAGCTACTATTTGGCTAGATCCGCAAGATTTGCTTAAAGTCATAAAGGACTTGTGCAATCCAGTCAAAGTAGTGAAAATGTCGTCCAACCAATAACTGCTGAATATTAAGACGCAAATCAGTGATTTGTGTCTTTTTTATAGCAAATGCATACGGTAATTTATTTGTATATATTTATCAAATAAATACCACTAAATTATTAACAAAAGGTAAATATTTTTATTTATGAATGTAATTGGTTAAATTATATCAGCTTTCATTGTAGAATCTTTTTCGTTGCCGTTAATCTCTGGTCAGGACTAGGATATTGCTTTTAAAAGCACCAAGAAATTAAGACCTGAACGCAGCCAATAATGGTAACGAATCTGATGTTAAAAATATAGTTATCAGTTTAACCGTGACTTTAATTAAACATTTACATCATTGTTGATTAAGTATCTTTCTTTCTTGTGTATAAATCTAATTTCTCAATAAACTGTTGTTTTAGTTAGAATAATTCATATTCATTTAATCATTAAATTACTTTAAATTTCATCAGTTTAGTTTTTATTTGAATTTGCTAATATCTCATCAACGTTGAAACAAAATAGCGGATGATTAAAGCAAAAAGTTGAGGCTCTTGCCTTTTACCCCTTTCAGGAAAAAGGATTGTTAGTTGATCACTTAAGCTAATACTAGTTGCAAACTAGTAGAAAAAACGCATATGAGTAGGGATAGATTAATTATTAGCATTCTGACTTAACGACTAAAACCAGTGGTAATCACAACTAATTTTAAGTCGTAATTGGAGGTGTGGCATCAAAACGGTTAGCGATTACCTGTTACTAAAATTTACCTAGCATAAACTTAAAAAAAGCAATATCGTCAGGTTAAACAAAATTACTATTTTACAAGCATCAGAAAAGTAAGGCTAGGATGATAAAAAATTTTACCATTCTTAGCCAAGTAGTTAATGCTATACCCCCAAGTTGAACTGCCTATTTTTCGTTTTTACTTCATGATGTTGACATAATTAAGAAAAAATGATAGATTAAAGGTCAATTAAATAGCAAACATCTTGCAAAGCAGAGTAACTATTTTATTACTAATAAAGAGAGCTGATATTTGGTGAAAATCAGTTAGCAGTAAGTAGTGAACATGGGCTTCTAATTGATGTCCACTGGTGATAATCAGCCAGTGGCGGAGTTGCATCCGTTATTTTTGCAAGCTATTGTTTGATAGTTAATGAGGTTTATTACGTGAGTAATAAATGAATAAAAGGTGGTAACGCGAGCACTCGTCCTTAAGAAGAAAAGGATGAGTGCTTTTTTAATACAAAAATTGGAGGTTTGTTGATGACTAAAACTGCATATACTAATGTTAATTTATTTAATGGGGTTGATAATAAAATTCAACCCAATACGACTTTAGTGGTTGATGACGAAAGTGGTAAGATTACTGAAATTGATACAGGTACTGCACCTCAAGCAGATAAAACAGTTGATTTGCAGAATAAGTATGTGATTCCTGGTCTAATCAATTGCCATACACATATTATTATGGATCCTTTGACCCCCGATGGTGGCAGTGAATCTGATGTGGTATCTTCTACGGTTCGTGCAGTAAAACATTTGCATGATTTATTGAAATCTGGTGTCACCTATATTCGTGAATGCGGCAGCACGTACAATATTGATATTGCTCTTAATAATTTAATTAAGAAAAATAAGTTAACTAAGGTGCCAGAAATCGTGCCAGCAGGACACCCGTTTTCTATGACTGGGGGACACGGCGATTTGCCTAATTTTGGTGTGCTGGTCGATTCACCAGATGAAATGCGCAAAGCAGTTCGTCAGGGAATTAAAGCTGGTGCCAAGGCAATTAAAGTCATGGCCACAGGTGGCGTAATGACTGAAAACGATTCTCTTGATGATCCTCAATTAAGCGAAGCCGAGATGCATGTTGCTGTTGAAGAAGCTCACCATAAAGGTTTGACTGTGGCAGCGCACGCTGAAGGCAACCCAGGAATTTTGAATGCGATTAAGGCCGGCGTTGACAGTATTGAACACGGCTTTTACGTTAATGATGAAGAAATTAAACTGATGATTGAAAAAGGAACATATTTGACGCCAACGATAGTTGGAGCTTGGGCATTCATCGAATATGCTCCCGGCAAAATTCCAGACTGGGAAATGAATAAAATTGCGGCAGCTTGGAAAGATTTGCGCGGTAATATTACCAAGGCCAAAAATGCTGGTGTCAAGATCACTCTAGGTACTGATGCCGGCACACCATTTAATGACTTTACGATGACTCCTGAAGAACTGCCTTTACTAGTAGAACAAGGCTTTACTAATTTTGAAGCTTTAGAAACCAGCTATAATTCTGCTAAGCTACTAAAAATAGATAAAGAATATGGTTCTTTAGAAGAAGGCAAATACGCTGACTTTTTGGTATTGGATGAAAATCCGTTAGAGAAGATCAGTGCGGTTGTCCAAAAAGACAAAGCGGTTTACAAAAAGGGCAAAAGAGCTTACTAAAGAAAAGCACATTATTTTGTGATCGCGAACAAGTGTTCCATAATAAAAGAAGCTACTGAAAAAGCAGCTTCTTTTATTTTTTAGGAGGACAAAAATGAATCAGAAGTTTTTAGACGTCATGAATGATGAAGGACCAGTCACCATTGTTACTATTAATGCCAACCCAGCCAGTGTGGTAAATACGTGGATGTCGTATGTAAAAGTCGACGAGGCAAATAAATGCCTTTATATCCCTGCAGCGGGAATGCACAGTATTGAGAATGATTTTGCCCAAGATAATCATGTCCTATTAACTATGGGTTCAAAAAAAGTAGAGGGTACAGCTGGCCCAGGAGCTGGCTTTCATGTTAAAGGAACCGGGAAATTCTTGGCAGAAGGACCGGAACTTGCTGAAATGAAAGCTCGTTTTCCCTGGTTAAGAGAGGTTTTACAGGTTAATATCGACCAAATTGAACAAAAAATTTAATTTATAATGTGTAAATCTGAAAGTCTTATTAGCTTTCAAATGATTAGGCTTAAATTATTAATTATTATTTTTAAAATTTATCTTTAATTTTATTCTAATTTTAGATACAATAGGAAATATAAATTTTTTATCCAAAAAGGAGGATTAATAATGAAAGCTTTACTTTACAATATGACCCCGGAGCAACAGGTTTATGCTGACAAGTGGAATAAAGATCATCCTGAAGATGATTTGGTTTCAACTGAAGACAAGCTTGATGCTAAGACTGTTGAGATGGCGCAAGGCTATGATGTTGTCAGCGTTTTGCAGGTCTTTGACATAGATGAGGAAGAGGTCTATCGTAAACTGAGCTCATATGGAATTAAGCAAATAGCTTTAAGGTCTGTTGGGTATAACATTGTCAATTTTGATTTTGTGCACAAGTATCATATGATCGTAACTAATACACCGGCATATTCTCCTCGTGCAGTGGCGGAGAACACTTTGACTTCTGCAATGTACTTGTTGAGAAAGTGGGGTCCTATTTTAGATAATGAAAGAGAGCACCTCAATTTTGTTCGGTCTGAAGATTTGATGAGTGATGAAATCTATAACCAGACAGTTGGTATTATTGGTGTTGGGCGTATCGGTTCTTGCGTTGCAGAAATGTTTCATGCGTTAGGAGCCAAAGTACTCGGTTATGACTTGGTTGAAAATCCTGCCAATGAGGCATTTTTGGAATATACCGATTTTGATACTGTAGTCAAAAATGCGGACATTTTGACATTGCATACACCTCTTGAGCCTTCAATGGAAAACATGATTAGTGCCAAGCAATTTAAAGAAATGAAGAACACCGCATATCTGATTAATGCAGCAAGAGGTCCATTGGTTAACACTCAAGACTTGATTGATGCATTGAAGAACAAAGAAATTGCTGGTGCTTCATTGGATGTGATGACTGGTGAAGAGGCAATTGTTATGAAGAAATTCAAAGATATTTCCGAATTGCCAGTTGAGTACCAGGAATTAGCAAAAATGCCTAACGTAGTCTTTACGCCACATTCCGCATACTACACGAAGACCTCTGTCAAGAATATGATTGAACACAGTATGACTGATGTTAAGCGCGTTTTAAATGGTCAAAAACCAGTATATTTAGTTGAAGAATAATTTTTGTTTATTAAGTGATCGACTTTATAGTCGATCACTTTTTTTATTGCTAAGATTGTAGTTAGCAACTGTAGTGGAAAAATTGCTATAATGTACAGGTGTAGAAAAAATAAACGGAGAAAAAGATGAAAAGGTTTCATCATAAGTTTACGCTACCTGCAATTCTAATCTTACTAGTTGTTGCAATTGGACTTCTTATCACTGGTATAGCCAATATGCATAACCAGACGACATTGCCACCAAACGGTAATTCAAGTGCAATTGGCGTCGAATTAAACCAGGATTATGGTTATGTTGATTTACATGAACTGCAGGCTAATGGCATTTCATTTGTCTATTTGAGAAGTACACAGGGACGCTCATACTTTGACGATGATTATCTGTCATATCGTGATCAAATATTAGGAACTAAACTGGCTTTTGGTACTATTGTTGCCTACAGCAATGAGTCAACGCCATTGCAGCACTATCAGTATTTTTTGAAAAAGGTAGGCACAGACACGGGAAGTTTACCAATTTGTATAGAACCAGCTATTGATAGCTATGATTTATCATATATTAAACAAATGGCTCAATTTGCTGGCATGCTTCAAGGATTAAATAAACGCGTCATGGTAGATATCCCAGTTAAATATAAAAAATATTTTCCCCATGGTGTACAGTTCATTACTGGTGGCAAAAAGGCCCCGAACAAAATGCAATATTCATTTTGGCGCTATAACAATGACGGCCGGGTAAAGTCTGTAAGAAATTTAGAAAGTGGGGTAGTTATGCTAACATACAATGGTACAGTTACCCAGTACAAGGAGAAATACGGACAATTAACACAATAATGAAACAAGAAATTCAAGCAGTTTTAACAAAATTAAAAATGGCTGAACCAACTTTGATTCAGCAAGAAACGCGAACTCCAATTTTAAATGGTGCAAGTTGTATCGCGCTTGCCAAAACAGGAACGGGAAAAACCTTGGCTTATGCGTTACCTGCATTGGAAAAAGTAGAAAAAGGCAAACCCAATAGTTTAATTATTATTGCACCAACAACAGAATTAGCGGTGCAAATTCGTCATGCCATTAATCCTTTTATTCATGCTCTCGCTTTAACTGGAATTACACTTGTTGGAGCAGGAAATCGCCAACGTCAGGAAGATAATTTAAAAAAGAAACACCCTGAAATTGTCGTTGCCACTCCCGGAAGATTTTTTGATTTCTTTTCCGCTAATCGTATAAAAGTTAATCAAATAAGAACTCTGGTAATAGATGAGGCGGATGACGTTTTAGAATTCAATAAAATGGAATTATTAAGTTCTTTAGGACAAAATATGACAGCTAATTCGCAGATCTTGCTTTTTGGTGCTACTGAATCAGATATAACCAAAAAGGCAGAAGATATTTTTGCTCGTAAATTTATCACGATTGATGTGCGACCAGAACAGAAATCAACTGTTAAAAATTATTTTTTGCAAATAGACAATGCGCATAAAGTTGATTTTATTCAGCGGTTGATGCGCCTTGATGGTTTTAAAGGCATTCTGTTTTTTGATTCAAACCAAACTATGATGCGTTTTGCGGGTATTTTAGCACATACTAAGACTAAATTTGGTATTTTAGCTAATGACTTTGGCAAGCAGAGAAGAGAGGCGGCTCTTAATAATTTTAAAGTTGGCAAAATTAAATTGCTCCTAGCAACAGACTTGGCTGCGCGTGGTTTAGACTTAGCAGGAGTAACATATGTGATAAACTACGACATTCCTAGTGAAGTTAACACATACATGCATCGTGCCGGAAGAACTGGCCGCATGGGTGCTAAGGGATTTGTGGTTACCCTGGGTGATGATCATGATTTGCGCGATCTTAGGAAGCTGCTCGAGCAGAGTGTTAAAATTGAACGTGTATATTTTGCAGGGTTTCATTTAACTATTAAAAAGCCACGTAAAAAGGAAAATAAGAAACAGGACGCAACTAAAGAAAAGAAGGTTAGTGGATCAAACAAAAAACATAAAAAGCATAAGAATAAAAACAAGGGCTATCATCCCCATTATTTGAAAAGAAAGGAGCAAAAATGAGTCGATTAGTAGCTTGGCTAGAAGACTATATTTTGCCTTTAGCAAATAAATTAGGGCAAACTCACTGGCTGGTGGCATTAAGGGATGCATTTGTCTCAGTAATGCCAATTACTATTGCCGGTTCCCTGGCTGTTTTGGTCAAAAGCCTGATTGCTGCAGCCAAAACTGAATTAGGCTGGCACACTTTTGCTTGGGCAATGCAGCCACTCTCACTAGTGTGTAATGTAGTTTGGCGCGGTACCTTTGCTTTATTTGCCCTCTTTTTGTCAATGTCTTTGGGCTATCATTTAGCTAAAAGCATGGAAGTTGATCCAGTTGCTGGAGCAATTGTTTCTTTATCTTCTTTGGCCATGAGCATTGCTAATTTAACTAAACTTAAAATTAACGGCAAAGTAGTTCCTGTTCATAAAGTTTTTAATATTTCACAATTTTCGACTACTGGCATTTTTACTGCTATTTTATTTGGTTCAATCGGTGTTGCTATTTTTGCACTTTGTTTTAGAGCTAGAATCAGGCTTCACCTTTCTGCTAATTTGCCTTATGCTGAGCAGATGGCATTTGATTCACTCATTCCCGCAATTATTGCGATATTTTGCGTTGGTATGATTAATTTTGTCTTTCAGACAATCACGGGAACTTTTTTTGGCAACTGGCTGCTCAATTCGATTCAAACCCCTTTAGTAAAATTAGGCCAAGGCTTCGGCATGGTAATGCTTGTGACCTTATTAGTTCAGATTTTCAGCTTTTTTGGTTTTAATGGCTTAAGCGTTTGGGCTCCAATTTTAGATTCAATTTGGTTAACTGCCCAGAATGTCAACGTCACAGCTGCTCGTGCAGGAAGAGAAGCACCTTTTATTTGGGTTCGCGGATCGTTTGATGCATTTGCCTGGTTTGGAGGAGCAGGGGGAACATTGATGTTAATTGTGGCCATACTGCTGTTTTCCAAGAGGAGTGACTACCGGACAATTGCTAAAGTTGCACTAGCTCCAGGAATTTTTAATATCAATGAACCAATTATTTTTGGCTTGCCTGTAGTTCTTAATCCCGTTTATTTTATTCCATTTGTCCTTGCCCCATTAGTCAATGTGGCTTTTTCTTACGGTGTCAGCATGATGAATTTAGTTAATCCTGTCCAAGTAGCAGTTCCTGCCGTTGTGCCCCCAATCATCGGGCCATTTTTAGCTTGTAATTATGATTGGCGTGCTATCGTATTGTCAATTGTTAACATGCTGATAGCTTTAGCCATTTGGACACCCTTTGTTTTTGCGGCAGATAAAATCGCTGATTCTAATGCACCACAACCATATTTTACTCGTCAATATTAGTTACTAAAAAAATTGGCTTTTATCACTCAAATTTGGTAAAGTTAATCTATTGCGACCCTGTAGTTTATCTGGATAGAACAATGGTCTCCTAAACCGTAGAGGTGAGTTCGAATCTCACCGGGGTCATATAATGTTTAATTTAAATGAAAATTTGGTAGCATTTAAATTTATTAGAAACAGTTGCTAATCTTTTGTAGCAGGACAATTTTGTCTTAACTAACCTATTTTAAACGAGATTGGCTTTTTTAGTTTAATTAGATTTTTTAAAAATGAATCCACACAAAATGTCTTTACCCGAAGTTTTAGCTAATTTTCGGGCACGTAATGTAACTTTTGAATTAAAAGATGGTACTAAAAGAACAATTTTTGTTAATGAAATTGAGGATGAAGATGATGACCAGCCTGAAATGATTTTTATGGCTGATGATCCAAAAGATGATGTTTTTATCTCTCAAGTGGTTGATGCAATTCCAGGCAGCGCCAATTTTTCTTTGGCTATACATCAAATGACATACTGTGAATTAAAATTTGTCCTAAAAGGTAAAAAAGCTGAATTTAAACTTAAAGATGGTGCAGTTAAAACTTTTATTGTAACGAATGTTTTAATCAAAAATGCAGCAAAGACCAATTTCACATTTGTTGGTAACAAAAAAGAAGATAGTATTGATAGTTCAGATATTTTAGGAGTAAAAATAATTGTGGACAAATAAAAGTCTGATTACCAATAAGATAATCAGACCAGAATTTGAAAGATTTGTTATTTATGTAAATATGAATAAAATAAAGCTTATATTTTAGTTTGAGAAATATAGATTAATTAAAATGTCAGAATAGATAAAATATATGAAAATAGTAGTAATAACAATGTATCGATATATTAGCCTGCGGCTTTGGGACTGTCACGACCATACGAATTTTTAAGATTAATACGCCCGTTTCTTTTTTGACTAATTAGTTCGGTCTTTTTCTTTTGTGCCAGACTTTTTGCATATTCTAAAGCATCAGCTTTTCTGTCAAAAGTTTTAGAGATTTTGTCGCTACCAGCAATTTTAACAGCCCATTTATCGCCGTGAGTAGTGACCCAAACATTTTTAGTGACTTCCTCCTTGCCCATAATTTATTCACCTCTTTTCAAAATTATTATACAGCGAATTAATATATAAAGTGAAAGAATAAACACTTTTATAAAATAAATATTTGTGTAGTTACTGATCTAGAGCATTTTCTTACTATATTTTTAATATAAAGGTGATTTCAAAATACGAATAACTAAAAAGATAATTAATATGAATAGAATTACTGCTATTCCAAGTAAAATTCTTCTGCATTTGACTGTCTTTCTGCCGTCAAAACTAAAGACAAAACAAAAAGCTGCTAAAACTATTAACAGTCCTGTAATTAGTAAGAATTTAAATCCATGATACATTTCTTCACCAACTTTTGTTATTCAATAGTTATTAAACCATAATTTACTTGTTTTTTTGCCGCTAATTTACTAATATATTAATAAAATGGAGGAAATTATGAGCAAAATTAGGGTAATGACTGTTTTTGGTACCAGGCCTGAGGCCATAAAGATGTCTCCGTTGGTACAGAGACTAAAAAAAGATGATCGATTTGAAGAAGTTACGGTGGTTACAGCACAACATCGAGAGATGCTGGATCAAGTTCTTAATATATTTAAAATCAAGCCGGAGTATGACTTTAATATTATGAAGAAAAACCAAACTTTAGAGAGCGTGACAGCCAAAGTATTAATCGACATGACAAAAGTTCTAAAAGAAGTTAAACCAGATATTGTTTTGGTTCATGGAGATACAACTACCAGCTTTGCTGCTGGTTTGGCCAGCTTTTATCTTCAATGCCCACTCGGTCACGTTGAAGCTGGCCTTAGAACCTGGAATAAGTATTCACCTTTTCCTGAAGAAATGAACAGGCAAATGACTGATGATTTAACTGATCTTTATTTTGCACCAACTGCGGTTAGCAAGCAAAACTTGATTAAAGAAAACCACAATTCTGATAATATTTTTATCACTGGTAATACAGCTATTGATGCCTTGGAAGAAACTGTTCAAAGTGATTATCACCATGAGGTTTTAGACCAGATTAAGCCTGGAAACAAGATAATTCTTGTGACCATGCACAGGAGGGAAAATCAGGGAGAACCTATGAGACGGGTTTTTAAGGTGATGAAGCAGGTCGTAGACAACCATGATGATGTTGAAATTATTTATCCTGTGCATTTATCACCAAGTGTCCAAAAAGTTGCTCACGAAGTTTTAGGCAACGATCCGCGATTTCATTTGATTGCCCCTTTAGATGTGGTTGATTTTCATAACTTAGCCAAATTAAGCTACTTCATCATGACAGATTCTGGAGGAGTTCAAGAAGAAGCTCCTGCTTTAAACAAGCCAGTCCTAGTTTTAAGAGATACCACAGAGAGGCCAGAAGGTGTTAAAGCTGGTACACTCAAATTAGTGGGAACACAAGTTGATAATGTTAGAAACGCAATGTTGGAGTTACTTGATAATAAGAAGGTATATGAACAAATGGCTAACGCCAAGAATCCTTATGGTGATGGTCATGCATCAGAACGAATAATGGATGATATTGCTTACTATTTTGCTCAAAATAAGGGTGAAAAACCAGCTGATTTTAAATGAGCTGTCTAAATTTTGTTATACAAAAAGCCAAGAAAATTTTTTTCTTGGCTTTTATTTATTACTTTTTTCTTTACGTGACTTAATTTTTTCTTTTGCTCGCGCAATCATGGTAGTTTCTTGAGCTTGAAAAACTGATCTGGTAGTGAGGTAATTAAAAATACCCACTAAAATTTGATCAACAATTTTTACTAACAGTGCATCTAAATGAAGCCAGGACAATCCGACCAACATAATTAAACTGTCCGGAATAAGACTAATAATTCTATAAGTAAAAAAGATAATCAGTTTTTGCCAAGTTGAATGTTCCTCATCAACATTATTGATAAAGACAGCCTTTTGGTTAAATACAAAGGAAGCCAAGTTAGAAACAATAAATGCAATAGTATTCGATACTAAAACAACGCTATGCCACCATTTATGTAAAACCATAAAAACTACTGTGTTAATTAGAGCCGCTATAAAGCCAAAAATCATGTAAACAAATAAATTGCGATGTCTTTTGACTACGTTTTGCGCTAAGTGGTGGATTTTAGGATCAGACATTGAGTCAAATTTTTGTGAATCCATTTTCTTTTTCTTAACCATTTAACTGATCAGCCATTTCCTTAGCTGCATTATCAATTGCATCTATATCGTTATCGTTTGGTGCATTTTCAATTGTAACTGGTTTAGTCACTTCTTTTGCTCCAACTTGCTTAAACATTTTTTCAAAATCAAAGACATTTTCACAAAAATGATCAGCATACATCATGTCACCACTGCCCATCACAGCAAAATATTTTCCAGTTAAATCCAAGTCATTTAGTTGGTCATAAAAATCTGCAATATCGTCGGTCATAGTGCCTTCGCCATAGGTATAAGTAATAAAGATGCACAAATCACTTGATAAGTAATCACTGGCGTCAGTAAATTCAGCTTCGCTCGTTTCAACGTCAAAGCCTAAATCTTGTAAATCTTCTTCCAGAATATCTGCTATATCAGCATCGTTGCCAGTCATACTTGCATAGACTATTCTAGCTTTCATTAAATTCATACCTTTCACAAAAACTAATTCATCAAAACATTATACCTAATTTTGCGTAATTAATGAAATTCTTTAGTAAACTTTTAAAAAACGCTATAATGTAGTCAAACATCAATTAATAGAGGAGAATTTAAATTTGATTACAATTAAATCCATTAGAGAATTAAAGGGTATGCAGGCTTCAGGCCGCTTATTAGCATCAATGTTTGAGGGCCTGCGAGACGTGATTAAACCTGGAATTACTACTTGGACTATTGAAGAATTTTGTCAAGATTTTGTCAAAAGTCGTGGTGGTCGATTGTCAGAGCAAGGCTTTGAGGGTTATAAATATGGGACTTGCATTTCCGTTAATGATCAGATTGCTCATGCTACGCCACGTAAAGACACAATTTTAAAGGAAGGGGATTTGGTCAAGGTTGATGTGACTTGCAATCTCAATGGCTTTGAAACAGATTCTTGTACTACTTACCCAGTAGGTGAAATTTCCCAAGCAGATCAAGATTTGATGGAAACTACCAAAAAGGCTATGTATTTGGGTATTGATCAAGCTGTTTTAGGCAATCGTATTGGGGACATCGGAGCCGCAATACAACATTTTGTAGAAGATGAACATCACTATGGTGACGTTAAAGAATTAGTCGGACACGGCATTCAACCCAGCATTCACGAGGATCCCGAAGTACCACATTGGGGTAAGGCAGGACACGGACTAAGATTGCGCGAAGGAATGACTATTACCTGTGAACCAATGGTTGAAGCGGGTGGTGACTGGCGCATTGTTGAAAAAAGCGTTGCGGATCCAAAAGATGATTGGGTCTTTTACGCTACACCGGATGGCTCAAAATCCGCACAATTTGAACATACCTTTGCAATAACTAAGGATGGTCCTAAAATTTTAACGCTACAAAAGCCATATGATGGCTACGAAAAATACTTACCACATTTTGACGAAATGGATGACTAAATTGCATGGGTAAAAAAGCTGAGGCAATCAGGAAACGCTCTTTTTTATTTTATAAAACTGTTTCCCTGAAATTTACTCAAGGTGAAGTTTTAACCAGCGCAATTGCGATTGCCTACTACGTTTTGTTTTCGATATTTCCGTTAATTATTATTATCGGAAATATTTTGCCGTTATTTAATATTAATACTGAACCGATTGCCAGTTATTTAAAATTAATTTTTCCAGATAAAATTGCTAAATTTATTATGCCGATAATTAACTCACTATTGAAAAGCAAATCAAGTGGCTATATTTCATTTGGTATCGTATTGGCATTATGGTCAGTTTCTTCGTTAGTCAATGCCATTAGAATTGGTATGAATCGCATCTATGGTGTTCGTGCTCAAGAATTAAAGCAAAAATGGCAGGTCACTGTCTGGACAAGATCTATTACGATTATGTTGACCAACCTCATGATCATAGTATTTGCTTTACTTAATTTAACTTTGATTTTTGGTCAGCAAGTACTCGAATTTCTACGCCCAATTTTCTCCTTTTCTGTCGGTGAAATTGAAAAAATTTTTAGTTATCGTTACCCAGTAATTATTATTACAATGATAGGTTCACTGTATTATGTCAATTATTTTTTACCCAACATCAGATTAAAGAAAAAAGTTATTTGGCCAGGTGTTTTTACTACATTATTCGGCTGGATTATTCTTTCCTGGCTTTTTAGTTTCTATCTGCATCATTTTCGTATTAGCTGGGAAAACTATGGCATTATCGGTACTTTTATTATTTTCATGTTGTGGTTGAATATTTCCTCAATCCTCTTTTTACTGGGGACATGTGTAAATGCTGCGATAGTGACAATGAATTATGGAGAAGTACATTATTCAGTGGGTCGCTTAGCTGAATATATCCAAAGAAAGCGCAGTCATTAAAAATTGGCGCATTCAATTTTATTTTGGTATATTAGTTTTATGATTTTAAAGAAAGCGTAAAAAATATGAAAGTAAGAAAAGCAATTATTCCTGCTGCTGGTCTTGGTACTAGGTTTATGCCGGTAACTAAAGCAATGCCCAAGGAAATGTTGCCGATTGTCGACAAACCGACTATTCAATTTATCGTTGAAGAAGCTAAAAAATCTGGTATTGAAGACATTTTGATTGTCACTGGAAAAAATAAGCGCTCGATTGAAGATCATTTTGACTCCAATCCTGAACTTGAACAAAATCTGCAGGAAAAAGGTAAGACTGGTCTACTTAAAATGTCGCAGGAAATTACCCATTTGGGAATTAATATTTATTATACTCGTCAACCCTATCCAGCAGGTTTAGGGGATGCGATTGCCCGTGGACGTAGTTTTATTGGAGATGAACCATTTGTCGTTATGCTTGGCGACGACTTGATGATGGACAAAGTACCATTAACAAAGCAATTGATTGACCGTTATAGTGAAACGAATGCTTCCACAATTGCAGTTATGCCGGTGCCACATAAAGAGGTTTATAAATATGGCATAATTGAACCGGATAGTGAAATTGCACCTGGCTTAATAAATGTTAAATCTTTTGTAGAAAAGCCAGAAGTAGACAAGGCTCCGAGTGATTATGCCATTATTGGTCGGTATCTTTTAACTCCAGAAATTTTTCCAATTTTGGCTGAACAGAAACCAGATAAAGGCGGGGAGATTCAATTAACTGATGCAATTGATACCATGAATAAAACTCAACGGGTTTTAGCGCACGTATTTAAGGGGACTCGTCATGATGTTGGGAATAAGGAAAGTTATTTGGAAACATCGATAGAATATGGCTTAAAACATCCGGAAACGAAGGATGCATTACGTAAATATATTATTGATTTAGGAAAGAAATTAGAAGAACAAAATTAACAATAACAAATAAATCAATTATGCAATTAAAGGAACCATCATTTAATGGTTTCTTTTTTTATGTAAAATTTTTCTTAATGTCTGACTAATTACTGTCCTCGAGTTGAAAATTTTTGTATCATGCAACTTGAAACTTTTCGCTAAGGGATAGGTTAAATGAAAGATATATATATTGTTGCAGCTAAAAGAACTCCTTTTGGTCGCTATCATGGGTTATGGGCTGAAAAAAATGCAATAGATTTAGGAGAGTTAGCCTTAAGAGAAACACTAAAAAGCATTGATCTGCCTGCTGAAAAACTGGACGCCTTATTTATGGGTAATGTTTTGGGTGCTGGGTTAGGACAAAATATGGCTCGGCAAATTGCTCTGAAAACGGGTATGAGTCCCAAAAGCAGCAGCGTTACAATTAATGAAGTCTGTGGTTCAAGTTTAAAAGCTCTCAGACTGGCTCAAGGACAAATGGAACTGTGTGACTTTGACTTGGTAGCTGTTGGCGGTGCTGAAAGTATGTCTAATGCTGTTTATTTAACAGAGGACAAAGAAAAACCACAGTTTCAAAGCGAAATGCTGCAGAATGGCCTCATTGATGCTTTTTCTCATGAGCATATGGGTTTAACGGCTGAAAACGTAGCAGAAAAATATGGAGTTACGCGTACAGAAATGGATCAATATAGTTTAGCTTCTCATCGCAAAGCAGTTGAAATTGTTCAGCAAAACATTTTTCAAGATGAAATAATTGGCGTAGAAGTAAACGGTAAAATGATCCAGCAGGACGAAACAATTCGAGCTGATACTAATTTAGAAGCACTAAGCAAGTTAAAACCTGTTTTTAAGAAAGATGGTTTAGTTACAGCTGGCAATTCTTCGCCCTTAAGTGATGGTGCCAGTATGATTATTTTGGCAAGCGCAGAAAAAGTAAAGGAACTCAAACTGCAACCTCTGGCGCGGTTGGGATCGTTTGCTGAATCTGGTACTGATCCGGCATACATGGGTGTAGCGCCATATTTTGCAGTAGAAAAATTATTACAAAAAACAAACAATACCATTAATGATTATGATGCAATCGAAGTTAATGAAGCTTTCGCTGCACCTAGCGTTGTCTTAGCTCGAAAACTCCGAATTCCACCCGCTAAACTAAACATTTTTGGTGGAGCCATTGCACTAGGTCATCCTCTTGCTGCTACCGGAACTCGTTTAGTAGGAACAGCTGTCAATATTATGAACCATATCAATGGTCACAAGGCTTTGGTAACTCTTTGTATTGGTGGCGGACAAGCAATTGCATATGAAATAGAGAAATTTTAAATGAAGTTTTATAAGTTAGCACCAGAAAAAAGACGAGAAATGCTGCAAAAACAAGGAATTAAACTGGATCAAGTTGATTCTCAGGTTTTGCATGACTTGGATTTATTAAGTGAAAATGTAATTGGTCAATTACGTTTACCTGTTGGTTTAGCACAAAACCTATTGGTTAATGGTCAAAATTACCAAGTGCCAATGGTGACCGAAGAGGCCTCGGTAGTTGCAGCGGCTAATAATGGCGCTGGTATTGTTGCAAAAGCTGGAGGCTTTACCGCAAGTAGTCAACGAGACGGTATTTGGGGTCAAATTGTAATGCAAGTGGCTGAAAATTTTGAAGTCTCCAACTTGCAAGAAGTATTGCCAACTCTTATTAAAAAGACAAATACTGATTTTGCCAGTCTTATAAGTCATGGCGGTGGAGTCCGTAAAATAGAACTTAAGCAAATAAATGATTTGCTTTATATAAAAGTATTAGTTGATCCTGCAGAGGCTATGGGTGCAAATAAAGTAAATTCAATTTTAGAATTTATGGCAGATGAGTTAGAGAATTTTGCTGGCATTAAACAAAAATTATTTGCCATTTTGTCAAATTATCCTAGCCAAATCACAACGGTCAAGGCTGCAATTCCTGTTGATTTAATAGGTGGAACAGAAATTGGCAGAAAAATTGCTTTATTGAGTCAAATTGGTCAGGACGACCCAATGAGAGCTGTTACCAATAACAAAGGAATCATGAACGGAGTTGATTCTGTCTTACTGGCAACTGGAAACGATACTCGCGCAGTAGAGGCAGCTTGTGGTGTTTTTGCAAGTAAAAAGGATACCTACACTAGTCTCAGCAAATGGCAGCTTGAAAATGAAAATCTTGTCGGAAAGCTTAGCATTCCCTTACCAATTGGAACTGTTGGCGGCTCAATTAATACCAGAAAAGATGTTAAGCAAAACTATCGTATTTTAGGGGAGAAAATTACTGCAGAACAATTGGCTAATATTATTGCTGCCATTGGTTTAGCTAATAATTTAGCAGCATTACTGGCAATTTCTACCAAGGGAATACAGGCAGGACACATGAAACTACAGGCCAGAAATATTGTGACAAGTTTAGATGCTACTGCTGCCGAGAAAAAAGTAGTATTCCAAAAAATCATAAATAGCAAAAAATACAGTCAATCTGCAGCTAAGGAATTTTTAAAAGAAATCAGAGAGGAAAATAATGCAAGTCGGAATTGATCAAATTGGTTTTTATACACCAAACAAATACGTTGATATGGTGGATTTGGCAAAAGCTCGAAATGAAGATCCTAATAAATTTTTGATTGGTATTGGTCAAAATAGAATGAGTGTTGCTGATCAGACTCAAGATGCAGTATCAATGGGAATTAATGCAACGCTTAGATATTTAGATCAAATTGAACTTAAAAAAGTCGGTTTATTAATCGTTGGAACAGAAAGCAGTGTTGACCAGTCTAAATCAGCTTCGCTTTTCATCAAATCGGCTTTGGAATTACCGGCAAATGTTAGAACTTTTGAAGTAAAAGAAGCTTGCTTTGGCATGACTGCAGGCATCATGATTGCTCGGGATTACGTCCTCCTCCATCCGCACCATAGTGCAATTGTAATTGGCTCTGATATTGCTCGTTATGGAGTTAACACGGGGGGTGAGGTGACACAAGGAGCTGGCAGCATTAGCATGTTGATAAAGGCTGATCCCCAAATTTTGGCTATCAATAAGGAACACAGTTCATACAGCGAGGATATTAATGACTTCTGGCGCCCTAATGATTCAGCAGTTGCCGTAGTTGATGGTAAATATTCTAAAAATGTATATTTAGATTTTTTTAAACACACATTCAAGGATTATCTTAGACAAACTGGAATAAAAACTAGTGATTTCACAGCATTACTTTATCATTTGCCTTTTGTAAAAATGGGCTTTAAAGCAAATGAATGGGCAATTACTGATCTGGATGAAAAGGCAAAGAAACGACTGACAGAGAATTTTACTGCTGCTGCTCGTTATGGCAAGGAAGTCGGTAATATTTACACTGCTTCTTTATATTTAAGCCTTTTGAGTTTGCTGGAAAATGCTAAATTGCCAGCAAATGCAAAAATCGGTTTATTTTCTTATGGTTCGGGGGCAATGGGTGAGTTTTATTCAGGACAAATTGTTGAGGGCTATGAAAAGAATCTACATGCAAATGCAGATCAGAAAATGATTAATCGCCGTCAAAAATTAACGATTCCTGAATACGAAAAAATTTTTAATCAAGCTTTAGAATCTCCACAAGATGATATGGAGCTTCAAAGTGACGAACAAACCGGCAACTGGTATTTTGCTGGAACCAAAAACCGCATTCGGCAATATTTGCAAAAATAGTTAGAAAAAGCTGCCCAACGACAGCTTTTTTAGGTTAGCCTAACTCCATTTTGATCAGGCAAAATTTGAATACCATAAACAGCAATTTTCTTTTTTGGGTTATATATAAATATTGGAATACTGCGACCGTGGATATTTTTAACCAAATTAACCAGTTTGCCTTTTGTTAGTGGCTTTTTTCCGGGAAAAAGGAGGCATTCACTGCTTGAAATTTTTACTTTTGCCAAAGGAATAGTTTTTTGGCCGATGGTTAAATACAAGTTAGTTTGGTTGCTTAGATCATTGGTTAATTGTAATAAATCTGTTAATCTCATTTTTAATATTCCTATACAAATTTAAAATGTTATACTATAAGATATTATTTTAGTGAGGGTGGCTGAACTAATTGAAAAAATTAAAACATAAAAAGCTATGGCTTTCATCAATTATTATTATCTTACTAGTATGTGTATTATTTACAGGAGCAGGTTACTATTTCTTTAAAGTGGCATGTGTACCAGGTAAAAAAAGTTTTTTAAGTTCTTCCAGTGATGTGATCAAGAAATCAGATCCTCTTTACCGTGAAAAAATTTGGTTTAAAAAAACTGCTAAACAAAAGTGGTATATTGAATCAGCTGATGAAAAATTCAAATTAGACGCAAATTTTATTCCTTACAAAACTTCCAACAAGACAGCTATTGTTTTACCTGGATATATGGACACGAAAGAAGATATGGGAGAATATGATGCCTTGTTTCATCAATTAGGCTATAATACTTTAACTCCAGATCCGAGAGCTCAGGGAAAGAGCGAAGGAAAATACATTGGGTATGGTTGGCCGGAAAAAGAAGACGTAAAAAAATGGGTCTCGTATTTATTGCAAAAATATGGTCAGAACCAACAGGTAGTAATTTATGGCTTAAGTATGGGTGCGGCAACTGCTATGATGACAAGTGGGCTTAAACTTCCTCATCAAGTTAAAGCGTTTGTAGAAGATTGTGGCTATACCAGCGTCAAGGATGAAATTGAGCATGAAGCAGGAGTCTTGTACAATATGCCTGCTTTTCCTCGTTTTCCACTAGTTGAAATTCTAAGTGGCATTAATAAGATAAAAGTTGGCTATTTCATGGGTAATGCCTCTAGTGTTAAACAGTTACATAAAAATCATAGACCAATGCTGTTTATTCATGGCAGCCGTGATACTTTTGTACCAACTAAAATGGTCTATCCTAATTATAATGCTACCAGAGGACCAAAGGAAATATGGGTAGCTCCCGGAGCTAAACATGCCAAGTCATTTTCAAAGCATCCAAAGGAATATAAAAGACGTGTTGCGACATTTTTAGCTAAATATGTGAAGTAAACTATGCATTTTATTTGCTAGCGCTTACATTTATCTGCTATTATTAAAGTGTGGTTAAGGTTACAAGATTTCTATCTCCATAATATGTTTGTTATCTAATTTTAAAATGACAAGTTTATCGCGAAAATTTGTAAAGTTTTATATATTTGTATATGAGGATTTTATCTCAAGAAATATTCTCAATTGACACCCGATCCACAAAAATAGTTGTCGCTGATTGCGACAACTATTTTACTTTTTATTTATCTTAAAGTAAGTTTAACGACACATTCACATCTAGGTGTTTGGGGTAGCATGTCGACATTTTCAATCAATCTGACATTGTATGCCTCACTTAAAAGAACTAAATCTTGAGCGAGAGTAGATGGGTTACAGGAAATGTAAACAAACGTTTTGGGTTTTACTCTCAACAGGGTTTTGATCAAACTTTTCGCTAAACCAGTTCGGGGCGGATCGACAATCAGCGCATCAATTGGAACGCCATTTTTTACTAGTTCAGGTAAAATCTTTTCCACACTTCCCTGGATATAATTAGCATTTTTGATATGATTTAATTCCACGTTATGATTAGCGTCAGCAATTGCTTCAGGAATAGTTTCAATGCCAATAACCTGCTTGACTTGATCTGATGCCAAAATTCCCAGCGTTCCCACACCACTGTATGCATCAATCAGCGTTTCATCTGGACTCAAATCTAAAAATTTAAGTGCGCGTGAATACAAAGTACTAGTTTGTACCGGGTTTAACTGAAAAAATGCTCGCGGTGACAAGGCAAACTTTTTGCCTAAAATTTCATCAGTGATTTGATTTTTACCTGCTACTTTAGTGGTTTTGTTGCCCCAGACTTGTGGGTTGCGCCAATCAGTTTCATTTTGAAAAACACTGACTACATCAGGAAGCCTCATAATTTCTTTTGCAAGTTGATTAATATTTTTAAGACTGTGGCCCACTGTAATTAAAGTTACTTGAATTTCGTGAGTGGCATAAGCTTGTCGTACTACAATGGTCTTAAGACCATCAAAGTGCCGCAAAGGATCTGCAATTCTAATGTGCAATTTTTCCACTAAACTTTTAATTTTACGTTCGGTGTCTTGGGTTGCCTTACTTTGAGTTGGCATTTCAGGCAAATCAAATAGTTCGTGTGAGTTAGGGGCAAAAAGTCCCAAACTGATCTGACCATGAGATTGTTCAATTTGATATTGGGCTTTATTGCGATAATGCCATTCTTCTGGAGCCGGAATTGTTTTTTTAACTTTATACTTGCTGTAACCACGGGGATGAAATTTCTTGAGGGCTTCAAGAACATTGTCGCGTTTAAATTCAAGCTGTTTAGGATAATCTAAATGAGCAAGTTCGAGTCCACCAATTTCTGGATTAACATTAGTGGGGAAAGGTACTCTATCAGGACTTTTTTCCTTAATGCGGACAAGCTCAGCTTCAATATAGCGCGGGTATTCTGTAATAATTTTGGCAACAACTACTTCATTAGGCAGGGCACCGGGAATAAAAATTATTTTTTTACGGTAATAGCCAATGCCTTCACCATTAATACCCAGTCTTTTAATTGTAATAATAATATCTTTTTCTTTTGGCTGATTTTGATTAAATTTCTTGTACATAATTTTCTTTCTACAATAAAATAGTAAATGTTAATAATTAATTGTACTCCCAGTAAAAAGGATTTAGCAAGAATGAGCAAAATTTGCTAGCATGGATTTAGGGAGTGGAAAGGTGAGTCACTATGCCAATAATTACTAAAGTCAGCAGCCAAAAAAGACCTGGTCGTTTTAATATCTTTTTAGACGGAAAATATTCTTTTTCGGCTGCTGAACAAACTGTGGCTGAGTTTATGCTCTTAAAAGGGCAGGAGCTTTCTGAAGAACAAATTGTGGAAATTAAACAATTTGATACAGATGCTAAGGCAACTAATATTGCAACTAAATTTTTAAGTTATGAACCCAGAACAGTTTTTGAAGTTTTACAATACCTCAATAAACATGACATTGACAATGAACCTGCACAAGCAGCAGTTAGTCAGCTGACAGAAATGGGTTTTTTAGATGATGCCAAGTACGCTCAATTGATGATTAGACAAGATTTACGTATAGGTACTGATGGACCACTTAGTTTAAGCAATAAGCTTAGACAAAAAGGAATTGATCCTGAAATAATTGACAATGCTTTAGCTGAAGTAGATGACGATAAGTGGCTGGATGCAGGCAAAAGAGTGCTCAAATCAATGAGAAGCAAAGTAGGCAAATTAGCAAAACGTGAGCTGGAACGAAAAATGACGGTGAAATTATTAAGTCATGGCTTCTCCAGTTCTCTGGCCAGCACAATAATTGCTCAAATTGATTTACCACAAAATGATGAAGACCAAACAGAAGCCTTAAAAAAGCAGGGCATAAAAGCATATAAGCGTTTTCGGCGTTTACCAGAAAGCGAAAGGCAAATTAAAATACGTAATTATCTCTTCACACATGGATTTGCCAGTAACGAAATTGATGCCTTTCTGGCCGGTGAAATTATTCCTTTAGATGAACTAGCTGAATATTAGGAGAATTTATGAAAAAACTGCAAAAAAAAGTAACATTTGTTGGTCGTCCTTTTCCAGATCAGGTAATGGATGAACAAAAAACTTTTAATCAGGCAAACATGGAAATGGAACAAAATCAAGATTTCCAAGATTTTATTAGCAAAAACAATTTGAAAAATACTAGGAGCAGTATGGTGGTTTTTGGTCCTGAAAATTTTATGTACTGGTACGGGGTAATTGCGCCAAACGAGATTGAGGTTCCTAAAGGACTGATGAAATTTGTTTTGCCTGAAACTCAAGTAGCTGTTGAAGAAAAAGACAAGCAAAATATTTCCTTTTTTAGTCAACCTTTAAATATGGTAATTTCACAGTTTTTAGCTGCTGTTGCAGATGAAGGCATTAAAATTTACCAAAATCCGGGAGATAGTTTGACTCCCTATATTTTGCAAAACTTGAATTTAGACACAAAAAAACTGACCCAAGAATTATATCTTGAAGACAGTCTTAAAAATTAGTGTTGTTTGGGATCAATTGACAGGTTATCATACTCCACATATGCACCAAGACAAGTTGACAAAAGCATGATCAGCATCACGATACCAACTGATTTGCCCACAATCTGATCTAGTGTTAAAAATTCTCTGACTACAAAAGTGGCAGCAAAGCAGAGAATGAAATCTAAAATTACATTAGCAATTTGCAAAAGGTAGCGTCTTCTGATACTGAAAAAACGTAGCAATTGCTTTAGAAAGCCATCGTTTATCTCAACGGCTAGCAAATCGACTGGTCTCTGAATTGTTGCCTTAATGGCAAACATAATTAAAGCACCAACTGTTGCACCAATAGTAGTGCGAAAAAGATCAGCTGAATGCAAAACCAGAGCATCATAGCCAATACCAATAATGGTAAGACTGCATAGATAGGGAATTAACAGTAAGAATGTGAAAACAAGTATGACATGACTTTTTTTCATAGTTTGACCTCATTTCTTACGTGCTATTCTAACATATTGTTTGCGTACATGATATAATGTTGGTATTTAATACGTTATTTTAAGAAAGAGAGCAATAAAATGGCTAGCGACCCCGACAAGGGGAATTTATTTGAGCGTTTCAAAAATAAATTTTCCCCTACAAATGATGAAGAAACAAGAGAGCACTTAATTACAGAAATTGAAGATTTACATAAAAATAAGAAAATTAGTGACAATGAATTTTCAATGTTAAATGCAGTTTTGGATTTTCAGGGACGAATGGTACGTGAAGTGATGGTACCCAGAATTGATGCTTTCATGGTTGATTGCCAGGAAAGTTTGCAGGATCATCTCAAAGAAATACTGCGTGAACCATATTCCAGAATACCGGTTTATCAACATGATAAGGACAAAATAGTTGGTATTATTCATATTCGCACCGTTTTGCGTAAAGCTTGGGAGAAGGGTTTTGATAAAATTACCTACGATGATGTCATGAATCCGCCACTTTTTGCACCAGAAACAACCGAACTTAGAGAGTTACTCGTTGAGATGCAGCAGACACAGCAGCAATTAGCTATTTTAACCGATGAATATGGTGGGGTGGTCGGAATTGCAACCATTGAGGATATTATTGAGGAGATAGTTGGTAATATTGATGATGAAGTAGATCAAACTGAGGTTTTAGTGCATCAGATTGCACCGAACAAGTTTGTCATTTATGGTAAAATGCCTCTTGATGATTTTAATGAACAATTTGGCACGGATCTTGAAATGGAAGATGTGGATACCATTGCCGGCTATATGATTACCAAATTAGGCATAATTCCTGCAAAAGGCGAAAAACTCTCAGTCAAATTAGACAATGGCATGGTTTTAACTACCAGAAGAATGATGCGTTCAAGACTAATGACAGTTTTATTAACTATACCTGAAGCAAAACCTAAAAAGAAAGAAGAACAAAATACTTAATGAGTAACGAACTGTTAGACAAAGTAAAAAGAAGAAGAACATTTGCTATCATATCGCACCCAGATGCAGGGAAAACTACGATCACGGAGCAAATGCTTCTTTTTGGTGGCGTGATTCGCAGTGCTGGAACGGTTAAAGCACGTAAAAGCGGTCATTATGCTACAAGTGACTGGATGGAAATTGAAAAGCAACGTGGCATTTCAGTTACCAGCTCCGTCATGCAATTTGAATATCAGGGAAAGAGAATTAATATTCTTGATACTCCTGGGCATGAAGATTTCTCTGAAGATACTTATCGTACTTTAATGGCAGTTGACTCAGCAGTCATGGTGATTGATTCTGCTAAAGGTATCGAACCTCAAACTAAAAAATTATTTAAGGTCGTAAAACAAAGGGGAATTCCAATTTTTACCTTCATGAACAAGTTGGATCGTGACGGCAGACCTCCGCTAGATCTGATTGCTGAACTTGAAGATCTGCTGGGCATTGAAGGCGTAGCTATGAATTGGCCAATTGGTTCAGGCCAAACCTTGCAAGGACTGTATGATATCGCTAATAACAAAATTGAAATGTATCATAAAGATGGCCCTGACCGCTTTTTACCATTAGATAAAAATGGTAAATTGCCAGACAGTGAACCCTTTAGTCAGAATCCGCAGTTTCAAGATACCTTAGGAGAAATTGAATTAATTAAAGAAGCCGGCAATCAATTTGATTTGCAAAAGATTGCTAAAGGAGATCAGACTCCAGTATTCTTTGGTTCTGCCTTGACAAATTTTGGTGTTGAAACTTTTCTGCAAAGCTTTGTCAAACTGGCTCCTGCGCCTGCAAGTCATATAGTTAATGAAACTGAAGAACTGGCTCCTGATGATTCAGAATTTACTGGCTTTGTATTTAAAATTCAGGCTAATATGAATCCTCATCACCGCGATCGCATTGCTTTTGTCCGTATTGGCAGTGGCGAGTTTAAAAAGGGATTGGATGTAACTTTAGCTCGTACAGGTAAACCAATAAGGTTAAATAATGCGACAGAGTTTATGTCCAGTGAAAGGATGCAAGTTTCGGATGCTGTAGCAGGAGATATTGTTGGACTTTATGATACTGGTAATTTTCAGATAGGTGACAGTATCTATGCCGGCAAAGACAAAGTGGTTTATCCACCACTACCAGAATTCACACCGGAATTATTCGTAAGGGTCACTGCTAAAAACGTGATGAAACAGAAATCATTTCATAAAGGAATGGTCCAACTGGTTCAAGAAGGTGCGATTCAGTTATACCAAAATTATCAAACTGATGAGTATATTTTAGGTGCAGTCGGTCAATTGCAATTTGAAGTCTTTAAGTTCAGAATGAAAAATGAGTATAATTCAGACGTTGAAATGACTAATATTGGTCATAGAGTAGCCCGTTGGATTGACCCTGAACAACTGGATCCTGCCATGGCTAATAGTCGAAACCTACTGGTTAAAGATCGCTATGGTCAACCACTATTTTTGTTCGAAAATCAATTTGCTGAACGATTTTTCAAAGATAAATATCCTGATGTGAAATTAACCGAAAAATTATAACAAAAAAGCTGGTTTTTAAACCAGCTTTTTTTATTTATCGATATGGATTTCAATTACATGTTGGCTTTCATCAATTGTCAACTTGTATATAGGATCTTTTTCCTGAATAAGTCTTTTAATGACAAAATCTGTCTCGTCCTTGCGTACACGGCGATTGTGGTTTTCCAAGATAATTCCGATCGCTTTATCACTTTCGGTGTAGATAA
The DNA here is from genome assembly GCF_003693025.1 of Lactobacillus sp. ESL0261. Taxonomy (NCBI): domain Bacteria; kingdom Bacillati; phylum Bacillota; class Bacilli; order Lactobacillales; family Lactobacillaceae; genus Lactobacillus; species Lactobacillus sp. ESL0261. The sequence continues at coordinate 115,749 of NZ_REHN01000005.1, forward strand.
CGGAAGTATTGCCTAGAGAGTAAACTTTGACGTAATTTACGTTAGTCGTATTTAGTTGACTATGAACTAGGTCCTTATAACTATTGGTTACATCTATTAAATGCATGGATTTCACCCGTTTCTTCTAGTAGCTCTTTTTTATTTTAGTATACAACTAATCTAAACTTTTTTCTTTAGTAAAAAGCATGATTATCATAATTTACAATAATCATGCTTAATAGGAATTGACTTAGTTAGTAATTATCACTGCTGTTTGCTGAGTCGACAACATTTTCACTTTCGCTTATGACAATTTTGTTGTCAGAAACATTTGCTAGTAAGTTCTTTGCTGCAGGGTGGTCAAGCTTATAGTCAGCAACTTTATCTTCAATTTCTTCCTGAATAGTTCTGCGCAAAGGTCTTGCTCCCATAGCGGGATTATAGCCTTCTTCAACAAGTTTTTTCTTGGCATCGTCGCTAACAGTAATCTGTAAGCCCTGATTTTTAACCATATTGTTTACTTCGTCAAGCATCAAATTAACAATCTTAATCAGATCATCTTTAGTTAATTCATTGAATTCAATTACATCATCTAAACGGTTTAAAAATTCTGGTTTGAAGAATTGACTCATTGAACTTCTGGCAGAGTCCGGCTTATCCTTAGAATTTTCAGCTGCGAAACCAACACTGGTATTTTTAATGCCCTGACCAGCATTAGAGGTCATGATAATAATTGTGTCTTTGAATGATACAGTTCTACCTTGAGAATCGGTCAAACGACCATCATCAAGGATTTGTAAAAATAGATTCATAACAGCTGGGTCAGCCTTTTCAATCTCATCAAGCAATATCAAACTGTATGGGTGTCTTCTAACTCGTTCAGTCAATTGACCAGCTTCTTCATAACCTACATAACCAGGTGCAGACCCAATAAGTTTAGACACTGAATATGATTCCATATATTCTGACATATCAAAACGAATCAAAGCATTCTCTGAACCAAACATTTGTCTTGCTAACTGTTTAGCTAGTTCAGTTTTACCGACTCCAGTTGGTCCAACAAATAGGAAGGAGCCTATCGGACGACCAGATTTGTTAAAGCCAATTCTGTTACGCCTGATTGCCCGAGCCAGTTTATCAACAGCCTTGTCTTGACCAATGACGTGAGCTTTCAGATTTGGTGCCAGATTTTGCAGCTGGTTTTCTTCCTGCTTTTGCAAATCGCCAACAGGAATGCCAGTTTTTTCTTCAACAATCTTATTCATAATCTTGCTGGTAATAATAGGAGATTTATCTGGATCTACTTTTTGATCCTTCATCTTATTATATTTTTCAATTTGATCGCGGTAGTATGCTGCTTTTTCATAGTCTTCGTTCTTTAAAGATTCTTGTTTTAATTTTTGTGCTGCATCAATCCGTTCCTTCATTTTATCTTTATCAACGTAAGGAATTGTCAGATTCATGCGTGAACCTGCTTCATCAAGCAAATCGATAGCTTTATCAGGTAAAAATCTGTCCTGGATATAACGCTCGGATAATTCAGCAGCAGCTTTTATGGCATCATCAGTATAATGTACATGATGATAGTCTTCATAACGCTTTTGAATACCCTTTAAGATCTGGATAGTTTCTTTAACCGAAGGCTCTTTAACGTCAACGGGTTGGAAACGTCTTGCTAAAGCAGAATCTTTTTCAATTTCACGATATTCCTTTAAAGTTGTCGCACCAACTAATTGCAAATCACCACGGGCAAGAGCAGGTTTAATAATATTGCCTGCATCCATTCCGCCCTCAGCATTGCCTGCGCCGACTATTTCGTGAATCTCATCAATAAAGAGAATAATATCATCGTGATTTTCCACTTCTTTAAGAAGTTGCTGCATACGTTGCTCAAATTGGCCACGAATACCTGTACCTTGCACTAAAGAAACTACGTTTAATGATATTATTCTTTTATCTTGTAATTTGGCAGGAACCGAGCCATCAACAATTTGCTGAGCTAAGCCTTCAACCACAGCAGTTTTACCCACTCCGGCTTCACCAATTAAAACTGGGTTATTTTTTGTTCTGCGATTTAAAATCTCAATGACGCGGGCAATTTCTTTGTCACGCCCAATGACTGGGTCAATCTTGCCCTTTCTTGCTAATGCAGTTAGATCTGTACCATATTGATCTAAAAGTGAACGACTACCTCCGGCACCATTATTACCATTGCCAGGTCCACCATTATTCATTCTCGGATCTCCCGGATTTCCAGCATTGCCATTATAGTTAAACAGGTCGCTGAAATCACCAAAGAAGCCATTATTGTCATTATTCATATTAATATTTCCTTGTTGTTTAAGTTGTTGATAACATTGTCCGCATAAATTAATTTCGCGACTTTGTCCATTAACTTTTGCAAATAAGTGAATGGAAGCTGGTCGTTTTTGACAGTTTTGACAAAGCATTGTATTACCGCCTTTCATATCAGTTTACTAAATTATATAATTAGCACTCGGAATAATCAAGTGCTAAAACTTGGATCTTATTATTTGTAAGTACGTTAAATATGCTAAAATACATGTAGGCAAAATCAAAAATGTTGCTGAATTAATATAGGATAAAAGCGGTGGTAAATTTGGATTATCAAAAAATTCTTGAGCAGTTGGCAGATGGTGAACTAGATCATTATGAAGTTGACCCTAAAGATGCTTTTGAATTTCAATCTGCATTAAGGTCTTTTGGTAAGAGGCAAAACATAACGGGAAAGGCCTTGCGGGGTGGTAAAATAATTTATTCGCAGTCTAAGACTGGAGTTTAGTGATGTAAACTGTTACATTTATGTTGTCTAATTCACAAAAAAATGATAGTCTAAGTAAGCGAATAGGTATTTATTACCGTTTTGATTTTTTGAATTAAAAGGAGATATATATAATGGAAAAACGCGATTTTCATGTTGTTGCAGAAACAGGTATTCATGCTCGTCCAGCTACATTGCTAGTACAAGCTGCTTCTAAGTTTGGTTCAGATATCAACTTGGAATACAACGGTAAATCAGTTAACTTGAAATCAATCATGGGTGTTATGTCACTCGGAGTTGGTAAAAATGCTGATGTTACGATCAGTGCTGATGGTGATGATGAAAAAGACGCAATTAACGCTATTTCTGAAACAATGAAAAAAGAGGGTTTAGCTGAATAATGACCAAGACATTAAAAGGAATTGCTGCAAGTGATGGTATTGCTGTAGCACCAGCCTATCTCTTGGTTGAACCTGATCTTTCATTTTCAAAAACTACAGTTAGCGATGTTGAAAGTGAATTAGCACGGTATAAGAAGGCAATTTCAGTATCAACTGCTGAAGTTGAAAAAATCCGTGATAGCGCAAAGAAGAGTTTAGGTGAAGATGAAGCTCAAGTCTTTGAAGCTCATCTGATGATTTTAAACGATCCTGAATTTACTGGTGCCATCGAAAATGAAATCAAAGAGCAAAAAATTAACAGTGAAGCTGCACTTGATGAAACTGCTCAAAAGTTCATTACAATTTTTGAAGGCATGACTGATAACGAATACATGCAGCAACGTGCAGCTGATGTACGAGACGTTTCTAAGAGAATTATGGCTCATTTACTGGGTAAAGAGTTGCCTAATCCTGCATCAATTGATCACGAGGTAATTGTGGTAGCTCATGACTTAACTCCAAGTGACACTGCTCAATTAAACAAGAAGTTTGTTAAGGGCTTTGTAACTGACATTGGTGGTAGGACTGCTCACTCTGCTATTATGGCTCGTTCTCTTGAATTACCAGCTGTTGTTGGTACTGACTCAATCACAAAAGACGTTCAAAATGGTGATACTCTTGCTGTTGATGGTCTTAGCGGTGATGTTGTCGTTAAGCCGACGGACAGCGAAATTGCAGACTATAAGCAAAAGAGTGCTGATTTCTTGAAGCAAAAAGCTGAATGGGAAAAGTTAAAGGATGAACCTTCAGTAACTGCGGATGGTAAAAAATTCACAATTGCAGCAAATATTGGTACTCCAAATGATATGCCAGGTGTGAATGACAATGGTGCTGAGGCTGTAGGCCTTTATAGAACTGAATTCTTGTACATGGACTCAAAAGACTTTCCAACAGAGGATGAACAGTTTGAAGCCTATAAAGAAGTCATTGAAGACATGCATGGCAAGCAGGTTATTATTAGAACCATGGATATTGGTGGTGACAAGCACCTTGACTACTGGGACTTGCCAGAAGAAATGAACCCGTTTTTGGGAGTGCGTGCAATTAGGCTATCACTGCAAAATGAAGAAATTTTCCGTACTCAGCTTCGTGCTTTGTTACGTGCATCTGCTTACGGTAAGTTGGGCATCATGTTCCCAATGATTGGTACCATAAATGAATTACGCAAAGCTAAAGCGATTTTAAGTGAAGAAAAAGACAAGTTAGTTGAAAAGGGAGTTAAGATCGGTTCTGATTTGGAAGTCGGAATGATGATTGAGGTTCCAGCTGCTGCCGTTTTAGCCGACCAACTTGCAAAAGAAGTTGATTTCTTCTCAATTGGTACTAATGATTTGATCCAATATACAATGGCTGCTGATCGTGGTAATGATAACGTTTCTTACCTGTATCAACCAGCGAATCCATCAGTTTTACGCTTAATAAAGCATACAATTGATGCAGCTCATGAAAATGGTATTTGGTGTGGCATGTGTGGTGAAGCTGCTGGAGACAGTACCATGTTCCCAATTCTGTTGTCAATGGGCTTAGACGAGTATTCAATGAGTGCTACCTCAATTTTACGAATCAGAAGTTTGATGAAAAAGCTTGACACTAATGACATCAAGGAATTAGCTAATAAAGCTTGTTATGTTTCAGAAACAGCTGAAGAAAACGAAAAATTAGTTAGCGATTTAATGAAAAAAGTAAACAAGTAAATATTAATATTCAAAAAGGGTACATTCTTTAAGTTCTTGTATCCTTTTTTAATTTCTTTAATCTTTCTTGGCAAAAAGTTCACAGAATATTCATGTTTTTAACTTAACATAAGAATGTAATTAGTCATCAAAAACACTACTTACAAAAAAGAAGTAGTATGTTATAATAATTTAGAAAACAATTAAAAGGAGCGTGAAATATATGGTCAACTTATATATATCTCCGAGCTGTACATCATGTCGCAAAGCAAAGGCTTGGTTAAAGAAACACGACATTCCGTTTAAGGAAAGGAATATTTTTTCTGAGCCACTAACAAAAGACGAACTTATGCAAATTTTGCGAATGACTGAAAACGGTACGGAAGAAATTATTTCTACGCGTTCAAGAGCCTTTCAACAACTTAAAGTTAATCTTGATGATCTATCAATAGACCAACTGCTTGACTTAGTGGAAAAAAATCCTAGTTTATTGAGACGTCCAATTATTATGGATGATAGGCGTTTGCAAGTTGGGTATAATGAAGACGAAATTCGTCGCTTTTTACCAAGAAAAGTACGTCGTCTTGAACTTGAAGAAATGCAAAAGATAGCTGATTTATAAAATTCAGGTAAGTTTAAAATAAAAGCGTTAGTTTTTAAACTAACGCTTTTATTTTATTAGCAAAGTACGCTACAATAGAACAAAGAATCTGATGGAGGTGAGAACTCATGCAAGTAGATCATATAAACAATAATACGATTCGCGTGAGAATAGGTAAACAAGAGTTAGCTAATCGTGGTCTCAAAGTTTTGGATTTACTAGGTGATAAAAATAAAATCCAGCATTTCTTTTACTCAATTTTGGATGAAATTGATACTGACCACTCTTTTAGCCAGGATGCACCTGTAACTTTTCAAGTGATGCCTAATAACGGTGGACTTGATTTACTAATCACTAAAGTAACAGAAAAAGATCGTAATAATCTTGCTCAATTATTTGATAATGATTTTGCTGATAACGGCAATAAAAAGAATAATGATGCTCGCAAGTCTTTTCTCGACCTTGAACCTGAAAATGAGGAAGAAGATAAAGAAGATTCAAGTGACCCAGCAGATTCTTCTCAACCTAAGGTTAAGAAACAGTTTTGGAAATTGCAGAAAAAACAGGCATACTGCTTTAATGATCTTGATCAGGTAACTGAATTAGCAGACAGTCTTGAAGCAAGTGATTTATCCTCCAGCCTATACTTCGAACGAGGTAAATTTTATTTGGAGCTGATTTTTACTGATCAAGAATATTCAGAAATAAAGCCAGCAGATGCTTGGGCAATTGCAAACGAATATGGTATAAAAGTAAAGACTAGTGAAATGGCTCGCGTGCGGACAAATGGTAAATGTTTGTTATCTCATGATGCTTTAGACCGATTGCGCCAATATTTTAGTGATATTAAATAAAATAGCAAAATAGCTGAATAAAAAAGGCAGGTAAAACCCTGCCTTTTTGCGTATTTATTCTTAGGTGATAAATATGTATGCAGCATTGTTAAATAATATTTTGGTTTTAGCAATTGAGGAAGCCAAGTTGTCCCAAAGTAACAATAAAATTAAAAAACATTATTTTTGTCCACACTGTGAACGAGAAATGCGATTAGTAAGTAAAGACAAGCGACCCTACTTTAAACATATACCTTCTGAAATTAACTTATGTGGGGAAAATAAAGAACATGCTCAAAGTAAAAAATTACTAACTCAGGCACTGAGAGAGGTACATTTTAATGCTCAAACAGAGGCTAGTCTTGCTAATGGACAATTGCGAGCTGATGTATTGGCAGCTTCAAATTTAGCCTTTGAAATTCAGTGTGCTCCTCTCAATAAGTCAGAATTTCGCCATCGCCATTTTTTATATAAACAAATAGGCATTAAGGATATATGGATAGTTGGTAAGAGGCATTTCTTAGGACAAAACGTGAAAAAATCTCAGCTTATTTTCTTTCGCAGAAACAATTTTTGGCAAGATTATTATTTAGAGATTGATCCTTTTAAAAAGATTATTCGGCTAAAATATAACGTTTTGCTTGAGCCGCTAACAAATAAAGTTCACTTTCAAGAAGAAAACTTTGGTATCTGTGCAAAAGGTTTAAAAAAATTATGGCATTTTCAGCCATTGTTACAGAAATATTATGTTAATCCCAAACAGCAAAAACAATATTTGCAAATGCAGCTTGCACATAAAAGCTTGAAGGGCATGCAAATTGCAAATTTGTTATATAAAAAAAGGCAAACCATAGATGATTTGCCGCCTTGGGTTTTTAACAATTTTCGTAAAATAAATTCGTCAGATAATGCAAGTAAATATTTAAATCAACCGTAAATGTCGCACGGGGTAATAATTCTTTGGCTCTTTGGCAACACAATCATTATCCTTAAGAAGCTTTATCAGTTTATCATGTGCAAGAATACCTTCTAACATTACACCATTATAATTGCCACTTTCGTTAAAAATAATAGTAGTAGGAAAATTGCGAACGTTAAATTTACGGACAAGATCTTTATCTTGTTGAATTGAATCATCAACATAGCAAGCAATTTTGCGACTATTAATACGACTAAAATCCAAGTCTAAACTTTGCGCAATTTCTCTAGGCAAACTTTCTGAATATTTATTAAAATCGGTACTCATAACACGCTGTAAAGCAACTAAATAAGCACGTGCCTTCTTATTGCCATATTCTATTTTAATTGCATTGTAATGCCGTAAAGCCTGGTAAGAAGCAATTGTATACTTTGATATATCTTTTATTTTCTGGCCATTATTTTTTCTTCTAATAATGTCCTCTCTTATTACTTTTGAATTTATGATCGGAACAAAATGAAAAGAAGAGTTGATATTAAGTTCATCAATCGCGTCTTTGATTAAAACTTCCGTATTATAACAATAAATACCAACGGGATTAACAAAAAGAAAAATCTCGAACATGATCAGGCTCCTCCAATACTGATTGTTAAGTATAAAATGATTAAATATCTACCCTTTTAAAAGTTCACTCAATCATATTCTAACACGATGTATGTAAGCGCGTGCAACTTTTGCTTGGTTAGTATTAGTATAATTTTGTGTAAATTTATACTCTTTTTTTAATTTTGCAAGAATTTGCGCTATTAAATCTGGATTATGGTTTTCAATCTCAAGCTCAAAATCTTCGTAGTTATCTGGATAAATGTTATCATCAAAAGTCAGTTCACAATTTTGTGGCCCATTCGCTAATGTACGGTGAGTTTTGCAGAAAGTTTGTAAATGCAGTTTTAACTTCTGTGAAAATTTCTGATCCAAATATTCTCCTACGCTATACTTAAAAATTATAGGCGATCCTTTTGCTACCTGCTTAATTAATGCTTTAGCTTCATCTAATTTTAAGGAATCATTAATTTCTATTGCTTCGTGAAAATCGTTTTGTATGGGATTCTTATTTGGAACCTTCAGAGTTTGCTCTGCATGGTCACTAAAAAGCCTAATGCGACAGCTTATGTTATATTGTTTTAACAAACTTTCAGTAGTATCAAAATAATAATTTTCCTGTGTAAAGCTTTGCTTTACTGGAAAATCATGACAAAGTTTTTGGTATATTGCCTTATGCAAGATGATTTTTGCTTCAATTTCATTATTTTGTGACATTTAATATTACTCCATTCAATTTTGTTTATGAAAGAAATGCTTTAATTTTCTGTATCAAAATCTATATTTTTCAAAAGTAGTTTCTAAAAATCAAAAACAAATGTCATTAAATTTTAAAATTTTCTAAATAAGTAAAATAAGTGCTAAAGCTATGATAGTATAGCCTAATTGAAATTAATAAATTTATCATAATATCAAAAGGTTTAATGTGCAAGAAAAAAGACTTTGTAATAAGGCTTTAGGCACCTGTATAGAAAAACAGGGATTATTTTATTAAGGTAAATGACCATATGAAATTGCTATCATATAAATTATGTTAAAATGAATATGCTGTTTGAGAAAGGGTTATTTCTATGAATTATGACTGGGATAATTTTTTATGGCCATATGAAGAGGCCGTGCGAGAATTAAAGGTGAAATTTCGTTCTTTAAGACAAAGTTTCTTGACAAAGGGAGAACATTCACCTATAGAATTTGTGGTCGGCAGGGTGAAAACTGTTGACTCAATTAAAGAAAAAATGAAAAGACGTGTAATTAGTTTCGACGTTATTGAAACTGATATGCAAGACATAGCGGGAATTAGAATAGTTTGTCAATTTGTCGATGATATTTATAAGGTGGTAGACTTAATTCATACACGTGCCGACATGGAAGTCATTGAAGAACGTGATTATGTGAAAAATGCCAAACCTTCGGGCTATCGCTCTTATCATATGGTTATTTCATATACTGTTTATTTGCCGACTGGTCCAAAAAAATTATTAGCTGAAATTCAGATTAGAACATTGGCAATGAACTTTTGGGCAACGGTAGAACACACTCTCAATTACAAATATCAGGGTTCTTATCCTAAAGATATTTCTGAAAGACTAAAATCTACTGCAGAAACGGCATATAAGCTTGATGAAGAAATGTCATTAATTAAAGATGAAGTGCAAGAAGCTCAGAAAGTTTTTACCAAAAACAAGGGTAAGGAAAAATAATGAGAATTACAATTGCCCATAACACCAATCAGGAGACACTAAAGGTAGTGGCGCACTTGCGAAAATTGTTAGAAACCAAAGAGGGCGTTGTCTTTGATGCCAAGTATCCAGATGTAGTGATTACGGTCGGTGGAGACGGAACTTTGATAAATGCTTTTCACAGATATGAAAACCAAATCAGTTCAATTCGCTTCATCGGCATCCATACTGGACATCTGGGCTTTTATACTGATTGGCGTGGTCCTGAAGTTGATAAAATGGTAGATGCTTTATTTTTAAGAGAACCTGAGTCTGCCAGCTATCCGCTGTTAGAGGTGGAACTTCTAACTGAAGCTAATGAAAAGAAACACTTTTTAGCTTTAAATGAGTCAGCAGTAAAGCGCATTTCACATACGCTTGAAGCTAAAGTTTACATTGATGATCAGTTATTTGAAAATTTCCGCGGAGATGGTTTATGTATTTCAACGCCAACCGGCTCAACAGGTTATAATAAATCGCTTGGTGGTGCCGTAATCCATCCGAGACTTAAAGCCTTACAGATGGCAGAAATAGCTTCTATTAACAATAGTATTTTTAGATCTTTGTCATCACCAATTGTACTCGCTCCCCAGCAGTGTGTTACCATAGTTCCTAATGCTGATCATTTTGTAATGACCATTGATGGTCGTCGCATTAACATTAGAAATGCTAAAAAGATTAATTACCGTATTTCTACTAAGGAAATTCATTTTGACAGGTTTGGACATACCCATTTTTGGTCAAGGGTTCAAAGTGCATTTATTGGAGATAACGATGACACTATTTAAAGTTACTGTAGATGAAAAAGCCCCCAAAAAATTGGGGATTTTTTTATTAAAGAATGGTTTTTCAAAAAGAGCTGTCAATAATGCTAAAAATGCGGGTGGCATGATTCTTGTTAATCATAAAAGGCGCTATACAAACTTCATTTTACATGTTGGCGATGAAGTGATTTTCATTCCGGGTCAGGAAAAGCATAATCCATGGCTCACACCTTCTCAAAAACCTATTGAGGTTGTTAAAGAAACTGAAAACTACCTGGTTGTTAATAAGCCTGCAGGGATTTTATCGATTCCTTCCCGCTATGATGATAACGCACTCGTTAACCAAATTTTAGGTTATTTTGAGCGCAAAAAAAGTGTGAATATCAAGCCACATATTGTAACGCGACTTGACCGTGACACTTCTGGTTTGGTTTTAGTTGGTAAAAATGCTATTGCTCATGCACGTTTTAGTCAGCTCAAAAAGGATAAATTTATTAAAAAGTACCATGCAATAGTTCATGGTAATTTTGGTTTAGACGAACTAAAGGGCATCATAGATCAGCCAATTGGACGAAAAGGAACTTCGATTGTACGTAGTATTGAACCCACTGGCAAGAAAGCAAAAACGGCATATAAAGTGATTGCACAAAAAGAAAATGCCAGTATAGTAGAACTACGCCTTTATACCGGGAGAACTCACCAGATTCGTTTGCATATGCAATATCTTGGTCACCCCTTATATGGAGATCCATTATATGGGCAAAAAGATAATTTCAAAAGGCAAGCATTAAATTGCTTTCACTTAGAATTTCCTGATCCTTTCAAAAAAGAGAGGCAAATTAGTATTGAAGTGCCCGATCCACATGATATGCAGGAATTATGGCATAATATTCCAAAATAGTTTTAGTAAATGTAATAAAAAAGAGTTGTCATTATATTAGACAACCCTTTATTTGTTATAGGAAAATTATTCACTAAAAAGTACGCGAGTACCTTCGGGAACAAAAATATTTTTTTGCACAGGAGTCAAACAGCCATTTTCCGCGTCCCTGGTATATAAAGTAGCATTATCTGAATTTTGGTTGGTTGCCACCACATATTTTTCATCTTTGTCCCAGTTAAAATCTCGCGGAAATTCGCCAAAGGTTGAGACTCTTTGGCGCAACTGTAAAGTGTGATCATCATTAACTGCAAAAACAGTAATGGTATCGTGACCACGGTTGGAAGTGTAAATAAATTTACCATCTTTACTAATTTTAATAGCAGCAGCTCCATTGTGGTCGGAATAATCATCAGGGATAGTTGAATAAGTAGCAATACTCTTAAATTGCCAATTAACCTCATCAAACTTGACTAAATTAATTTTACTTGAAAGCTCACCAACAACATAAAAATAATTGCCATCAGGACTGAAAACAATATGACGTGTGCCAAAACCCGGTTCGTTTTGATATTTAGCTAAATGTTGCAGCTTATCATTTTTGAAACTGTAAAAATCAACACAGTCATTGCCTAAGTCGCAACTTACAAGATTGCCTTGCGGTGTTTGATCAAAAAAATGCGGGTGGGGACCATCAGCTTGTTCAGGACAAGGCCCCAGGCTATCTGCAGTGTGAGTCACTGAATCTAAAAAAGTTAGCTTGCCATCATTATCAAATGAGAATACAGCTAAAATTGCTGTATGGTAATTGGCAGTATAAAGCAATTTCTTTTTCTGATTAATGCCAATGTAGGCAGGTGACGAGCCGGCAGTTAAGTATGAATCTTTTTCTTGATACTTGCCATCAATAAGCTCAAATGAGCTGATACCACCCTTAGCGCCAGCGTTATTAATAGTAAAAATTAGCTTGCCATCCTGGACAAAATAAGTCGGACCCCCGACTTTAATTACTTCTTTGGCTGGTCCCATTTGCATTTCTAATCCATTTTTTGCACGGGTAAGTGGTAATTCATAGATTCCCGTTGACTTTTTTTTAGTATATCCGCCGATTAATAATTTCATGCTTGAAAAGCCTCCAATTTCATTTATAATTGTCTCAACAATTAGTATAGCATGACACGCAATTGTAAAAATATTGAGTGACTTTAACATTTTAAAAAGTGTTAAAGTATGGTGTCAGCTTTATTGATTAGTTTAAAATTGAAAGTTTTGAAATAAGAGGTATGTTGGGAATGGAAGAAAATAAAATTCGAGAGCTTTATGCTAAGAATGATATTTCTGAAGTTTATACTAATCTTCACTCATCTTCTGCAGGTTTAACTTCTGCAGAAGCAACCGCAAGATTGGCTAAATATGGTCGTAATGAAATTAAAAAGTCTGAAGAAGAATCTGAATGGAAGACTTTTTTTAAGAACTTTATTAGTATGATGGCAATCTTGTTGTGGATTTCCGGAGCTGTAGCGATGTTCAGTGGCACCATTGAATTGGGAATTGCCATTTGGATGGTTAATATTATTAACGGTCTGTTTAGTTTTTGGCAGGAAAGAGCTGCTAAAAGAGCCACAGATGCTTTGAATAATATGTTGCCAACTTATGTTCAGGCAATTCGTGACGGTAAAAAAACGCAGATTGATGCCAAAGAACTGGTTCCTGGAGACGTTTTTATTCTTCAAGCAGGTAATGCTATTCCAGCAGACGCCAGACTAATTACTGCCAGCTCGATGCAGGTTGACCAAAGTGCCTTAAACGGTGAATCCGTACCTGAATCAAAAACAACGGATTACGCACCGGGCGAAGGCAGTTACGCTGAAGCTAACTTGGTTTATTCAGGAACAACCGTTGGCTCAGGCACAGCTCGTGCAATAGCATTTGCCACGGGAATGAATACTGAATTTGGCAAAATAGCGCAGTTAACCCAAAAGCAAAATAAAGTCGATAGTCCTCTAACCCAGGAACTAAACCGCCTGACGAAACAATTATCAATTATTGCTGTTTCGATAGGCGTTTTGTTCCTAATTGCAGCAATTTTCTTTGTTAAATATCCGTTTGCTAAAGCCTTTATTTTTGCTTTAGGTATGATTGTAGCTTTTATCCCAGAAGGATTATTGCCTACTGTAACTCTTAGCTTAGCCCAAGGTGTTAAACGCATGGCCAAAAAACATGCATTGGTTAAGGAATTAAATTCAGTTGAAACATTAGGAGAAACTACAGTTATTTGTTCAGACAAAACGGGTACTTTAACCCAGAATCAAATGACTATTCATTACATTTGGACTCCTCAAAATGAATATAAAGTTACTGGCAACGGCTACGTCAATAATGGTCAAATTGAGTTAAACAATAAGCAGTTGTGGTATGAAGAAAATCCCGACTTGCATAAGTTGGTTCAAATAGCGTCTTTGGACAATGATACTGCTGTTCAACCCAGCAAAGTTAAAGGGGGTAAGCCTAAAATTTTAGGTACTCCAACTGAAGCTTGTTTAATTATCATGGCTGAAAAAGCAGGGTTTGATCGGCAAAAAGTTTTGGTTAAATATCCCCGATTAAGAGAACTGCCTTTTGACTCTAATCGAAAGCGCATGTCAACCATTCATCGCTGGAATGATCACCAATATATCATTTTTACTAAGGGTTCTTTTAGCGATGTGATTAAGCAGTGTGACCAAATTCAAGTCGATGGTAAAGTTCGGGCTCTGACTGACGATGATAAGAAACGAGCCGAAAAACACAATGCCGACTATGCTGCTAAAGGACTTCGCAGTATGGCTATGGCCTATCGAATTGTGGAAAAAGAAAATACTGATGTTACTAAGTTAACCATTGAATCAGCTGAGGAGCACTTAATATTTGTTGGTTTGACTACAATGAGTGATCCACCTCGTCCTGAAATATATAATGCCGTTAGACGTTGCCACCAGGCAAAAATTAAAATTATTATGGTTACTGGAGATTCCAAGTTGACAGCAAAATCTGTTGCAGTTCAAATTGGTTTGACCTCTGACAAGGCACGAGTCATATCTGGTGATGAACTAGAAACCATGAGCAATGAAGACTTACGAGAAGCATTGAAAGGAGAAGTGATTTTTGCTAGAGTAGCTCCTGAACAAAAATATAAGGTCGTTAAAACTTTACAGGAAAATGGTGAAATTGTAGCTTCTACTGGTGACGGAGTTAACGATGCACCTGCTTTAAAGCAGGCAGATATTGGTATAGCAATGGGCTTGACTGGTACGGATGTAGCTAAAGATGCAGCCAATATTATCTTGACTGATGATAATTTTGCGTCTATTGTGGCCGCAATTGAAGAAGGCCGTGCCGTCTACAGCAATATCCGTAAGTTTTTAACTTATATTTTGACTTCAAATGTGCCGGAGGCCTTTCCATCGATATTGTTCCTATTTTCTGGAGGCATGATTCCTTTGCCAATGACTGTAATGCAGATTTTAACAGTAGACTTGGGAACGGATATGTTGCCAGCATTAGGACTCGGTGGAGAAGCTGTTGATCCTGATGTCATGAAACAAGCTCCACGAAAACGTAATGAGCACTTGCTCAACAGAAGCGTAATTATTAAAGCATTTTTGTGGTATGGTTTGATTTCCAGTGCCATATCAATTGGTGCATATTTCTTTGTGAATTTCCAAAACGGCTGGCCTCATGTGCCATTAGCTGCTGATGGTCCAGTTTATATGCGTGCAACTACAATGGTTTTGGGAGCAATTATTTTTACACAGATTGCTAATGTACTAAATTGCAGAACAAATAAAGTTTCTCTGTTTAAGAAAGGCATATTCAGCAATCGTAATATCTGGTACGGAATTATATTCGAAATCCTTCTGTTTTTGGCTTTAACTGTTACTCCCGGCTTGCAGCAATTATTCAATACGACAAGATTATTACCGGTTGACTGGTTATTCTTATTCTGTCTGCCAATACCGTTAGTTATTATTGATGAAATTAAAAAATGGCTTCTCTATCATAAAAAATAAAGAAGTAACAAAGAAAACCGCTTATATATTAGTTAAGCGGTTTTTGTTATGCTAAAATTAAAGCTTAAGGAGAGCAAATTATGAAATGGACAGCAACTATTACGAAAATTGGTAAGCAAGCTATTGAGCCTAAGGGTAATATGGTGATTTTATTTGGTGAAAATGTCACTCCCGAACTAGTCGATGTTTCGGTTATTCAAAAATTTAATGCCCAAACCCCTGTCAGTAGTTTTATTATGAAAAAAGGCGACACAATTACAATCGATGGTCAGACCTATATTGCTGACTTTGTCGGTTCCATGGTTACTAGCGATATGAGAGCTTTAGGTCATGTAACGCTGTTTTTTAATCAGAAAAAGTCAAAAAATCCTCTTGCTAACGGTGTGTATTTCACTATAGAGGATAAACAGACAATGCCTGAATTTAATATTGGTGATGACATAGTATATGAACACATTTGATTAGGATGATTTGATGGACTACGAGAAAAAGCATAAAAAAAGAACCATATTTCAAAAATGGTTTTTGAATAATCGGTTTAGTATTGCACTACTAAACATTTTGTTGTTCTTCCTTGTGATTTGGTTGTTCAACAAAATATCATTTGTTTTAAATCCCGCTAAGGTCTTTGTAAGTGCGATTCTTCCTCCGTTAATGCTGGCTTTGATTCAGTTTTATATTATGAATCCGCTAGTAGATATTTTAGAGAGAAAGTTCAAAGTACCAAGGATTGTTACTATTCTTGGATTATTTGTTTTAGTAGCAGTTTTGCTCGTTTGGATAGTTAATACTTTATTGCCAATTGTTCAAAGTCAAATTAACTCATTAATTACTCATTGGCCTCATATCTGGAAGGATGCTACAAATGCGGTACAGGATTGGCTGAGTAATCCGCAACTTCACAGTGTTAAGGGCAATATTAATGATGCTATCAACAGGGCGCAAGATATGCTCTTTAAGTCAGGTCATGAGGCCGTCAATGCAGCGCTTAGCAATATTTCTTCAGCAATTAGTGTTGTTACTATTATAGTTATGACTTTACTTACTGCACCCTTTATTCTGTTTTTTATGTTAAAAGATGCTCACAATTTACGCCCTTACTTAATGCAATTTGCACCGAAGCGTTGGCAGAAAAGTTTTGGCGAACTTCTTTACGATATTAATACTGCACTAGCATCTTATATTAGGGGACAACTTACTGTTGCTTTTTGGGTCGGAATAATGTTTGCCATTGGCTACAGTATCATCGGACTTCCGTATGGCATTGCCCTTGCTGTTTTAAGCGGTATTCTTAACCTTATTCCATATTTTGGTACTTTTATTTCATTTATACCTGTAATCGTGATTGCTATTATGCTTTCTGTACCAATGGTAATTAAAGTTTTGGTTGTTTTTGCAATCGAACAGACCATTGAGTCAAGGGTTATTAGTCCTTTGGTAATGGGAAACAAGATGGAGATGCACCCGGTAACCACTATTTTGTTATTGATAGGCTCAAGTTCTGTTTGGGGACTTTGGGGCGTCATTTTTGGTATTCCAATTTATGCTATTTTAAAAATTATTATTTTGCGTGTTTATAACTATTACCGTAATGTTTCTCAGGTTTTCAAAGAAGATGAAGATGAGGAAAACTTCCAAGTTGCGGCTGAGAACTCGAATAATTTAAGCGCGGGATCAGAAGAAAAAGCGCCAAAAAAATAAGTTTTATTTGTTAAAAATATAGTGAAGGAGAAAAAGATTGACAAATCACGTAGTGTTATATGAGCCACTAATGCCAGCTAATACTGGTAATATTGCTCGAACTTGTGCCGGGACTAATACAGTTCTTGATTTGATTGAGCCATTAGGTTTTCAAATCGATAACAAAAAAATGAAACGAGCTGGCTTGGATTATTGGGATAAGGTTGATGTCCGGGTGCATGAAGATCTTAATGCATTCCTAGGTCAACTTGGTTCCCAAGACGAAATGTATCTTATTTCTAAATTTTCTTCAAAAAATTATGCGGAAATAGATTATACAGATTCTGCGAAAAATTACTACTTTGTGTTTGGCAAAGAAACTACTGGTTTACCAGAAACATTTATGCGAGAATATTACGAGCGCAATTTGAGAATACCAATGTCGGATAATATTCGTTGTTATAATTTGGCTAACTCAGTGGCGATAGTTTTACTTGAAGCATTGCGTCAGCAGGGTTTTCCTAATTTAGAAACTACACATCATTATGAAAATGATAAATTAAAAGATAACTACAATCGCCCTGAGCGCTATGAAAGAAATTTAGGAGGAAACTAAGATGGATTTTGAAAAAGAAACTCCTGTTATAGTCAAAAATTTTCATTATGATATTAATGAAGAGCCGGAAACTAAAGATCAGGTAAATTTTGGCTTAAAAAAGGTCGAAAAACAAAATGATGATGGCACAACTGATGCTGGTACTGACGGCAATTATTTTGATGTAACCGTTGTTTTTGACGTAGCACCTGCGCCGGGAGATTTTTCTGTAAGTGGAATGATTAGTCAGATCGTTAAAATTAAAGATTATTTTGGTGATGGCAGCGATCTGGAAAAGACAGATTATAAGTTGCTTAGTCGTCCATTAGTTGAATATATTGAAACCCTTACTTATGAAGTTACTCAAATTACTTTGGATGAACCAGTTAATTTGAACTTCCAAGCAAATTTTTAATTGTTGATTAGGTAGTATTATGCCTAAAAAGAAGAGGAGAAAAACCACTAAATCTCATAAGAAAAATCAGAATACTGGAATTACTTGGGCAATTGTTGGCCTTGTACAAATTATTATTTCAGTTTTGGCATTTGTTAAATTTGGAATTCTTGGTAAACAAGTTGCGAATATTTTTCGTTTCTTTTTTGGAGATTCATATTTATTAGCTGCTGGAATTTGTATTATTTTTGGCCTGGTTATGCTGATTTACAACAAGCCGATGCACTTTAAATTTAAGCGCAGTTGTGGTCTGTTTTTTGCAATACTCGGATTTTTATTAATTCAGAGCAGCATTTATTTTGAAAGTGAATTTGTAAATAATGCGTTTATGAATGCATTCTGGCATGAAATATCTGCCGAATTTGGCCGAATGGCTGTTACCAAACATGTTGGTGGAGGAGTCATTGGCGCATTATGTTACCAAATATTTTATCCCTTACTAGGCCATATAGGATTGCGTGTAGTTGCGATTTTATTGATTCCCTGCGGCATTTTAATGTTCTTTGATGTAAAGTTTGCAACTATAATTAAAAAATTTCAGACGGTTAGTCAGCTTTTTATTGATAAAAATAAGGCAGCTGGCACGAAAATAAAAGATAAATATGGTTCATTCAGAGAAAAACAACAACAGAAGAACTTGAATGAACAATCTCAAAATTTACAGGAGACATCGGATTCTCAAAATATGGTTTTTCCTGATGTTGATGATTTTGCTGTTAATGACAAGTCAACCGAAGAATTTGCAGACACTACGGATGTAGACAATTCTGTTTCGAATGAATCAGAATTTGGTGATATGCCAGAACAGTCTCCGGTTGAGCCACAAATTCAGGTGGCCAGTCAAAATAATATTCAAAAAGAGAGCAAAACTGATAATACCAGTGGCAATTTACCCAAATCACATTCTTTTGTTGAAGAAGATAAGAAAATTAAGCAAGAATTGGAATCTGTTGATCATGGCGAACTTAAACAAGATCAGAAAGTAAGTCCAAATTATCAAAAACCTCCTTTAACCTTGCTTGACAGCATTAAGAATGTTGATCAAAGTACCGATAAGGCTCTTATTCGCAAAAATACGCAAACTTTACAATCTACTTTTAAAAGTTTTGGCGTCAAAGTTATCATAAAAAAAGCGATTTTGGGTCCTACAATTACACGTTATGAAGTACAGCCTGCTGTTGGAGTTAAAGTTAGCAGGATTGTTAATTTAGCAGATGATTTGGCTCTTGCCTTGGCAGCAAAAGATATCAGAATAGAAGCGCCTATACCTGGCAAACCATATATCGGTATAGAGGTGCCGAATAAAAACACTTCGGTCGTTGCTTTTAAAGATGTAATGCAGAATCAAGATAATAGGGCTAAAAAAGATCCTATGCAAGTGCCTTTGGGCAAGGATGTTAGCGGACAAACGATTTCAGCTGACTTAACTAAGATGCCCCACCTTCTCATTGCTGGTTCAACAGGTTCCGGAAAGTCTGTTGCAATCAATACCATTTTAACGAGTATATTAATGAAGGCACTGCCGGATCAAGTTAAGTTGATTTTAATTGATCCTAAAATGGTTGAACTTTCGGTTTATAATGGTGTACCACATTTGTTGATACCGGTAGTTACAGATGCTAAGTTAGCTGCGAATGCATTAGGCAAAGCTGTTAAGGAAATGGAACGACGCTATAAACTATTTGCCGCAAGTGGTGTCCGTAATGTGGGTGAGTTTAATGATAAGGTTCAACTCAATAATCAAGATAAATCGAAGCCTGCAATGAAACCATTGCCATATATTTTGGTAGTAGTCGATGAACTTAGTGATCTGATGATGGTTGGTGGCCGCGATGTTGAAGGTGCAATTGTGCGTTTGGGGCAAATGGCGCGCGCTGCGGGAATTCACATGATCTTGGCTACTCAACGACCAAGTGTTGATGTCATTACCGGTTTAATTAAGGCAAACGTACCATCTCGAATTTCTTTTGCTGTTTCAAGTGGTATTGATTCAAGAACAATTTTAGACCAAACGGGAGCTGAGAAGTTGCTCGGCAGAGGAGACATGTTGTACATGCCGGTAGGAGCCTCCAAACCTGAACGAATTCAAGGTGCTTATGTTTCTTCAAGTGAGGTTGAGAAGATAATATCTTGGGTAAAGAAACAACAAAAGCCTGAATATGATAAAGGGATGATTCCGCAAAAAGGTCAAGAAAATTCAGGAAAACAAGATGACGCACCAGAGGATGAATTTTATGATCAGGCTGTTGAACTGGTAAGACAGCAACAAACAGCAAGTGTATCACTTTTACAAAGAAGATTTCGTATAGGCTACAATCGTGCTGCCAGAATAGTTGATGCGATGGAAGAGAAGGGGATTGTGGGCCCATCTGAAGGATCAAAGCCTCGTCAAGTTTTGTTACCGCCTAAAAAAGATGAGGATAAGACCTAATTTTTAAGAAAGTTTATCATGTCGTTTTATTAGTTCAAATTTGCAAAAAAATAATGTTAAAATAAAAATGAATATGAATACATAACTGAATTTATCTTTAATGGACTAGTTTAGCTATATGGTCATCTTCATACTAAAATAAAATAAAAGGAATGTTTTAATTGCAGCGAGCACTTGTATTTGGTGCAACAGGTGGCATTGGTCAAGCTATTTGTGCTGACTTAGCCAACGCCGGTTGGTCTCTTTATGTTCATTGCAGTCAAAATTGGCAAAAGGCCTATACTATGGCTGAAGGAATGAGTCAAAAATATCCTAGTCAGGACTTTATTCCTATAAAGTTAGATTTTTTGGCTAAAAATGACGAATTAAAAGAATTTGTTAGTGAGCTTTTGCCAGTGAACGCAGTGGTATTTGCCCAAGGAGTTACAGATTATAATTTTGTTAGCAGTCAGAATATGACCAAAATTGATGAAGTTTTGTACATAAATTTGATTACTCCTATTAAATTAACAGGCTTGTTAGAACCTCATTTGATAAAAAATGATTATAGTCGTATTGTTTATTTAGGTTCGGTTTATGGTGGTTCAGGCAGCGCTATGGAAGCTGTCTACAGTTCTTCAAAATCTGGACTTGAGCGCTTCGCACAAGCATATTCTCGTGAAGTGGCTTCTGCTAATCTCACAGTAAATGTTTTAGCACCTGGCGCGGTCAACACATCAATGAATTCAATATTAGCACCAGAAGCAATGGAAGAGGTTAGGGGCGAAATACCTGTTGGACGTTTAGCAGAGGGCAAAGATATCTCTTATTGGGTTAAAACGCTGCTGGACGTTAATTCTGGATATTTAACTGGTCAGACTATTTATGTAAGTGGCGGCTGGCTCATTTAAATATAAAAATAGTATGTAGTATATGTTATACTCAAAGAGTAAATTTAGGATTTAAAGAGGTAACTATGGCAGATATCGGAGATAAATTACGCAGTGCCAGAGAGGCTAAGGGACTTTCAATTGAAGATATTGAAAAAGCAACCAAAATTCAAGGCAGATATCTGACGGCGATTGAGCAAAATGATTTTGATAAGCTTCCGGGTGATTTTTATGTAAGAGCATTTATCAGACAGTATGCTCAAATAGTCGGTTTGGATGGTAAAAAGCTGCTAAGTGAATATCACGAGGATATACCAAAGGCTGAGCCTGAAGAATTTGTTGA
This sequence comes from Lactobacillus sp. ESL0261, assembly GCF_003693025.1. Taxonomy (NCBI): domain Bacteria; kingdom Bacillati; phylum Bacillota; class Bacilli; order Lactobacillales; family Lactobacillaceae; genus Lactobacillus; species Lactobacillus sp. ESL0261. The sequence continues at coordinate 137,362 of NZ_REHN01000005.1, forward strand.
AGATTCGATTGACAATAAAAGTGAAGAAGTCAGCAAAACAACTAATAATAAGAAAAAGATATGGCAAGATTACCTTCCACGAATTATTGTTGGCCTGGGAATAATCGTTGTTATTTTGGTATGCTATGTTGTTTATGCTCATTTCTCTTCTAACCGCAATGAAAATAATAATACAGCGGGTGATGTATCAGTTTCTTCAGATAATGATAAACATCGTCAAAAGATCAAGAAACCTAAAAAGAAGAGCGTAAAAATTAAAGAATTAGCTACAAATCAGTTCCAAATTACTGGTCTAAAAAATAATCGCAATTTGGTTGTGCGAGCTGGTGATCAGGCTACTACAGTTTCTATTGCTATGAACGGCGTTAACCAAAGTGGTCAGACTTTAACTGCTGGTCAAAAGCACACATTGAGGATTCCTGAAACTGCTCAAACTGTCGTTGTTACTTTCAGTAATGCTGTCGGGACTTCAGTTACAATTGGTGGTAAAAAAGTTCCATACACTGCTCAGAATTCGAATCTTTCTTTGACCTTTTATATTGGTAAACGTAACAGCAATCAAAGTAATCAAACTCAAACTGACCAGAACAATTCTGGAGCCACGACCAATAATTCAGGACATAGTAATTCAAATCATCAAAACCAGAGCCATAATCAAACTGGCAATCATAGCACTAATAATGGTACTAGTGGCAACAATAATTCTAGTTCATCCAATAGCCAAGAAAGTAATCAAAATAATAACCAGAGTAACCAGAATAATAATCAGTCAGGTCATGATAGCAATCAGTCAAATAATAATGAACACAGTAGTGAATCTGGTCATTCAGGTGGCACTTCTTCCGGTGGGAATGATAGTAATGAAAGATAGTTATTTTGGGAGGAAAAGTTAAGAATGAATTTGCCTAATAAGTTAACGGTTTTTAGAATATTATTGATACCAGTTTTTATGTTAATTGTCATTTTTGGTGGCGATGCTAGTGTTAAGGTTGCAGGAACAACTGTTTATTGGAAATTAGTCATTGCAGCTATTGTTTTTGCAGTGGCATCTGCAACGGATTGGTTTGATGGGCACATAGCAAGATCACGCAACCTTGTTACCAATTTTGGTAAATTTGCAGATCCGCTGGCAGATAAAATGCTTACCATGACTGCTTTTATCATGTTAATTTCGTTAAATCTGGCTCCTGCCTGGGTTATCGCTATTATAGTTTGTCGTGAATTAGCAGTAACAGGTTTGCGCTTAATATTGGCAGAAAACAAGGGTCAAGTTATGGCTGCAGCCATGCCTGGCAAGATTAAAACAACTTGTCAAATGCTCTCAATTATTTTCCTGTTAATCGGAGACTTCTATCACATAGGAACAATTTTGCTATACATTGCATTAATCTTTACAATTTATTCTGGTTGGGATTATTTCCACAGTTCATGGGATGTTTTCGAAGGTTCAATGTAAATTAATGAAAAGTTAATATAGAAAAAAAGCATTACTTTTAGTAGTGTTTTTTTGTGCATTATTTTTAATATAAACTGCTGTTGAAAAGACAGATTGTTGATTAAGTTACATTTACTTGTTAGGATTAAATTAAGGGAATATTGGAAAAGGAGGAAATTTTATGGTAGAAAAAGTACCAGCAGTTGAATTTCGGGATGTTTCAAAAATATATCCTAAGATGAAAAATGCAGCTGTTAAACATATTAGTTTTAAAATAGAAAAAGGTGATTTTTGCTGCCTGATTGGCACCTCCGGTTCAGGAAAGACAACTATAATGCGTATGATAAATCGCATGAACAGTGTAACTAAAGGTGAAGTACTTGTTAACGGCAAGAATGTTAAAAGTTTCAATCCTGTCAATTTAAGGCGTCATATCGGTTATGTTATTCAGAATAATGGTTTAATGCCTCATATGACTATCAGAGAAAATATAATTTTAGTACCAAAATTATTAAAGTGGCCTAAAGAAAAGTTGGCTGGAGAAGCACAAAAGCTTATTAAAATGGCTGAGTTGCCTGAGTCATATTTAGACAGATACCCAACAGAGCTATCTGGTGGTCAGCAGCAAAGAATAGGTGTCGTACGTGCGCTTGCGGCAGATCAAAACTTGATATTAATGGATGAACCATTTGGCGCACTCGATCCAATAACGCGTGAAAGCTTGCAGAACTTGGTTCAAAACTTACAAGTACGCTTAGGCAAAACAATAGTTTTCGTCACACATGATATGGACGAAGCGTTAAAGCTTGCCACTAAGGTAGTTGTTTTACATGATGGCCAGTTAATTCAAGTAGGAACACCGGATCAGATTTTACACCAACCTGCAAATGACTACGTTAAGAGCTTGATTGGTGAGGAGCGCTTGTCAGAAGCAAAATATGAAACTGTAAAAGTTAAAAATGTGATGCTGACTAATCCAACAAAAATTGATTTAGGTGCTTCTCTCACTGATGCTTTAACTATGATGAAGGAGCATCGAGTTGATACGCTTTTAGTAGTTGATAATGGAGACCATCTTAAAGGTTACATTTCAATTGATGATTTGCAACGCAATTACCCTAAAGCAAGTAGCGTCAGCGATATATTGATTACTAAACTAGGGACTGTCGGTCCGGAGGAATATCTACGTGATAATTTTAGTCGGATTATGAGTCGTAATAAGAGTTACATACCAGTAACAGATTCAGATAAAAAATTAGTTGGAATCGTCACTCGAGCTAGTTTGGTAAATGTTGTTTATGAAAAAATATGGGGCGATAAAAGTCACCTGCAAGGTTCTTCAGAAAAAGAGGCGAAATAATAATGTCAGCCTTTTTTGCACAACACGGTTCAGAGTTATTAGTAAAAACTTGGCAACAAATATATATTTCTGCTATTTCTTTAGGACTGGGAATACTAGTTGCAGTTCCACTGAGCGTTATATTAATGAAATTTAAGCGAATTGCTAAAGTGGTAATAGCAATAGCCAGTATGTTACAAACTATACCTGCTTTGGCTCTTCTAGCAATTATGATACCATTTTTTGGTGTTGGTAAAGTACCAGCAATTATAGCTCTTTTTCTTTATAGTTTAATGCCAATTTTACGTAACACATACGTAGGACTAACTGATGTTAATCAAGATACAATTGATTCTGCACGCGGGTTAGGCATGACTAATATGCAGCTTATTTTAAAAGTTGATATTCCTTTAGCCATGCCAGTAATTATGGCAGGAATTAGACTTTCTGCTATTTATGTAATTGCTTGGGCAACTCTGGCTTCGTATATCGGAGCTGGCGGCTTAGGAGACTTTATTTTTAACGGGCTAAGTCTCTACCAAACGGATCTCATTTTTGGAGGAACAATTCCTGTAATCATTTTGGCTCTTCTTACAGATTACCTATTGGGCAAGCTGGAACGTAAGCTGACTCCAAAAGGAATATAAGGAGGCGTTCATCGTGAAAAAGTATTTAAAAAAAATATTGTTAATGATAACAACCTTGCTGGTAATGCTTACTACTAGTGCTTGTGGTCTACCGGGACTTTCTGATAGTCAGGGCAGTGAAAAAAACATTAGAATTACGGCACTAACAACGACTGAATCTCAAATTATGGCTAATATTGTTGCTCAATTAATTGAGCACGAAACTTCATACAAGACATCAATTGTTAATAATTTGGGATCTGCACCTATGCAACACCAGGCATTGTATCGTCATGATGCTGATATACAAGCAGCCGCGTATGATGGTGGCGAGTTAACAGCAAATTTGCTCTTACCTGCAATTAAAGATTCCAAGAAGGCAAATGATACAGTTCGCAGAGAAGTAAAAAAGAGATGGGATCAAACTTATTTGCATACCTATGGTTTTGCTAATAATTATGCCTTTATGGTTAGAGCAAAAGATCAAAAGAAATATCATCTTTATAAAATTTCAGATTTAAAGAAAGTTAAAGACAAATTTTCTTTTGGTGTAGCATCGGAGTGGGTTAATGCCCCAGGAGTAGGTTATCCGGCTTTTCAAACAGCATATGGAATGACTTTTTCTAAAGCCCATCCTATGAACATAGGTTTAGTATATTCTGCTTTGAATAGTGGAAAAATGGATGTCATTTTGGGCTATTCAACAGATGGTCGAATTGACAGCTATAATTTACATCTTCTCAAAGATGATAAGCATTTCTTTCCACCATATAATTGTGGGATGTTAATCAATAATTATTTGTTGCGCGAGCATCCTGAATTAAAGCCGATACTGAAACGGTTAGTTGGCAATGTGAGTGTTCATGATATTCGTAAAATGAATTTCCAAGTTGATGATAAATTGCTTGAGCCGGCTATTGTTGCACATCAATTTTTAGTAAAGCATAATTACTTTAGGGGGGAGAAATAATGTCTCATTTATCATTGTGGCAGCAGTTTATTTATTATTATGCCCATAATGGCAGTTACGTATTGGAACAATTTAATCGTACTTTTCTCATTTCAATATATGGGGTATTATTTGCTGCAATTATAGGAATTCCAGTAGGAATTTTTATCTCCCGGAATGGTCATTTAGGTGACTTTGTTGTTGAAATTGCCAACTTTATTCAAACTATTCCATCTTTGGCTCTGTTGTCCATTGTAATGATTGGTCTGGGTTTAGGTGTTATGACTGTTATTGTAACTGTTACACTTTATTCACTTTTACCTATTATAAAAAATACATATACTGGTATGAGTAATGTTAATAAAAATGTTATTGATTCTGGTAAAGGTATGGGTATGACAAAGTTTCAGCTGCTTTACATGGTTCGTCTGCCTTTATCGATGTCAGTTATCATAGCAGGTTTAAAAAACGCTTTAGTAATAGCTATTGGTATTACATCAATTGGCTCATTTGTTGGTGCTGGCGGGTTAGGTGATATTATTATCCGTGGCACTAATGCTACAAACGGCAGTGCAATTATACTGGCTGGTGCTCTTCCTACAGCATTAATGGCAATTTTAGCAGATGTCATTTTGAACTTCTTGCAAAAAATTTTAGAACCAAAAGGATTAAAAAAGGCAAACTAAAAAAGTTTTGCTGGTTTTTGCGTAATTATTATTGTGAATAAAATTAATAAACATTTGTTCGCCTTTTTTCTTGCAAATATACACTAAAGCAAAGTATAATTATTACGTATTAAAATGATGAAACTATTTATAGGAGGACAAGAGTCTTGGCCAAAGATGAAAAACAAGCTGCATTGGAAAATGCGCTTAAGAAAATTGAAAAGAATTTTGGTAAAGGCGCCGTTATGCGTATGGGCGATAAAGCTGACACCAAAATTTCAACTGTTCCTTCAGGTTCGCTTGCTCTTGATGCGGCCTTAGGAGTTGGCGGCTATCCCCGTGGTAGAATTGTAGAAATTTACGGACCAGAGTCTTCTGGTAAGACGACAGTAGCTTTACATGCGGTCGCTGAAGTGCAAAAAAGAGGCGGCACCGCTGCTTATATTGATGCTGAAAATGCGATGGATCCTGCTTATGCAGAAGCACTAGGTGTTGATGTTGATTCATTAATTTTATCCCAGCCTAACACTGGTGAAGAGGGATTGCAGATCGCGGATACACTGATTACGAGTGGTGCGATTGACATTTTAGTAGTTGATTCAGTTGCAGCACTTGTACCTCAAGCTGAAATTGACGGCGAGATGGGTGACAGTCACGTTGGACTGCAAGCACGTTTAATGAGTCAAGCATTGCGTAAACTTTCAGGTAATATTAATAAGACTAAAACTATAGCAATTTTTATTAATCAAATACGTGAAAAAGTTGGGATCATGTTTGGTAATCCTGAAACTACGCCAGGTGGTCGTGCACTTAAGTTTTACGCAACTATTCGACTTGAAATTAGAAGAGCAGAAAAAATTAAACAAACTGGTGGTGAAATCACTGGTAACCGCGTAAAGATCAAAGTTGTTAAGAATAAGGTTGCACCACCTTTTAAAGTTGCCGAAGTTGATATGATGTATGGTAAAGGCATCTCGCAAAGCGGTGAACTTCTAGATATGGCCGCTGACAAGGACATTATTGCTAAAGCTGGTTCCTGGTATTCATATCATGATGAGCGGATTGGACAAGGCCGTGAAAATGCGAAAAAGTATCTTGAAGATCATCCTGATGTTTATGATGATGTTCAGAAACAAGTTCGTCAGGCTTTTGGTATTGATGAGGAATCCGTAGCTGAAAGAGAAGATCCGGAAAAAATAAAAGAGAAAAAAGCCAAGAAAGTTGCAAGCAAAGAAAAGGAAGCTTCTGATAAAAAAGAAGCTGACAGCAAAAGCAGCTAACTATGAGGAAATAGACCTCGACCTGTGAAAACTGGTTGAGGTTTTTTTCATGACGTTTGACATAATCCCCGTGGTTCTTTATCATTAATATTGTGTGAATAATCTAAAAAAATAAAAAAGGCGATAGAAATCATGATGAGTAAATTTTTGATTCCCGTCGCGATTGCTATTATTTCAATTATAGTAGGCACAGTTGCAGGATACGCTACACGTAAAAAAATTTGGGAGAAGAAAGCCCAAAATGCCCAAAACGATGCCGATCATATTTTAACCGAAGCAAAAGCACGAGTCGACGCTGCTAAGGCTGAAGTCAATGCACAAAAGCAGGCAGCTGACGCTATAAAACAAAGTGCGCAAAACACTAAAAAGGAAAAAATTCTTGAAGCTCAAGAACAAATTCAAGATTATCGACAAAAAGTTGAAGATGAATTAAACGACAAACGTGATACAATAGCACGCGATCAAAATCGCTTAACACAACGAGAGGATACTCTTGATCATAAAAACTCTTTGCTAAAAGAAAGAGAGGAAGATTTAGCTAAAAAAGATGAACAGCTGGAACAAAAGCAAACTGAATTAACCACTAAATTGCAAAAGGCTGATGAATTGGTCGAACAGACTACACAAAAACTCTATGAAGTTGCTCATTTAGACAAGGAGCAGGCGAAAAAGCTCGTCTTAAATCAATTGGCAGACCAATTGGTTAAAGAACGAGCAGAAATGATTAGTAATAGTAATGCAGAAGTAAAAGCCAAGGCGGATCACTATGCACGTAAAATAATTATTGATGCAATTCAAAGCAGTTCTGCTGATACAGTAGCCGAAACTACAGTATCAGTCGTTGATTTGCCTAATGAGGAAATGAAAGGTCGTATTATCGGTCGAGAAGGGCGTAATATCAGATCTTTTGAGGCACTTACCGGAGTAGATCTAATTATTGATGATACTCCTAAAGTTGTCACACTAAGTGGTTTTGATGCAATTAGACGTGAAATTGCTAAAAGGGCAATGGAGCGTTTAATTAAGGACGGAAGAATTCATCCAGCTAGAATCGAAGAGACAGTCGATAAGGCTCGTAAAGAGGTAAATGATGATATTTACGAAGCTGGAGAAAGCGCTCTAATGGAGCTGGGAATTCATAAAATGAATCCTGAGCTGGTTAAAATATTGGGTAGACTTAAATACCGTACATCATACGGTCAAAATGTTTTAGGTCACTCAATTGAAGTTGCAAAATTAGCTGGGACAATGGCTGCGGAGCTTGGATTAAATGAAAAATTAGCGGTTCGCGCGGGATTATTACACGATATTGGAAAAGCAGTCGACCATGATATTGAAGGTTCACACGTTGAAATAGGTGTGGAATTGACTAGGAAGTATCACGAGCCGGATGTGGTTGTTAATGCAATTGCAGCACATCATGGAGATGTGCCGAAGTTATCGTTTATTGCTGAATTGGTAGTTGCAGCGGATACAATTTCTTCTGCAAGACCCGGTGCCAGAAGCGAAAGTTTGGAAAATTATATTAGAAGACTTACTGACCTGGAAGAAATAGCTAGCAGGTATGATGGAGTTAAACAGGCATATGCTATTCAAGCTGGACGTGAAGTTCGCGTAATGGTTGAGCCTGATAAAATTTCAGATGATCGTATTACCGTATTGGCACGAGACATTCGTAACCAAATTGAAAAAGAACTTGATTACCCGGGTAATATTAAAATAACAGTTATTCGTGAAAAGCGTGCTGTAACAATTGCAAAATAAAGTATAAGGTTGAATTTTAAAAATTCAGCCTTTTTTATTTATTTCTTTTTTATAAATATGACTAAAAAGTGGCGTATTTTGACATATATTATCGTAAAGAGACATATTTTGCTAAAATGAAAGGGTATACAATTGAAATTGAATGGAGGAAACTGCTGTGAATCAAAAAATAACAATTGAGCTGAAAGATTTTTTGCAAGAGCTAGGGTATCCATTTGATTCTATTTCGGGGTTACTTGATTCCAGCGTTATGGACAAATATCTCAATGCCAAGTGGATTAAGAATTCGCATGTATTTGAGGTGCTTGATAGAAAAGCAAGTGATGAGCAGTTGCTGGCTTGCAGCGATGTCCGAAATTTTTACCAGTTTGTTCCTCCATATTTTGCTGCATTATCAAGTAAAAACGGAATACAGGCAATTTCTCGGTTGGCAACCTATCAGCAGCTTATAGGGCCAATCGAAATGGGAAGATTTAAAGAAGGTGAAAATTTAAGAATTCATATCAGATACCTGGATCAATATCGTAAATTCTCACGTTTTAGTCTACTAGTTGATCAAATTTCTTTAGTTAGTCTGATTAGAGCTGGAACAAATAAAAATATTGTTCCTGTATCTGTTGGTAGCAAATACAAATATGGATCAAAAATTAATAGTTATTTAGGCATTAAAGGTCAAAATAGTTTAGACAATTATTTGGTGTTTAGAAAGTGTGATTTAGAACAACCTTTTATAACTAAGAATGATGTAATGTGGAACTTTATTGAACCCGGTTTAAAAAAGTACATTAAAAAATTAAATATTAATCCTCCAATTTCAGCCGTTGTGCAAAACACTCTTTTTAAGCTGATTGCTGGGGGTAATTTTCAGCTAAAAGATGTAGCAAATAAACTGGGTATTTCTTCACGGACCTTGCAAAGATGGCTGCAAAATGAGGGTACTACATTTAAAAAGCAACTCAGTATTGTGCAAAAAATTTTGGCACAAAATCTGCTTCAAGATAAAACTTTAAATACTGCTGAAGTAAGTTTTTTAGTTGGTTTTAACAGTGTTGCCTCATTTTATAAGGCTTTTAAGAAGTGGTTCGGGGTAACAGTCAGAGAGTACCGACTGCAAAAAATTTTACAATCTAATAGCATTAATGCAATTTAATTTGGGAGAAAAAAATGTTTTTAAAAGATAACGAATCATGGAATGCAACTTATGACGTCGTGGTAATCGGTTTTGGCGGAGCAGGTGCTACAGCAGCGCGTTTTGCCGCAGATAAGGGAGCTAAAGTTCTTCTAGTTGACAGTGCTCCAGAAGGACATGAAGGTGGAAATACCAGATACTGTGGTCAGATTGTTGAAGCAGGTTATGATTATGACAAGCTCAAAAAGTATTATCAAAAAATGACTGCTCCACTTGATTTAGATGAACAGGTGCTTGAAACTTTTGTAAAAGGGATGGTTAATTTACCGGATTACTTTGAAAAATATCTGGGTGGTAAAGCATTTAGCGTAAAAAATAATCCAGGTAACAAAAATGTTGCTATGTTGGCATATATGAGTGCAGAATATCCTGAATTTGAAGGCGCAGACACCAATGATGACTTGTTAGTGCATGATCAGATATTCGATGCAGCTCTTTGGAAAAAATTGCGGCAGAATGTGCTGGATCGCAGCGACAAGATTGATGTGCTTTATTCAACACCAGCAAAGCACTTGATTCAGGATACGGATAAGACAATTATCGGTGTACAGATTGAAAATAAAGACAAGCTGTTCAATGTTCAAGCAAAAAATGGTGTAGTTTTAGCGCTAGGTGGATTTGAAAATAACGAACAAATGGTGCAGGACTATTTAGGTGAAACTAATTTACTGCCATACGGAACGCTTTATAACAATGGCGATGGCATCAAAATGGCTATAGAAGTTGGTGCGGATTTATGGCATATGAATAATTATGAACCAGGTGGAACTGTAAATTTAGCTGCTCCTAAAGGTCAAAGAGCTCATAATATTATGGCCTGGAAAGCATTATTTGCCGGTTCACTGATCACAGTCGGCGATGATGGTACGCGTTATGTAGCAGAAGACGATCCAACCCGTCATGGTCATCGCTATAATCATGGTCTTTGGAGAATCCCTTTAGCCCAAGTGCATCCTCATATGATTTTTGACCAGAAGAAATATGATGAACTATTCTCAGCTGAGAATGATGAATTTCAAAAGGAAGCTTTAACTAAAGTAGTTAAGTCAGAAACTATCTCTGACTTAGCTAAAGAAATAAAAGTTGATCCGGCAGTTTTAGAAAATACTTTGAACACATATAATTTCTTCGTTGATCGTGGAGTTGATTACCAATGTGGCCGCAAGCCAGAGTCAATGACCAAAATTTCACTTACGGGGCCATTTTATTCGTTAGCTCAACAGCACACCATGTTAAACACCCAGGGTGGCCCACGTCGAAATAAAAATGCTGAAGTATTAGATACAGATCAGAAAGTTTTGCCACACTTGTATGCTGCTGGTGAACTGGGTCATATCGGTGCAAATCAATATAATGGCGGTGGCGACATGGCTGACTGCTTAATATTTGGTAAAATAGCCGGAGAAAATGCCGCCAAGACTAAAGATGATCAAGTAGTCTCAGGTGCCAGTGCTAGTGAAAATAATACTGATGCTGCATTTCCTGAATCAGAAGGTAAGCAAGAAGATTATTCCACTGCTGAAAATCAATATATTGGTAAATCAACAAGCGGCATGGGCAATGAAATAGTAGTGCGAGTAACAGTTGACAGTGATAAGCGTCCAACCAATATTGAAGTTTTAAAAGAAAGCGAATCTCCTGACTACGGTGAAAAAGCGATTAAGAAAATGAAACAAGAAATGCTGACTAACAAAACAGTTAATGTAGATGCTGTATCTGGAGCTTCTGCATCAAGTCGTGCATTTAAAGAGGCTGTTGAATCTGCGTTAAATCAAGCTTAGTTTCTAACGAAAGGATAAGAAATGGCAAATTTAAAAGATGGCATTTATCAGGGACAAGGTTCTGGTAACCGCGGTGAAGTTAAGGTTTCGGTAACCGTTAAAGACAATAAAATTACGAATGTAACAATTGATCAACAGGATGAAACTTCTGGTATAAGCACTGTTGCTTTAAAAAAGGCACCAAAACTAATTGTTGAGCATCAGTCATATAACATTGATGTAGTTACTGGAGCAACTATTAGTTTTCAAGCTGTCCAAAAAGCAGTCAGAGATGCAGTTTCAAAGGCTGGCGATCCTAGTGGTCTTGATAAAAAAGTTGATTTGAGAAATACTGAGAAAAAGGATAATGGCAAAGACTATCGCAACATAAATCCAGATAATTTAGAATTTGAAGATCAAACAGATATTTTGGTAATCGGAGCGGGAGCTGCTGGTCTTTCAGCTTCTATTGCTGCAAGGCAAAAAGGTGCCTCAGTAATTTGTTTAGAATATACTTCAAGTTATATGTTGTCAGATATGACTTTATCTGGTGGTTATTACAACGCTGGTGGGGGCACTAGTTTGCAAAAATCTCAGGGAATAAAAGATACCAAGGAAAACTGGAATAATTATTTAAAAGCAGTTGGTCAAGGCTATGAAGATGCGGGCATGAGAGAAACAATCGTTGAACATGGCGCAGAAGATTATGAATGGCTGGCTGGTGAAGTTGGTGTCAATTTTCAAGAAGTCCAGGAAATTGGCAATGAAGAAGCAATGAAAGACTATGCTATTCCGGCAGCCAGATCGCATTTGACCATCGAAAAAAGTGGCTATGGTCTGTCAAAGCCGCTTTACAATAAGGCAAAAGCAGTTGGAACAAAATTTATTTTTAATATTACAGCTGAGAACTTAATAACTGACGAGAATAATAATGTAGTTGGTGTACATACTAATAAGGGTAACTACAAAGCCCAAAGTGTTATTATTGCTACGGCAGGCTTTTCTCGTAATAAAGAAATGCTTAAGAGTTTTGCGCCTGATTTTGCTGTTGGAGAATCGTATGGTTCAATCAGACAAATGGGTGATGGTATCACTATGGGTGCTGAAATTGGCGCTAAGTTAAAAGATATGTGGATGCCAATAGCAAACTCAATTGGCACTCAATCCGGCGATAATGTATGTATCGGTCCTCTGTGTACTGCCTGGACAAAGCCTTACATTTGGGTAGGCACAGATGCTAAAAGACACTTTAGGGAAGATATGTATTTTGAATATGCCTCTAAGAAAATCGCAAGTCTTGATCAAGGCTACGTTTGGTTAATTTTTGATGAAGGCATGGCAAATGAAATGCCAGCTGCTTTTTCAGCACCAGCTCCGTCACCACATTTAAAACGTGAGGTAGAAGATGGCTACTTTAAGAAAGCTGATACGATACAAGAATTAGCCCAGCAGATTAACCTAAATCCAGAGGTATTAGAGCAAACAATTAAAAAGTGGAATAATGATGTCACTAAAGGTGAAGACACAGAATTTGGTCGTCAAAAAGATTTAACAGCTTTTAAAGCGCCATTTTATGCTGCTAAACTGGCTCCATCAACACCAGACATGGCAGGTGGACTAGCTATTAACACCAAAGCAGAAGTTCTGGACAATTTTGATCACAAGATAAACAATCTTTATGCTGCAGGAAGTACTACAGGTGGCTGGCGCGGAATGACTTATCCTGGTTGCGGAATGGGCATTACTAATGCTGTTGTTTTTGGAAAAATAGCTGGAGAAAGTGCGGCAACTAATGTCAAAATAGAGGCTGATACGAGTTCAGCTGCCTCTCAAAGTTAGTTTTTATATTTTACAGATTAATCAGAACTGGATTCATTTGAACCCAGTTCTTTTTAATTATAAATAACAGTTTTTTGTTAAAAAATACTTGTATTCAATTAACCTAATTTGTGCATTTTTATTCCACCTTGTATAATTAAGACAACTATAAATGAAAGTAGCCGACTATGTTTAAAATTATTGTTGAATTATTCTTTTTAGTGATTATACAAGCTGCGATCACGCCTTTTATTAGGAGATTGGCTTTTGTATTAGGTGCAGTCGACATTCCAAATAAAAGAAGGGTAAATAAAAAACCAATGCCAACGTTGGGTGGATTGGGTATTTTTGTGACCTTTAATATTGGCGCTTTTGTTTTATTGCGTGAGCAATTTCCAACACATGAGGCTTTTAGCATACTTTTAGGCTCTAGTGTAATTGTCTTGACTGGCATAATCGATGATATTATGGAGCTGAAGCCAAGACAAAAAATGCTGGGTATTTTTATCGGTGCTCTAGTAATTTATTTTCTTGCCGGTATTAAAATGAATGTTCTCAATCTGCCATTTTTGAACAAACAAATAAATTTGGGATGGTGGAGTCTGCCAATTACTATTTTTTGGATCTTAGCTTTAACTAATGCTGTTGACTTAATTGATGGTCTTGATGGCCTGGCCGATGGGGTTTCGATGATTTCACTTATTACCATGGGGATCGTTGGTTATTTCTTTCTGCATACCGGTCAACTATACATACCTATTGGTTGTTTTATGCTTGCTGCATGTCTATTGGGATTTTTGCCTTATAACTTTCATCCCGCAAAAATATTTTTGGGTGATACAGGGGCGTTATACATTGGCTTTATGATTGCGGTATTTTCACTTAAAGGTTTAAAAAATGTGACTTTTATTTCTCTGTTAGTGCCAGTCACTATTTTAGGCGTTCCAATTACAGATACGATTTATGCCATGATTCGGCGCAAATTAAATAACCGTCCCGTTTCGCAAGCCGATAAGCACCATTTGCATCATCAACTAATGAAAATGGGTTTAACCCATAGACAAACCGTTTTAACTATTTATGCTTTATCACTTATTTTTTCATTCATTTCCCTCTTGTTTTTATTGTCACCAATGTGGGGGATGTGGGTTTTAATTGCTGGTCTGGCAGCTGCATTAGAGTTTTTTGTGGAATCCATTGGACTTTTAGGAGAAAAATATAAACCGCTGATGAATTTGACCCAAAAGCTGATTAATTCTCGGAGTAAAAAAGATCCTACTGTGGAAGTTTGGCATCTTGGGCAAGACAAGCCTGAGCAATTAAGAAAGAAAAAGAAAGATTAAGCTTGGAAGATACTAGTTTTAAGGTCAATTTGACTACTGCTAAAATTAACAAGAAAAAAGAAGACAAATTCCTTAAATGTGGATTGTCTTCTTTTGTATAGTTATTGAATTATGCTTTTATTGATCATGATAATTGTGCTGAGTAACGGGAACCTCATTATATCTTTTAGGCAGAAAAATAAACTGTATTTTGCCGGACAAAATATTAGTGAGGTCATTCTCTAATTCCTCTAATTTGCCTTCATCAATGTAAATTGAAATTGTCACGCTGACGCCATAGTCAATATTGGCAATAAAAATTTTTTCTTGTTTAAGATAATGCTGGACCTCATCGAATTTATTATAATCGACTTCGAATTTAACACCTTGTTGCTGAACGCGTTTAACTACACCCAAGGCTTCGGCTGCCTTAGTCACACTATTAGAATATGCACGGATCAATCCTCCAGCTCCCAGTTTTATTCCGCCAAAATAGCGTGTAACTACTGCAGTGACATTTTTAAGCTTCATTAACTGCAAGGCTTTTAATTCTGGTACTCCCGCAGTACCAGAAGGTTCACCGTTGTCGCTGGCTTTAACATGCTCATCGTTTAAACCAATGGTGTAAGCAAACGTATTATGAGTGGCATCACGGTATTTGCTAGAAACAGTGGCAATTGCCTTTTCAGCTTCTTCAATAGTTGAGGTCCGTATTAAAGTTGTAATAAAGCGACTTTTTTTAATCGTTAATTCGTGATTGCCATTTTCTTTAATGGTCAAATAATTTTCTTTTTCATTCAAAAAAATCAACCCTTCTTGCGTATTTATCATTGGAGGACAAAATGGAAAGTATTTCAAATCTTGCAGGCCGCCAATGGCTTAGTAGTCAAATGGATTTTAGCACAAAGGATGGTTTAACCAAAGTCGAGGCAATTAAAAATGGTCGTTGCTTGCGCTGCAATGCCAATGTTTATGCCCAATTGCCAAGTGGTAAAAAATATTGCAGAGCTTGCATTGGTCTGGGAAGAATTGTGGAAGGCGATTATTTAATTCGCAATAAACAAAAAATAAATTTTTCGATAAAAGCAAATGGTGGATTAACGTGGAAGGGTGAACTAACCTTACTACAGGCTAAAATTGCACGTAAGTTAGTTGAAAATTATGTTGATGGTCGCGATTCACTAGTTCATGCTGTAACCGGTGCAGGTAAAACAGAAATGTTATTTCCTTTAATAGCACATTGTTTGGCAGAAGGAAAAAGATGTTGTATAGCCACGCCAAGAATTGATGTGGTAAACGAATTATATCCGCGTTTTCAAAAAGCTTTTAGTGAAATTAAGATCGGTAAATATCATGGGCGTGAGTATCAAGAGCCGGGACTGGAGCAATTAACTATTTGTACAACACACCAATTATTAAAATTTTTTCATGCTTTTGATTTACTTGTGATTGATGAAGCTGATTCTTTTCCCTATGTCCATAATTCAGAATTACATTTTGCAGCAACGAATGCGGTTAATGATGGCGGTCAACGCGTTTACTTAACAGCAACGCCTACTAAAGATTTATTGGTATCTGTAGAAAAAGGTAAATTGCGCAAACTAAAGTTGAAAAGAAGGTTCCATGGAAATCTTTTACCTGTACCAAAAGAAAAATTGTTTCTCCGTCCCTTTCTGAGCCAAAACAAAATTAATGTCAGACTCATTAAAGAAATTGTGAAAGTTATAGAAGCAGGCCACCCATTACTGCTTTTTGTACCTCGGATTGACCAAATAAATATTTATATAGATGCCTTGAAAAAAGAGCCGAAATTTAGTCAGATTAGGATTTCTGGAGTTTATGCAAATGATACTAATAGAATTGAAAAGGTTGAAAAGTTTCGGGCGGGAAAAATTCAGCTGTTAGTGACAACTACAATATTAGAACGAGGCGTTACTTTTAACCATGTCTGGGTAATTGTTGTTCAAGCGGATGATAAAATTTATTCTGCATCGAGCCTAGTACAAATAGCTGGCAGAGTGGGTCGAGCTAAAACTGATCCCAGTGGTTTAATATTATTTTGTTATCATAAATACACTAAAAGTATTCGTGATGCGATGAAACAAATTCGTGAGATGAACAAATGAAAAAATGCATACTGTGTGGTCAGCTTTTTGTTGCTAAAGTGTCATTTATCCAATTATTTTCTTGGCACAAACAGGAAACCAAATGTATTTGCTCTAATTGTCAAAGTAAATATATGCGCATCCCTGACAAACATTGTCCAAATTGTTTTGGTAAGTTGAGCCAAAATAAATTTTGTTT
Source organism: Lactobacillus sp. ESL0261 (assembly GCF_003693025.1). Lineage (NCBI taxonomy): Bacteria > Bacillati > Bacillota > Bacilli > Lactobacillales > Lactobacillaceae > Lactobacillus > Lactobacillus sp. ESL0261. The sequence goes on from NZ_REHN01000005.1 coordinate 153,813, forward strand.
AGATTGTATTAATTGGCAGAAAATCTATGGAAAAAAATTACTAAAAAATCATTCCTTATATTTATATAATGAAGCTTTTCATGATTTAATGGTTAATTATAAGAGGTATGGTGATTATGCTTTGCACAAAGTATTAGAGGAATTATGTCGGGAAGATTTAACTAAACGTCAAGCAGACCTCTATGTTCCTGTGCCCACTTCTCCAGAGCATCTTGAACAAAGACAGTTTGATACTATCAGTTCAATTTATAGTAATCTGGTTTCATTAACCTGTGTATTGAGTAAAAAACCAGGGCTAAGTGCACAAGGAGAAAAAAATCGCGCTGAAAGATTAAGAAGTGAGCAAAGTTTTTTTGTTAAGAAAAACTTTACGATTAATTTGAAGAAATACAAGATACTTTTATTAGATGATATATATACTACGGGCAGAACGCTTTATCATGCACGGGATGCGTTGGCAGAAGTTTTTCCTAATGCAAAAATTAGTAGTTTTACCTTATGCAGATAAAACTAAATTGTTCAGCGCTTTCATGTTTTGCTATAATTTTGCTATAATATAGGTAACATAAGACTGCATAAGCAGTTGAAAGGAGAATCTCATATGTTAAAGTATAATGTCCGTGGTGAAAATATTGAGGTAACTGATGCTTTAAGAAGTTACGTAGAAAAACGCCTAAAAAAATTAGAGAAGTATTTTGATTTGAATCAAGATATGATTGCACATGTAAATTTAAAGGTGTATCGTGATCACAAGGCTAAAGTCGAGGTAACTATACCACTGCCATACTTAGTATTGAGAGCTGAAGAAACAACTGACGATATGTACCGCAGTATTGATTTTGTTTCAGAGAAACTTGAAAGACAAATTAGAAAGTATAAGACTCGAGTGAATCGTAAGAGTCGTGAAAAAGGATTTAACGACTTCTTCGTTGAAAGTGCAGAAGAGGATTCTAAAGATAAAGAGGTCAATGAGTTTTCTATTGTGCGCAATAAGCAAATAGGTCTGAAACCGATGAGTCCTGAAGAAGCCATTTTGCAAATGAATATGCTTGAACATGATTTCTTTGTTTTCCAAGATGGTGAAACTAACGGTACAAGTGTTGTCTATCGCAGAAATGATGGCCGTTATGGTTTGATTGAAACAAAATAAAAATAGTATTATCAAGCAAGGGCCCCACATTTAGTGTGAGGTCTTTGTTTTGTTTATTTTTCATTTAGCGTCAATCATGGTAAAATTATTATGTGTTTTTATACTTTAACTACATATAAGGATCGATTAAATGGTAAACATTTTAAAGAAACTATACAATAATGATAAAAGAGAACTGAAAAAGTTTGAAAAAATTGCTAGTAAAGTTGAAAGTCATGCAGAAGAGTATGGCCAACTTTCTGATGAAGAATTGCAGGCAAAAACGCCTGAATTTCGTGATCGGCTAAAAAATGGTGAAAGTTTGGATTCACTTTTACCAGAAGCTTTTGCAGTTGCTCGTGAAGGTGCCAAAAGAGTTTTAGGACTCTATCCATTTCATGTGCAGGTTCTGGGTGGAATTGCGCTGCATTATGGTAACATCGCTGAAATGATGACAGGTGAAGGTAAGACTTTGACTGCAACCATGCCAGTATATTTGAACGCACTAACAGGAAAAGGTGTTCATGTTGTTACTGTCAACGAATACTTATCTAGTCGTGACGCAGAAGAAATGGGTCAGCTATATAAATGGTTAGGCTTAACTGTTGGTCTTAATCTTAATGCAATGTCGCCAGATGAAAAACGGGAAGCTTATAGTTGTGATGTAACTTATTCAACTAACTCTGAACTTGGTTTTGACTATTTACGTGATAACATGGTTGTTTACAAGGAACAAATGGTTCAACGCGAGCTTAACTATGCTATTATCGATGAGGTCGACTCAATTTTAATTGATGAAGCTAGAACGCCATTGATTATTTCGGGTGAAGCCGAACAAGCTAATGGTGACTATATTCGTGCAGACCGTTTTGTCAAAACCCTTAAAGAGGATAAGAGTGATGATGATGCAGACGATGACAAAGACTATGGTGATTATAAGATTGACTGGCCTACTAAAACTATTTCGTTAACCAGAACAGGTATCCAAAAGGCTTGTGATCATTTTGGACTTAAAAATTTATACGATGTTGAGAATCAAAAACTAGTACACCATATTGATCAGGCTCTGAGAGCAAATTACATTATGCTTAAAGATATTGATTACGTTGTTCAAGATGGTGAAGTCTTAATTGTGGACTCGTTCACTGGTCGTGTTATGCAGGGACGGCGCTATTCTGATGGTTTGCACCAAGCTATTGAGGCAAAAGAAGGCGTTAAGATTCAAGAAGAGTCCAAGACTCAGGCTACAATTACCTACCAGAACTTCTTTAGAATGTATAAAAAACTTGCTGGGATGACTGGTACAGCTAAAACGGAAGAAGAAGAGTTTCGTGAAATTTACAATATGCAGGTTATTACGATTCCAACTAACCGCCCGTTAATTAGAAAGGATAATCCTGATATTCTTTACCCAACTTTGTCATCTAAGTTTGCGGCTGTTGTCAATGAAATAAAAGACCGTCATTCTAAAGGTCAACCAGTTTTGGTCGGTACTGTTGCGGTTGAAAGTTCTGAAAGACTAAGTAAACTGCTTGACCAAGAAGGAATACCGCATGCAGTTCTGAATGCTAAAAACCATGCTAAAGAAGCTCAGATCATTATGAATGCTGGTCAACGCGGTGCCGTAACTATTGCTACTAACATGGCTGGTCGTGGTACTGACATTAAATTAGGGCCCGGTGTCAAAGAATTAGGTGGACTGTCTGTTATTGGTACCGAGCGTCATGAATCTCGTAGAATTGATAATCAGCTCCGTGGACGTTCTGGTCGTCAGGGTGACCCTGGTGTTACACGTTTTTATCTTTCACTTGAAGATGATTTGATGAAGCGTTTTGGTGGTGACAGGGTAAAAGATTTTCTTGATCGTTTATCAGATAATGACGATGATAAAGTGATTGAGAGTCGTCTGATCACCAGGCAAGTTGAGTCAGCTCAAAAACGGGTTGAAGGTAATAACTACGATACTCGTAAGCAAACTCTGCAATATGATGATGTTATGCGTATTCAACGTGAAATTATTTACGGTGAAAGGATGCAAGTTATCGGCGAAGAAGATTCTCTTAAGGATGTTTTAATTCCGATGATTCGTCGTACTATTAACAGTCAAGTAGATATGTTTACGCAAGGTGATCGCAGCAAGTGGCGCCTTGATTCTTTGCGGGACTTTATTTCTTCCAGTTTAACCAATGAAGAAGAGACAGATGCAATTGACTTCAAAACAATTACAGTATCTGACTTAAAGCAAAAACTATATGATCTTGTTGAAGCTAATTACGAAGAAAAAGAAGAAATTTTAGCTGATCCTTCAGAAATGCTTGAATTTGAAAAAGTAGTTATATTGCGAGTAGTTGATGACCGCTGGACTGATCATATAGATGCAATGGATCAATTACGGCAATCAATTAGTTTGCGTGGTTACGGTCAACTTAATCCGTTGGTTGAATACCAGGATTCTGGTTACAACATGTTTGAAGAAATGGTTTCAAATATTGAATTTGACGTAACTCGTTTATTTATGAAAGCTGAAATTAGACAAAATCTTAGTCGTTAACAGTTAAGATTGAAGAGAAAGCAGCTGCTTTCTCTTTTTTACTGAAATTTTATTAAGAATAAAGGTGTTATGCTTAAAAATGGAAATAAGTGAAATTCAAAATGAATTAGATAGTTTAAAAAAGCGGTTAGACCACTTTAGGGGGTCTCTTTGACTTAGATTCAATTACTGAAAATATTATTGTTAATGAAAACAAGATGCAAGATCCCTCTTTTTGGGATGATCAAGAAAAAGCCCAAAGCTTGATCAGTGAAACAAATTTGTTAAAAGAGAAACGCGATTCTTTTGATAAATTAAAGTCTGATTATGAAAATGAAATAACTGCAGTAGAGTTGCTGAGAGAAGAGTCAGATAATGATTTACAAAAAGAAGTTGAAGCAGATTTACAACAGTTGCAGACTGAATTTCATGATTACGAATTAGATTTGCTCTTATCTGGTAAATACGATAGTCATAATGCACTTATTGAAATTCACCCTGGTGCTGGTGGTACTGAGGCTATGGACTGGGGGCAAATGCTTCTTAGAATGTATCAGCGTTATGCTGATATTAGGAATTTCAAGTTTGAAATTAATAATTATGAACCTGGAGAAGAAGCTGGTCTTAAAAGTGTCAGTGCAAAAATTACTGGCAAAAATGCCTATGGTCTAATGAAGTCGGAAAATGGGGTTCACCGGTTAGTTAGAATCTCACCATTTGATTCAGCTAAAAGAAGACATACGTCTTTTGCGTCTGTTGAGGTTATTCCGGAAATTGATGACAGTATTAAAGTTGATATTAATCCTAAAGACCTTCGTATTGATGTCTACCGTTCAAGTGGTGCAGGGGGACAACATATTAATAAAACTTCAAGTGCCGTTAGAATCACTCACTTGCCCACAGGAATTGTAACAACATCTCAGGCACAGCGATCCCAGCTGCAAAATAGGGAAACCGCGATGAATGAATTGCGAGCAAAATTGTTTCATTTAGAAGAAGAAAAGAAACGTAAACACAAACAGGAACTTAAAGGTGACCAAAAAGAAATTGGCTGGGGTTCTCAAATTCGGTCTTATGTTTTTCATCCTTATAATTTGGTTAAAGATTTGCGTACAAGCTATGAAACTTCTGATACAAATGGTGTAATGAATGGTAAGCTGCAACCATTTGTTTATGCATATTTGCAGTGGCTTTTAAGTCAGGAAAATCCAGAGTAGGTGATTAGATGAGTTTTTGGGGAATTATTGGTTTAGTTTTACTTGCAGTAGTCATTTTGAGTATTATTTACGCCATGTTTCATGTCTTTATTTTGTTATTGCCCGCAGCCCTAGTAATAATTGGCATTATATGGTTGATTAACCATTTTACTAAAAATGATGAAAATAAGAGCGGACACTCAGGGTCTAGTTCCTATAACTGGGACAACTGGAGCCAAAATAATGAAGCCAGACCAAAACGTAAAAAAGTACGTGATGCTAAAACTAAAGATGTCGACAAGTAAAAAGGGGCAATTTAAAAATGACAAATGCGGTCAAATTAAAGAATTTAATTCGTGATAATAAAATTGTCCACGTTGTGCACGGAAAACAATATATTAACGATAAAGAAATTATAGTATCCGATATTTACAGACCAGGGTTGGAATTGACAGGATACTTTGATTTTTATCCGCGCCAGCGTATTCAGTTATTGGGTAGAACAGAAATTTCTTATGCTGCCAGGTTAGATCACGATAGCTTGGTCGATGTTTTTACTAAGCTTTGTACACCTGATACGCCGTGCTTTTTTGTGTCACGTTCTCTGCGTGTACCGCCTGAATTAGTTAAAGCTGCTGATGATGCACAAATTCCAATCCTTTCTTCACCTGAATCAACCACTTATGTTTCTAGTATATTAACGGAATATTTGCGAGAACGTCTGGCCGTTCGCGATACTATTCATGGTGTTCTGATTGAAGTCAAGGGCATGGGTGTCCTTTTGACTGGTGATTCTGGTGTTGGGAAATCTGAAACTGCCTTGGGTTTGATTCATCGTGGTCATCGTTTAATTGCCGATGATCGGGTTGATGTCTATCAAAAAGATGTGGAAACGGTGATGGGCGAAGCTCCGGAAATATTAAAACACCTAATGGAAATTCGTGGTATTGGTATCATTGATGTCATGGATTTGTTTGGTGTTGGTGCCGTCAAAAGCCGTGAAAGTATTCAACTAGTAATCAAGCTTGTTAATTGGGATAATAAGGCAAATTACGATCGTTTAGGCTTTGAAGAGAGCAAACGTGATATTTGCAATGTTGAAGTGCCACAAATTACTATTCCAGTTAAAGTAGGCCGCAACATGGAAGACATTATTGAAATTGCCACAATGAATTTCCGTGCCAAGAGAAGTGGTTATAACGCTACAAGAACTTTTGATAATAACTTAACGAAGTTAATTAAGAAAAACTCTAAAGAAGATTCAGCAAAGGATAAGAATAAATGACATTGACCATTAGTCCAGTAGCATTTAAATTAGGAAACCTAAGTGTCAAATGGTATGGCGTCATCATGGCAGTGGCAATTATTTTAGCCGTATCAATGGCAATTGTTGAGGGACGCAAACGGCAAATTGAAAGTGACGACTTCATGGATTTGCTGTTATGGGCTGTTCCGATTGGATATGTTGGCGCACGAATTTATTATGTTATCTTTGAGTGGAATTATTATTCCCAGCATCTCGATCAAATAATTGCTATTTGGAATGGTGGCATCGCTATCTATGGCGGCTTGCTAGCAGGCTTGGCAGTTCTTTTGGTATTTTGTTATAAAAGAATGCTACCCCCATTTTTGATGTTGGATATTATTACCCCAGGTGTAATGGCGGCTCAGATATTGGGACGCTGGGGTAATTTTATTAACCAGGAAGCCCATGGTGAACCAACAACATTAGCATTTTTACAAAGCTTACATTTGCCTAATTTTATCATCAGCCAAATGAAAATCGGTGGAATCTACTACCAACCTACTTTCTTGTACGAATCTTTTTTTAATTTAATTGGTTTGTTAATAATATTGTTTTTGAGACATAAAAAGCATTTATTCAAACAGGGTGAAATATTTATGCTTTATTTGGCATGGTACTCTGTGGTGCGTTTTTTTGTGGAAGGGATGCGGACTGACAGCCTTTATTTAATGGGTTCGATACGCGTTTCACAAATGCTTAGTTTAATACTATTTGCTGTGGTCGTAGGATTATTTATTTATCGCAGAAAAGTAGTTAAACCGAAATGGTATCTTGACGGCAGCGGCTTGAAGTATCCTTATAGTCGAGACTAATAAATTGTTTTAAGTGAAAGAGAGTTAGAAATGACAAAAATTGCAGTTTTAGGAGCAGGTTCATGGGGCACGGTTCTGGGATCGATGCTTGCTGATAAAGGCTATGAAATCGTATTGTACGGTAATAACGCAAAAGTTAATGATGAAGTTAATCAACACCATACTAATGAACATTACATGAAGAATTGGCAGGTAAATCAGACGGTTACTGCAACGGGTGATTTAAATCAAGCACTAAAGGATGCAGAAATCGTTTTATTTGTTCTGCCTACTCAGGCTATTCGCAGTGTTGCTCAAAATGTAAGCAAGGTGTTACAAAAGACTAATGCTAAGCCACTTATTGTGACAGCGACTAAGGGTATTGAGCCGGGATCTAAAAAATTGATTTCTGAAATATTGACAGAAGAAATCTATCCAGATGATGAGGACAAAATTGTAGCAATCTCAGGACCGAGTCATGCAGAAAGCGTTGCTCAAAAAGATTTAACTGCAATTTCATGTGCCTCAACAAGCAGGGAAAATGCGCAAAAAGTCCAGCAATTATTCTCAAATGATTATTTCCGCTTATATACTAACAATGACTTAATTGGCGTTGAAGTGGCAGGAGCAGTTAAAAATGTTATTGCTATTGCAGCTGGTATTTTAGTAGGAAAACATTATGGTGATGATGCCAAAGCAGCTTTAATGACTCGTGGTTTAGCTGAAATTACGCGTTTAGGAGTTAATTATTTTGGTGCTGATCCAATGACTTTCAGTGGACTTTCCGGAATAGGTGATTTAATTGTTACCTGTACTTCAGTTAATTCGCGTAATTGGCGTTGTGGTAAGCAATTAGGAGAAGGAAAGAGTCTTGACTACATATTGCAGAATATGGGTCAAGTTGTAGAGGGTGCTACAACGGTAAAAGCTGTGCATGAATTATGTCAGGAAAAGCAAATAGATATGCCAATCAGCGAAGCAATTTACCGAGTGTTATACCAAAATTCCAATGTTGACGATGAAATTACCAAGATGATGGGTAGAAGTCCTAAACAGGAAATTAGACTTTAGCGGTCAATTCGTTGTAACATTACTTACGAAAAATAAGAAAGTACTGGGGGTAAAACTATGACGGAAAAATATGATGTGATCATTATAGGAGCAGGACCAGGTGGGTTAACTGCCGCTCTTTATGCTTCTCGGGCAAATTTATCAGTTCTAATGCTTGATCGTGGCTTGTATGGCGGGCAAATGAATAATACCGATGCGATTGATAATTATCCTGGTTTCAGTGAAATAAAAGGACCTGAACTAGGTGAAAAAATGTATAATTCAATCATGAAATTTGGTACAAAATTTGAGTATGGCGATGTTCAAACAGTAACTATAGACGGAGACCAGAAAATCGTAAAAACAGACACTGGTGAATATAGCGCTCCTGCATTAATAATCGCTACCGGAGCTGATCATCGTCATTTAGGAGTTCCGGGTGAAGAAGAATATTCCGGTAAAGGTGTTTCTTATTGTGCAGTCTGTGATGCTGCCTTTTTTAAGGACGAAGACATTGCTGTTATAGGTGGTGGTGATTCAGCTATTGAAGAAGGAATTTATTTGGCACAAAGTGCTAAATCAGTCACGGTTATCCATCGTCGTGATCAATTACGGGCTCAGCCGACTTTACAAAAACGTGCTTTCGCTAATTCCAAAATGCACTTTATTTGGAATGGTTTGACCGAATCTATTGATGGCGATGGCGAAAAGGTTACAGGAGTCACATACAAAGATAAAGAAACAGGAGAAGAAAAGCATTTGCAAACTCGAGGTGTCTTTATTTATGTTGGGGTTATTCCTCAAACCGCTCCATTTAAAGATTTGGGAATAACTGACGAGAAGGGCTGGATCCCAACTGATGAACACATGAGAACTAAAGTTGATGGCATTTTTGCCTTAGGTGATGTGCGCGCTAAAGACTTGCGTCAGATTGCTAATGCAGTTGGTGATGGCAGCATTGCTGGTCAAGAAGCTTATAATTATCTCCAAGACTTAAATGATCGTCAAATATAAAGATTAAAAAAAGAATTCATTTAAATTGAATTCTTTTTTTGTTTTTACGGCTAGCAATAATGATAAATGCTAGAATAGAATCTATGAAACCGAATTTATTGCTAGAAATAGGGGTACCTTATCTAAATGAAAGCTGAAAAAACATTTCAAGAATGGCAAAATGCCCACAACATGCCTGATTACTTGCAAGAACAGTTAGCAAAGCTGAGTCAAGATCCTAAATGGATTGCGGATGCATTTGGCCAGGATATTAACTTTGGAACTGCTGGAATGCGGGGCAGACTTGAGCCAGGGACTAATCGTATTAATTTATATACTATAGGTCGAGTGACGGAAGGTTTGGCTCGTCTGATAGATGAAAAAGGTGACAAAGCTCAAAAAAGGGGTGTAGTGATCTCTTTTGATTCTCGCTATCACTCTCGCGAGTTTGCGGAGCATGCAGCACAAATTTTAGGAGCTCATAATATCAATGTTTATCTTTTTGATGATTTAAGACCAACTCCTGAACTTTCATTTGCAGTACGATATTTGCATTCTTATGCGGGAATTAATATCACTGCTTCTCATAATGCCAAGCAATATAATGGTTACAAGGTTTATGGTGCTGATGGTGCCCAAATGGGACCTGAAGATGCAGAACGGGTTTTTGAATACTCCCAAAAGGTAACTAATATATTTACAGTTAATACTGCATCGGTAGCTCAACTTCGTGCTCAGGGAATTTTACAGTTAATTGGAGAAGATATTGATGAGGCATATTTGGCAGAACTGAAAACGGTAAATGTTAATGCTAAACTTATAGAGCAAAATGCTGACAGGCTAACAATTATTTACACTCCTTTGCATGGCACAGGCAAAATACTTTATGAACGGGCTTTTAGGCAAAATGGTTTTAGTAAAGTAATACCCGTTCCCAGTCAGGCAATCATCGATCCAGAATTTCCCACTACTAAAAAGCCAAATCCAGAATACCGCGATGTTTTTGATCCAGGGATTAAGCTGGCAAATGAAAAAAATGCCGATTTAATCATTGCAACTGACCCTGATGCAGATCGTATGGGTGCTTGTGTGCGAACAAAAGATGGTGGCTTTCAAGTTTTAACAGGTAATCAGATCGCTACGTTGATGATTTACTATTTATTAGTTAATTTGAAAAATAATGGTCAACTCATCAGTGATTATGAATTGATTACTTCAATAGTTTCGAGTAGTATGCCACTTAAAATTGCTGATGATTTTGGTATCAAAACAAAATCAGTTTTGACAGGTTTTAAATTTATTGGCGAAGAAATTGACCGCATGAATAAAATGCATGATGGCAAATTTTTAATGGGATTTGAAGAAAGTTATGGTTACCTTTTTAAACCATTTGCTCGAGATAAGGATGCTATGCAAGGAGCGCTAATGTTTGCTGAAGTAGCCTCTTATTATGCCTCAAGGAATATGACAGTCTTAGATGGTTTGAGTGAAATCTGGCAAAAATATGGCACATCGTATGAAATTACCCAAGCTATAGAAATGCCAGGAATTGGTGGACAAAAGAAAATGGCCGAATTGATGGCGAAATTGCGTTCTGAAAACTTACAACAAATAAATGGGATCCCAGTCGTTAAAATTCAAGACTTTTTAAAGCAACAGGAATCTAATGAAGATGGCACTAAACCAATGAGAGACTTACCTAAATCAAATGTATTAAAATACTTTTTAGCCGATGAAACTTGGCTGGCTTTGCGGCCCTCAGGTACAGAACCAGTAATTAAAGCTTATGTTGGAGTAAATAAACCAGATATTGCTACTGCACATGAAGCTGCTGAAAGTTATCAAAAAGCATTGGCAAAACTGTTAAAATAAAACAAAAATGATGCGAAAATACGTTCGAGAGTGTAAAATATAATAAGTCAAAATAAGAGTTGGGCTGTTTTGTCCAACTTTTTCTACGAGAGGTTTTTCGATGATTAAACGACAAGAAGAACGTAAATTTGATCTGGTTTCAAAATTTAATCCAGCAGGTGATCAGCAACAAGCTATCGACAAATTAGCTACTGGTTTTAAAAAAGGCTATAAGGAACAGATCTTAGAAGGTGCTACTGGTACAGGTAAGACTTTCACAATGGCCAATATTATTGCAAAATTAAACAAACCCACTTTAGTTATTTCTCATAATAAGACTTTAGTTGGCCAATTATATGGTGAATTTAAGGAATTTTTCCCTCACAATGCTGTTGACTATTTTGTGTCATACTATGATTATTATCAACCTGAAGCTTATGTGCCTCAATCCGATACTTATATTGAAAAGGACTCGGCAATTAATGATGAAATTGACCAGTTGCGTCACCAAGCTACCAGCGATTTAATGGAACGTAATGATGTCATTGTCGTTGCTTCTGTTTCGTGCATTTATGGTTTAGGTGATCCTAAAGAATATGCTGCAAGTGTGATTACAGTTCATGAAGGCGAAGAATATAATAGAAATACTCTGTTGCGTGATTTTGTTAATATCCAATATGATCGTAATGATATTGACTTTCAGCGTGGTCGTTTTCGCGTTCGTGGAGATGTTGTAGAAGTTTTTCCTGCAGGTAATTCTAACCATGCCTATCGGATTGAATTTTTTGGCGATGAAATTGACAGAATTGTAGAAGTTGATGCTTTAACTGGTGAAGTAATTGGTGAAAGAGAAAGTATATCTCTGTTTCCGGCTACTCATTTTATGACCAATGAAGAACAGATGAGAAGGGCTCTTAAAGCAATTTCACAAGAAATGAAAATTCAAGTGAAAAAGTTTGAGGGTCAAGGTAAATTGCTAGAAGCCGAACGTATCAAGCAACGTACGACTTTTGACATGGAAATGATGGGCGAAGTCGGTTATACCAATGGTATTGAAAACTATTCTCGCCATATGGAAGGACGTAAAGAGGGAGAACCGCCGTATACTTTGCTGGATTTCTTCCCTGATGATTTCTTGATTTTAATTGATGAGTCTCATGCTACAATGCCGGAAATAAGGGCAATGTACAACGGAGATCGTAATCGCAAAAAAACATTGATCGATTATGGTTTTCGTTTACCGTCTGCTCTTGATAACAGACCTTTGCAACTCGCTGAATTTGAGAAGCACGTTAACCAAATTCTTTATGTTTCGGCAACTCCAGGTGATTATGAATTGCAGAGAACAAATCACAAAGTCGAACAAATTATCAGGCCGACAGGTTTGCTTGACCCTAAGATTGAAGTAAAACCGGTTGAAGGACAGATTGATGATCTTGTTGCCGAAATTAACAAACGAATTGAAAAGAATGAACGTGTTTTTGTTACTACTTTAACGAAAAAAATGGCAGAAGATTTGACGGATTATTTGAAGGATCTAGGCATCAAAGTGCAGTATCTGCATTCAGATGTTAAAACGTTGGAACGTATGCAGATATTGCGTGATCTGAGAACCGGTAAATATGACGTTCTAATTGGTATTAACTTGCTACGTGAAGGCATTGATGTACCGGAAGTATCGCTGGTTGCAATCCTTGACGCGGATAAAGAGGGATTCTTGCGTTCATACAGACCTCTCGTTCAGACAATGGGTCGTGCTTCTAGAAATTCTGATGGTGCAGTAATAATGTATGCTGATACGATTACTGATTCAATGCGACAAGCCATTGAAGCAACGCAGAGAAGACGTAAATTACAGATTAAGTTTAATGAAGAACACGGCATGAAACCGAAAACCATTGTTAAGCCTATTAGAGATGTGATTTCTGCCACAAAAGTTGCTGATGAAGACGCTCAAACTGACAGTTTTGCCGATTTGAATTTTGATGAATTAACTGCCAAACAAAAGAGAACTATGATTAAAGACTTGCGTAAACAAATGCAGGAGGCTGCTAAGAAACTTGACTTTGAAGGAGCCGCTACTTTACGGGATGCGATCATGGAATTGGAGAGCTCAACTAGAAGCCCAATTAAGAAAAAAGGAAAAGCATTAAATGGTAAATGATAAGATTGTTATTCGGGGTGCCCGTGAACATAATTTAAAAGACATTAACCTGTCAATTCCTAAGGACAAATTGGTCGTTATTACTGGTTTGTCAGGTTCTGGGAAAAGTTCTTTAGCTTTTGATACATTATATGCTGAAGGACGCAGAAGATATGTTCAGTCATTATCAAGCTATGCACGGCAATTTTTGGGTCAAATGGACAAACCTGATGTTGATTCTATTGATGGTTTAAATCCTGCGATTTCAATTGATCAGAAAACTACCTCACATAATCCCAGGTCAACAGTTGGCACAGTGACTGAAATCAATGACTATCTGCGATTATTATGGGCTCGAGTTGGGCATCCGGTTTGTCCAAATGATGGCACCTTAATTGAGCGCCAGTCAGTCGAGCAGATGGTAAATCGTATTTTAGCTTTACCTGAGCGAAGTCGTATACAAATCTTGGCACCAGTAATTAGATCTAAAAGAGGCGCTCATAAAGAAGTTTTTAAACGGGTACAACGCGCCGGATATGTGCGTGTCATTGTCGATGGCACTATGCATGAGATTGGTGAAGAATTCGATTTAGAAAAGAATAAACGTCATTCGATTGATATCGTTGTCGATCGTTTAATTGTTAAAGAAGGTATTCGCTCGCGACTTTTTGATTCAGTAGAAGCTGCTTTGCGTTTATCGGACGGTTATATGAATGTTGATGTTATCGGTGGTGATATGATCAATTTTTCAGAGTACTATGCTTGTCCTAAATGTGGTTTTACTGTAGGTGAAATGGAACCGCGTCTATTTTCTTTTAACGCACCATTTGGAGCCTGTCCTGATTGTGATGGCTTGGGTGTTAAGTTATCAGTCGATGAAGATTTAGTTGTCCCAGATAGAAATAAAACTTTGGCAGAAGGTGCAATCGCACCATGGAAGAATTCGAAGTACTATGGGGAAATGCTTGAACAAGCTTGTGCAGCGTTAAAAATTCCCCTAGACAGACCTTTTGGCAAATTAACTAAAAAGCAAAGAGAGACGATTTTGCATGGCTCAACTAAGAAAATTAAATTTCATGTAACTGGTGATTTTGGCGTTAATGACACTACTGCACCTTTTGAGGGTGCCATGGAAAATGTTGAAAGACGCTATTACCACCCAATGTCCAAGTTCATGCGAGATGTTATGGGCAAATATATGACAGAACTTACTTGCTCAACTTGTCATGGCAAAAGATTAAATCGTAAAGCATTAGCGGTTAAAGTTAATGGCAAGGATATCGCTGAGGCATCGGATTTGGCAATCAGTCATGCCCTTGAATTTTTCAATAATATCAAACTTGACGAGCAGGAATCTGTCATAGCTAAGCCAATACTAAAGGAGGTGCGTGACAGGCTCACCTTCTTAAATAGTGTGGGCCTAGATTATTTGACCTTGTCACGTTCTGCTAATACTTTATCTGGTGGGGAAGCTCAGAGAATCCGACTTGCGACTCAAATTGGTTCTAATCTTTCAGGTGTTATGTATGTTTTAGATGAGCCTTCAATCGGTTTACATCAGCGTGATAATGACCGGCTGATAGCTGCTTTGAAGCGCATGCGTGATTTAGGTAATTCCTTAATTGTAGTTGAACATGATGACGAGACTATGAGACAAGCCGATTACCTGATCGATATGGGTCCGGGTGCTGGGACTTACGGCGGTGAAGTCATGGCTGCTGGTACGCCAGAAGAGGTTGAAGAGAATGACAAGTCTTTGACTGGACAATATATGGCAGGTAAAAAGTTTGTTCCAGTTCCGTTAAAAAGACGCAAAGGCAATGGTAAAAAAATTACAATTACCGGTGCAGCTGAAAATAATCTCAAAAATTTAAAGGTTGAATTTCCTTTAGGCAAATTAATTGTGGTTACTGGAGTTTCCGGATCTGGCAAATCAACATTAGTTAATATGATTTTAAAACGGGCTCTAGCGCAAAAACTAAATCGTAACCAAACAAAGCCTGGCAAATACAAGAGCATCAGTGGCTACCAAAACATTGAAAAGATCATTGATATTGACCAGAGTCCGATCGGCCGCACTCCTCGCAGTAATCCTGCTACCTATACCAGTGTTTTTGATGATATTAGAGCTTTATTTGCCCAAACAAATGAAGCCAAACTTCGTGGTTACACTAAGGCGCGCTTTTCTTTTAATGTTAAAGGCGGCCGTTGTGAAGCTTGCCACGGCGATGGCATTATTAAAATAGAAATGAACTTTTTACCGGACGTTTATGTTCCTTGTGAAGTATGTCATGGCAGTCGTTATAATTCTGAAACTTTAGAGGTTACCTACCGCAAGAAAAATATCGCACAAGTCTTGGATATGACAATTAGCGAAGCATGCAACTTTTTTAAGAATATTCCCAAAATTGCCCGAAAATTGCAAACGATTGTAGATGTCGGCCTAGGCTATGTCAAATTAGGTCAGTCTGCGACTACTCTTTCTGGTGGGGAAGCTCAAAGAATGAAGCTTGCTGCTGAACTGCAAAAGTTGTCAACGGGAAAGAATTTCTATATTCTCGATGAACCAACAACTGGACTTCATACTGATGACATCAAGCGGTTACTGGAAGTCTTGCAAAGATTGGTTGATCAAGGAAATACCGTTTTGATAATTGAACATAATCTTGATGTGATTAAAAATGCTGATTGGTTAATTGACCTAGGTCCTGAAGGAGGAGAAGGTGGTGGCAAAATAGTTGCTACTGGAACTCCGGAACAGGTTGCACAAGTTGAGGAAAGTTATACTGGTCAATACTTAAAACCTGTGCTTAAGCGTGACACGTCATTAACGGAAAAGGCTAATAAAAAGCCAAGTAAATAGTATTAATTTATTGCGATAAAGTGTACAATAAAGCGCAAGGAGGAATAGAAATGAATAATTTTTCTAGTTACAGAGAAAATCGCGGGTTTAATTGGGCAGCATTTATCTCTGGTATTTTAATGGTAATTGCCGGGCTGTTCTTATTGCGTCACCCTGGCAAAGCACTTCATGCCTTTGTATTGCTTTTTGCTATTGTGTCTATTGTTCAGGGATTCGTGTGGCTGGTATTCTACAGTCGTTTTCGGTATTTTATCCCTTCCAGTTGGTTGTCGATTGTTTCAGGGGTGCTTGATATTATCGTCGGAATCTTATTTCTCTATTCCTACGATGCTGCTGGCTTAACAATTGCTTATTTGTTTGCCTTTTGGTTCTTATTTGATTCAATTACCGGGATCATTTTTTCATGGAATATGAGGAAGATTTCTACCTTTTTCTTTTGGCTCAATTTAATATTAAATATCTTAGGGCTACTGATAGCAATTAGTTTGATGTTTAATCCTGCGTTGTCAGCTTTAACTTTGATTTGGCTAGTTTCCTTCTGGTTGCTAATCTTTGGTATTAATCAGATAATTGCAGCATTTGTCAACAGATAAATTTAAAAAGTTCATTTGAACTTTTTTTTTGCCAAAAAAGTAATGAAACACCTGGTATGTTATAATTTTAGTAATAGGAGGTCAGCGAAAATGGCTAAGCATAAAAAGCAGCTACTGATTGTTACAGGCATGAGTGGTGCAGGGAAAACCGTGGCTTCTCATGCTTTAGAAGATATGGGCTATTTTGTGGTTGATAATTTACCTCCATCGCTTTTATCTAGTTTTTGGGACTTAATTGTTAATTCGGATGATTTTACTAAAGTAGCAGTTGTAATTGATTTACGTGTTAGACGATTTTATAAAGATCTTGATAATGAAATTAATTCGCTGGAAGACAATGGTACTGTCCAAACCAGAATTATTTTTCTAGATGCTGCAGATAATACTTTAGTTGCACGTTATAAAGAAACAAGGCGTGTTCCGCCATTAGCCAATAATGGTCGCTTACTTGATGGTATTCAGGAAGAAAGACGAATTTTAACCAGCATTAAGAGCCGGGCAAATGACATAATTGATACTTCTAATTTAAGTCCTAAAGAATTGAAACAAGAACTGGCAAATAGGTTTAGCAAACAGCATAAACAGCCTTTTGCAATTGAAGTATTATCTTTTGGCTTTAAATATGGTATACCGATTGATGCTGATATTGTGATGGATGTCAGATTTTTGCCTAATCCATTTTACATACCGGAATTGCGCCCTTTTACTGGCCTTGATAAGAGAGTTTTCAATTATGTGATGGAAAAAAAGGAAACGCGCAGCTTTTATCAAAAATTTTTGGACTTGTTAAAAGATGCTTTACCAGGTTATATCAAAGAAGGTAAAAGCAAGTTGACTATTGCCATTGGTTGTACAGGTGGACAGCACCGTAGCGTTGCAATTGCAAACCAATTAGCCAAAGATTTGGCTGAAGATTACACGGTTGACCTAACCCATCGCGAAATCAGTCGTTACACTAGAAATAGGTGATTATATGACATTTGATGAAAAAGCAAATCATACCAGTAAAAGCAGGAGACCCCAGGTTGTGGTTATTGGTGGCGGTACTGGTTTGCCTGTTGTTTTGAATGCACTCAAAGAGCAAAATGCTGATATCACAGCAATTGTAACGGTATCAGATGACGGTGGTTCTTCTGGTTCAATACGCAACTTTATTAACGTTGTCCCCCCGGGTGATATCCGTAATGTCTTGGTTTCGTTAAGTGAAATATCCCAAGAAGAAAAAGATGTTTTTCAATACCGTTTTGATTCTTCCGATTCCTTTTTCTCTGGTCATGCCATTGGTAATTTGATTATTGCCGCTTTGAATGAAATGCACGGCAACATTTTTGATGCTGTCCAGTCTTTATCTAAAATGATGAAAGTGGACGGACATATTTTCCCAGCTTCTAATGAGCCCTTAACGCTTAACGCTGAGTTTGTTGATGGTTCCATTCAAGCTGGTGAAAAAGAAATTACTGATAAGGATAAAAGAATTAAACGGGTGTGGGTTACTAATACAAACTCCAAGTCTGAACCACAAGCTGTACCGCCAGTTTTGGAGGCAATAAAAAATGCTGATGCTGTAGTCTTAGGACCAGGAAGTTTGTTTACATCAATCTTGCCTAATCTAATGATTCCTAATTTAGGAGATGCCGTCAAAAAAACTAATGCAGAGGTAATTTATATATGCAATATTATGACCCAATTAGGTGAGACCGATCATTTTTCAGATTGTGATCATGTAAGAGTAATCAATGCCCATCTTGGCGGACACTATATTAATACGACTTTAGTTAATGGTGCCAAAATAGATATGTCTAAGTTCAATCCTAAAGATTATGATGCCTACCTTGAACCTGTTAAAAATGATTTCAAGGGATTACGTGAGCAGGGGTGTCGCGTGATTACTGATGATTTTATTGACCAGCATAGTGGCTTGGTTTTTCATGATGGTAAAAAAGTAGCTGAGGAAATCATCAACTTGGCATATGCTGCAATGTCTCGCAGGAAGGAATAACAAACAATGGCAAGCTATGCAAGTAATGTGAAAAAAGAGTTAACCTCATTACCTATTCATCCTGAACATGCTAAAGCAGAATTGGCTGCTTTTTTGCGCATGAATGGTGTCTTAAATTTTCACGAGCATCAGTTTAGCCTTGATATAACTACTGAAAATCCTGCAATTGCTAGACGTATATTTTCTTTAATAAAAACTGCATATAAAGTTGAGCCACAATTAATAGTTTCACGCAAAATGAAACTTAAGAAAAATAATCAGTATTTGGTACGACTGCAAAATCATGTCAAAGAAATACTGAATAATTTAGAAATTTTAACACCCTCGTTAAATTTAATCACCAGAATCCCAGACCGAATAATTAAGTCACGTGAAGGAGCAATGTCATATCTTAGGGGTGCGTTTTTAGCCAGTGGCAGTGTGAATAATCCCAATACGAGCAGGTATCATTTAGAGATTTATTCTATTTATCAAGATCATAATGATGATTTACTTAAGATTATGAATGATCGTTTTAATTTGAATGCTAAAAGTACGAAAAGACGACGAGGTTATATTGTATACCTGAAAGAAGCTGAAAAAATTGGTGACTTTTTACATATTGTTGGAGCTTTAAATGCAATGCTGTCTTTTGAAGATCTGCGTATTATGCGTGACATGCGGAATTCTGTGAACCGGCTTGTTAATTGTGATACAGCTAATTTAAAAAAGACGGCAAATGCTGCAGCGAAACAGGTTGAAGACATTGAGCTAATTGAGCGCAAAATTGGCTTAGAAAATATTCCTGAAAAATTGCGGGGTTTGGCTAGACTAAGATTAGATGAACCGGAACTTTCACTCAAAGAAATAGCACAGCAAGTTCCGGATGGTCCGATATCAAAATCAGGAGTCAATCATCGTTTTAAAAAAATTCATGATATAGCAGAAAACATAAAGAAATAAAAAAGAAACCCATCCATGCGGATGGGCTTTTTTATTGTGTTGAAGTGACGATAAGGTCTATGCCGCTGCTAGTTATATTTTTAGCAATAGCAGTAGATGGAGTCTTATCAGTAATAATGGTCTTAATTTTTTTTGAATTGAAATCCGATAAAAGAATATAATCTTTTTTTCCAAACTTGGTATGGTCAATTAGTAATATTGTCTTCTCTGATTTTGCAATGGCTGCTCTCTTCATGTATGTTTGGCTTTCGTCAGCCATATATATACCATTTTCATCAATTGAACTACAAGAGATGAAGTTTAAATTTGGTCGATAATTATTGTTAAGATCATAGATTGCTTTTGGACCTAGTATTGAATTAGAGCGATTATAAATTTGTCCTCCCAACACAGAGATGTCAATATTTTTTAATTGTGTAACCTCATCGACAATATTTATATTATTTGTAATAATATGCAGATTTTCTTTTCCAGCAAAATACTTGGGCAAAAAAGTTAAGGTTGAAGACCCATCCAAAAATATAGCAGCTCCATTAGTAATCAAATCTGCTGCATATTTACAAAGCTTATTCTTAACTGCCACATTTTCACTTCTTCGAGTTGCATAAGCGATTTCTACGTTGGAATTTTCAAGCAAACTGACATAACCATGTGTTCTGCTAATTGTATTTGTTGCTTGTAGACTTATTAGATCTCTTCTTAAGGTTGAAATACTTATTCCTAATTTTTCTTGCAATTCTTTTGTACTTATTCTTTTATTTTTAGCTAAAATTTCGATTATTTGCTGTAACCGATCTGCTTTTGAAACATTCAACTTTGCTCCTCCTGTTTACCCAATAATACAAATATCATATTATCAAAAGAAAATGAATATGAAGATAATAAAGATTTTTTATAGTTTTCGATTTGAACAAAATTGCTGATAAATTATATATATCTTAACAGCTTTCATTATAACGTTTACAAGGCTTGAACACTTAGAAATATATTTTACATATTCTTTTTAGTCCGAGTTCATAAATTTGAACATTTGTGAACAAATAACATATTTTTTTCAAAAAAAACTTGAAATGCTCATGAAAGCGTTTTATAATCATACTTGTAAAATAAAAGTTCAAAAATGTTCGAACAAATGAACAAAGGGAGGATTTAATGAGTAGTTATTCTGATTTATTTAACCGTAATCTCGTATTCTGGGACGTAAATGCAAGCAGTTGCACTGAATTATATCAAAAAATTGCCAAAGAGCTTGAAAAATTCAATGTAGTTGAATCAAGCTATTTTAAAGCTTTAACCGAAAGAGAAAAGGAATTTCCTACTGGTTTGAATACCCAGTATTTACCAATTGCACTACCACATGCTAATCCTGAAAATGTCAAAAAAGCATTTATAGCTGTTGTGAAAACGGCAGGTAAAGTCAAGATGAAGCAAATGGGAACTAATGAAGATATGGAAACGAATTATTTCTTCTTTTTAGGAATTGTTAAAGAAAAACAAGATTTACAAGTCAAGTTATTACAAAGATTTATGCAGCTGATGAATGACGAAAGTTTCGTTAAGTCGTTTAAAAAGCTGTCGAAACCAGAAGAAGTTTATGAATTTTTAGTAAATAGATTTTAAGGAGTTTATTATGTTAAAAATTGTTGTTGCGTGCGGCAGTGGTATTGCTACTAGTGAAACAGTTGTAGGGACAGTGAAGTCATTTTTAGAAGACCATTCAGTTAAAGGTGTAGAGGTTGAAGCAACGGATTTTAAGCAACTAGCCAGTGTTCTGCCAAATTATGATATTTATGTTTGGTTAGCAAAACCTACACCGGAGATTCATGACATTTGCAAAAAAGAAGGAATTCCAGAAGTAAACGGAGTTGATATTTTGACAGGATCAAAGGGTGACAAGACTTATCTAGAATTAGTTAATGCCATGATGTCACTCAAAAGTAAGGCATAGTGAAGGAGATGAGTTAAATGGAAATATTAAAAAACGTAGTCAATTATGTTCTTAACTTAGGTGCAGCTGTCTTTGTACCATTGATTATGTTCGTCATCTCTATCATAGCAAGATTAAAGTTGAGCAAAGCAGTCAAAGCTTCACTTACACTGGGTGTTGCTTTTAGCGGAATGACTTTAGTTGTTAACTACATGACAGATTCAATATCACCAGCCGCTAAGGCAATGTCTAAGATGTTGCACTTAAGTTTGAATGCTATTGACCAAGGCTGGCCTGGTGTAGCTGCAATCACATGGTCATATAAAGCAGCATTTTTGTTCTTTCCATTCTTGTTACTAATTAATTTTGTCATGTTGACATTTAATTGGACAAAAACTTTAAACGTAGATATGTGGAATGTTTGGAACAAAATTTTCACGTATGTAGTTGTTTTATACTTCACGCATAATGCTCTTTATGGTTTTATTGTTGCCGGAATTCAAATAGTTTTAGAGCTAAAAGCTGGAGATATGTGGCAGAGGCACATTCAAGATTTGACAGGAATTCCAGGAGTTACTGTTCCTCATTTTATTACACTGTTTGCGGTAGTATTAATGCCACTCAATAAACTTTTAGATTTTATTCCAATAATGAATAAGCCAGCTGATGCCAACGCAATCCAAAAGAAGATAGGTATTTTTGCTGATAACTCAGTAATGGGCGCGATTATTGGATTGTTATTAGGTTTTGGAGCAGGTTATTCTGTTTCGGGTTCCTTAAAACTTGCCATTGAGGCCGCAGCAGCCATGACAATGTTTCCAATGATTTCAAAATTATTCATGGAAGCATTAAATCCGATAGCTAATGCTATGAATGAAATGATGAAGAAACATTTCAAGGGTCGGCAAGTATTTATTGGCTTAGATTGGCCAATTCTCGCAGGAAGAAATGAATTATGGGTTACAGTAATCATTTTAGTACCAGTTATGTTAATTATGGCAATGGTTTTACCTGGTAACACAGTTTTACCATTTGCCGGAATAATAAATCTGTCATTTGTAGTTGCAGCTTTGCTTTTAACAGGAGCAAACCTGTGGAGAATGTTGACATTAGGCGTCATTACAACCCCAATTTTCTTATACGGAGCAACCTATTTTGCACCAGTCATTACCAATTTGGCCAAATCGACTGGAGCCGTTCATGTTAATCCTGGTCAACAGCTGTCATGGTCAACTTTTGAAGGACCAGATTTTAGATTATTTTTTGCACAAGCCTTTAATGGCAAATGGTGGGCAATAGCTGCTGCTTTAGTATGGTTATTAATTTTTGTTTGGCTTTATAAAGATCAAAATAAAATTGCCTTGCCTAGCAAACGTTATGCCCTAAATAATGGCCAGGTTAACAAAGTAGAAAGTACTCACGATGATCTTGAGGTTAATGAAGAAGATAGATCATGGAGTATTTCCAGTATAGACGGTATTGATTTTGCTAATGTGCATAAAAAGATTCCTAGTCCTGCAACAAAAGGCAACTTCACAATCAACGATATTAATGACGTAGATTTTACGAACTTTAACAAATAAAACGGAGTAATCAAATGAAAGATAAAACTCCAAAATCAAAAAAATTAACCAAAATATGGTGGTCGTTTGCTTTATTCATTAACATCATTTTAACAATTCAGGCAATTTTGACTCAAAATATTATCGGTTGTATCAGCGTAACCTTATTTGGTCTTTTTATAGCTAAATATGGTGACCCAGTAATTTTTGAAAATTATAATCGCCAAAAAGAAATTAAGTATCAGGCTGCCTATAAAAAGCGCAAAGAATATGAAATAAGGAAAAGAGATAAATAAATGATAGAGAATTACAATATAACTAAGGAAAGACTTCCTTTTGAAAATGAACGTAAAGATATTGCTGAAGTAGCACGCGAAATGTTTAACCGGAAGATGACAAATATCGCGGGTGGAAATATTTCCGTAAAAATTACTCCAGATGAAACTTTCTCTTATGATAACCAGACTTATTATGCTAACCACGATTACTTACTAATGACTCCTACTTTTATGTCAGAAGCGTGGTTTTCAAAACTAAATGCTTCTCAAATTTTAGTCATTGATTTGGAAACAGGCGAAAAAATGGCTGGTGAAGGTAGATTAACCCGTGAAATCAACATGCATATAGGAGCATACAAAGCAAATAAAGACATTAGAGTAGTTTATCATTCTCATGCTCCAAAAAGCATGTTTTGGGCAACACTGGGTCAGGATATGCCTAATTTAACAGAGATTACCTCTTTTAATGTTCCTCTTGGCAAAATTAAATGCTTACCTTATCGAGTAGCATGCAGTAAAGAACTTGCAGATTTAGTGCACGATGAACTGGTAAAGCTTGGTGATAACGCTAAAGAAAATATTTTTCTATTAAACAGCCACGGAGTTTTAATTACTGAAACTGATTTGCATGCTGCAGCTCAAGTTTTAGAAACAGTTGAGTGGAATGCGGAGATTGCATATAAACAGGCAATCTTTAAGAAATTAGGAATCATAGATCAATATCAATCACGTGGCAAAAGTACTGATGGTATGGTTGGTTAAACTGCCAGGCTAAAAGTAAATATCTATTCAAACAAAAAGGAAGTCAAATACAATAATTTGACTTCCTTTTTCACTCTTAAAGAGCATCAATTTTTTAGTTGATAATAAATTTTATTTCTTTTGGTTAACCATAATTTCATCGATTAAACCATAGTCTTTAGCCTGCTGTGCGGTCATATAATTATCGCGCTCAGTATCCTTTTGAATCTTTTCTAAAGGCTGACCAGTAGTTTCATGTAAAATCCGGTTAATCTTTTCACGGCTCTTTAAAATCTCATTGGCTGCAATTTGAATATCAGTTTGCTGACCCTGAGCACCACCTAATGGCTGGTGAATTAAGACAGTTGAATTAGGTAATGCAAAACGTTTACCTTTTGCACCACTAGTCAGTAAAATGGAAGCCATAGAGGCTGCCATACCAATGGCGATGGTTGAAACATCTGATTTAATAAAGTTCATGGTATCCATGATTGCTAAGCCAGAAGTAATCACGCCACCCGGTGAATTAATGTAAAGTGAAATATCCTTGGTGTTGTCTTGAGCATCAAGAAATAGTAATTGTGCAATAATTGAATTTGCCATATCATCGTTAATTTCACCACTTAGCATGATGATTCTGTCTTTCAATAAACGTGAATATATATCATATGCGCGTTCGCCGCGTGCAGTTTGTTCAATAACTGTAGGTACAAGCATCTTTCTACCTCCTAAATATAATTAGCACTCTATCAAGTACAGTGCTAATTAAATCACTTACATTACGTGCTGTCAATGAAAGTGTATTAATTTTGTATTCTTTTTAATGAGGTTTTTATTATATAATTTAAAGGTAAACTTAAATATTGGAGGATATATTTTGAAGCTTTGTAAGAAAACAATAACCTATTTACTGACTATAGTTGCCGGACTATTGATCTATACCGGTTTGTCAACTACATCAGTTGCGGCAGATTCCAGTAGCACTCAGCCGCCAGTTCAAGATGATAATAATAAATCATCGAATAGCTCAACTGATGCAAATTCTGATAATAATGATACCAATAAATCTGGTCAAACTGATCAAAATGGTACAGGTGATCAGGATAATACTAAACCTAAGCCAAAACAGGTTGTTACTGGTTTTGCTATGATGACAAAAGTTGCCGGTAATAAGAACTATAAGGTTTGGAAAGAAGTTAAAGACGGCAAAGTTAATACTAAAGTAGCTGATGGCATTAATTTTCAGTACAGTCACATTCAGTCGGATCAACTGATCGAAACCAAGAAATATCGCTATTGGCGTATTTATGTCAATGGTCGTGAAGTAGGTTATGTAAATGAAAATTACTTTGACAGAAACAAAATCGCCGTTCCTAAGACTGTTACTTTGGTTCGCAATGAGTTTTATGACTTTTCAACAAAAGATGCAATTTCATATGTTACAAATAGTATGGGAACCGTAATTGACAACAGTCAGGTAATTGTTTCTAAAGATAGTATAAATTGTGGTACTCCTAAAACATATAAAGTGAAATATACATATGGAGACGCAACTGCCACCGTTAAAGTGACTGTAAGAAAGAGTACTAAAGAAGGAGTTGTTGATGCAGATACATTTAATTCCTTCCCTGCTCAACCGGGCACAAATGATTATCAAGCTTGGAAAACTCATTATGGTTCATCCTTAAATTATGTTAGTCCAACAGAGTATAGCCCTGAAGATAGTAAACATACTTTAACTAGTGGTGATTTAACTTTAAAGACGAAATTTTACCAGCCAGTTTTACTCAGTGTGGCAGATCCGACAGATGATAACATTAATCGTGTCGGTCATATTCCAGAAGGAGTAACCGTTTCTGATGGTTGGGCCTATACCAGTCTTTTGAGCCACACAGATGTGATGTCTGGTCACATTGTTGGTTATGATTTGAACAAATTAACTAATCCATATAATTCACAACACTTACTTGATATGACCCAAAAGAAGTTTAACAATTATGTTAAACATATTAAAGTAAGTCCATATATTCCAATCGGTCACGGTCAAGCTATGGGCTCAAGTGACAAATACATTTATGTTTTAAACAACGACAATACGTTAAAAGACACAAATAATTCTGAAGAATTAATTCAAATACGTAAAAGTGACTTGCAGATTAATAAAATTTGGACAATCAAAACGTGGATTGATGACGGCAAGACTAACCGCTATTTCCATAATGGTGTGATGATTTCTGACTATGACATGTATACCGTTTATCATGACACTGAAAATAATTGTTATGAATACTGGGAATTTACTCGTACCGGTGATAACTGGTATCCAAAATTAGTAGGAAAAACTGATGGCAACTTTGTTAATAACAATGCACCTGTCCAAGGTTTTACTTATGATCCCAAGCATAAAAACTTTTATTTAGCCTTTAACGATTTGATTTTTAAGATTGGACGCAACGGTAAAATAAAGGATACTTATTCATTTGATACTGGTCGTGAAATCGAAGGACTATCAGTAAGTGATAATAAGTTATATGTAAATCTAGCTCAAAGAGCTGAATTACTCGTAAGTATGAATATCAATTAGACAAAGTAATTTGAAATAAGAGCTGAAAAGCTCTTTTTTTGTTTGCGATTAAAAAAATTCCTTTAATAAAAATAAAATTACACGTTTAGAAATCCTAGAGTTAATTATATCTTACTAATTTATTGCTTTATAATTACACTTATAAATTATGAATAAATAATAATATTGTATAAAAACAAAAAGCTAAAAAGCATTTTTAGTAGTCAAAACGCTAAATTTGGTCTAAACCGTTTTTGTATGTTCATAAATGAAAAGTATACTCTCACTATAATCTTTATTTTTATTATTTTTATATGATGTTCCAAAACCGCTACAGCAGTTTTATTATAATTTATAGCACTTTTAAAATTAGTTTTACGTATTAACTAAAGTAATGGTGTACAGTATAATATTTGGTTATTTTGGTAGGAAAAAGACATATTAATTAATCTTCTATTTATATAATATAATAGAAATAATCATAATAGATATATTTAAGTTAAAAATGCCGGATTTGAATACTTGTTATTTATAGGAGAAAATAAATGAAAAAATGTCCCAATTGTGGTGCCTTAATGGAAGCTGACGTTAACTTTTGTACTAAATGCGGTACGGACTTGCGTAACATCAACAATGCTCAAGCTAATAAATCAGAACTTAAGCCAAATGTTAACTCACCAATTATTCCGGAAAGAATTGAGCCGGAGCATATAAAACAAAGTACAACTCTAAATGATCAGCAATCTACTTCTGAGCGAAATAGTCAAATTGAAAGCCAGTTTGCACAAGCTAAGGCCACGCCACCAAAACCGCAAAATTATGTTCAACCAGCTGTTTCAAATCAAGAACAAGCTAATAATCAATATCAAACTTCAAGTAGTGCAAGAAAAGAAAAGTTCAACAACTATTGGCAATGGTGTGTGGCATCATGGAAACGCCCATTCTCAGAACTTACTGGGGAAAGTTGGTATGGTTGGGTGACTATCCTCGCAGAAGATATTGTGCTGGTTTTAGGAATATATTTTGGAATGAAAGCTGTTGCTAATAGGTATGGTGCAAGTACTTTTGGTCTAGGAGATACAGTTTCTGGAATTGCCTTTAATTCTACAATTGCATTATTATTTTTCTCAGTCCTTTTTGAAGTGATAGTTATTGGTGGCTATTATGCTGCTTATAGATTTATTTATGGTCACGGGAAAAATTTGCTTGAATTTGTTAATTCTGGTGTTCATTGTAGTAATTTGAATTTGATCCTGTCCGTTTTAACTTTTGTTATTATGCTATTAGGTTCAAGTAATGACTCAATGGCAGCTTTATTGTTTTTGCTAATAATTGCAAACTTCTTTATGGGTTTTCAGGTGACTACTTTAGGTGAAAATCTTAAGCCGGTACATGACAAAATGTACGGCTACATCATTTCTTTCTTTATTATCATTATTGCTCTAATAATTTTATTTTCGCTGATATATAGTTCAGCTTATGATTCATTAATGAACCAGTTGTTTTCAGCCTTTAGCTGATAAGGTTAAAGGAGTAAGTAATAATGAGTGAAAAAAGATTTTGTCCCAATTGTGGCACAAAGTTAGAGAACAACGTCGAATTTTGTCCTAACTGCGGTTTCAAATTAGAAAAAAAAGAGCATGCCAGTCCATCAAGACAAGCATATCAGCAAACAGTTAGGAAACAGACCTCATCTCAAGGACGTAAAGCTTATCATGCTCAACCTATGAAGAAGAAAACGAAAGTTTTGCTTACTTTGGGTGTAACATTTTTAGCAGTTTTTACAATTTTTTATGCTTGGGGCTCAAACCATTATTCAAAAGAAAATCAAATTAATAGAATTAAAGCAGATTTAATTGATACTAAAGCTGGATTAGCTAAAGATGTTGTTGCAGATGATTCTGCTATGCAGGTAACAGATACGGCTTTAAAACCAACTCAGACTTATTTTGCGGAACATCATAAAGCTGCTAACGAGCTAATTAATTATTTAAAAGAAGATGCTTCATTCAATAAAATTCATCTTGTTCAATCTGGTCATCATATGTTGCTTTTTCCGAGATATGTTTTAAGAGTGCCTACGATTTATGCAACTGTAGCCACTAATCATTCAAATTCTTCCATAACTGTCAATGGTAAACACATCGGTCAGGTTAAACCCGGGAATTTTGCTAGTGAAAAACAAGATAATAAATATGGTGTTAAATTAAGACACTTGTTCGTCGGAACGTACCACATAAAAGTCAAGTCTAATATTTCAAACAGGAATTTGTCGACAACTTCAAATTATGACTTGTGGTCCAGTGGCACAGTTGATATGGGAATTAGGACTGAAAGCTTTACGGTTAAAAGTACTCCTGGTGCAATTCTTTACTTGAATGATAAAAATGTTGGCACTTTAAACAAAAAAGGTCAACTTACGTTTAAAAACTATCCAGTAACCGATAAGTTGAAAATTTATGTTAAGGCTAAAGTTGGTAGTAATACTATTAAATCTCAAGAATTGAATTATGGTGATGTGCAATATGATGATGCAAATGATAGTCATAAGACCATTGAGCCTAAGTGGGATGGTTTAATTGCCAAAGAAGATGCCCAAGAAATATTAGAGGACAATTTTAAGGATCCCGATGAAGATGCTTTTGTTAATGGTGCGGAAAACAAAAGTTATCAAGAATTACGCAAAATGGACAAGGGGTATGACGAAGATGACGACATTGACAGTTATGATATGTCATGTTCTGTTATTTCTGTCAGTCCAGCACCAAATAAGTCTAGCAATGTAGTTTATAAAATTACCTTTACTTTTGAAGTTGGCGATACTGAAAGAAAACAGGTTTTGCTGTATAAAGGTGCTTCATTCCGTTCTTCTGCTAGCGATGATGAAGATAATGAAAGTCAAAAAATTAAATCAATTGGAACAGGCAAAATAGTAAGTGATAAAAGGTATTAGTTAAGAAATTCAATTTAGAAGTAATAATATATAAATGTGTTCATTTTCTTTACCGGTATGTTTATCTCAAACACTAAACAGGAAAAATAATATGGAATCAAAAAATATACACAGAATAATTTTCAGTTTTTTAATTGTTATAACGTTAATAACATGCGTAATTGGCATCCTGCGAAATAATGTTGCAGCTTCCAGTAGAATTCATCATGGCTCTCTTTTGCATTGGGAACGTGTATTCAGTTATCAAGGAAAAAAGGGACATCGAAAACTAGATTATGTCAAAACCGGTAAAAAAGTTCTTTTACCGGGAGATAAAGTTCGCATATATGGTAAAGAAAACAAATATATGTATAAAATTGGCAAAAATCGATATTTACCGATTGTAGCAGTTGACGGTGTTAAACGTATAATTAAGAGAAACACTTACTATTACAACGATAAAGAAAGGCCAATTAAAAGCTGTAAACTGTATAAGGGGCAAACGGTTAGAACCTATGTGCAGATGTCTTTTCTAGGTAAAAAAGATCATCTTTACTATGAAACTCATTATGGCTGGGTTAGGGCAAAGGACATAAAAAAATAAGCTGAAATAACTAGCCCTAATATAAAAATATTATTTTGCTTAATTTTTTAATTGTATAAAATACTTAGTAATGAAAATAAAAACTTTGATTGTGAAATATTGGCAGATGATCGCATACCTGATTTTTGGTGGCTTAACTACTTTAATTAATTTGTTATTATTTAATTATTTATATACTTGGAAACATATGACTGGCTACCAGATGGCCACCTTTGTGGCTTGGCTGGTGTCAGTCATTTTTGCTTATGTTACCAATAAACTATACGTGTTTCATGCACATTCTCGTACAAAAAAGCAAATGATTCGAGAAATTTTTTCTTTTTTCTTCTGGAGAATTCTCAGCTTATTAATAGATTTTTTAATTCTGAAGATTGGCATTGGTATCATGAATGCAAATGCTTTTTGGGTAAAAATTGTCGATAACGTAATTGTCATTATTGCTAATTATCTATTTAGTAAAGTATTTATTTTTAAAGATAAGACTCGGCCAGGTAATTAAAAGATGTGGTTAGATTTAGGAAGAATGTAAATCGTGAACAAATGAATATAAATTTTTCAAATTGGATATCTAAACTTTTAAAACTTTGTTTTTTATTATTTAGCTGTCTTGTGACACTAGGAATTTTAACTTATTGCTTCCTTTTATATCAAATGAGGGGACTAAAAAGTAGTGTATTATTAATTTTTTGTATGATTTGTGCCTTTTTAGCAATAGCTTTTGCGTGTTATATTTTGGCTATAATTCCTGAAAGCGAGAGAAATAATATAATTGTTTTGTCTATCTTGCTTATTGTCTTTGTTTTGATTAGTTGTCTTTGGATCTATAAAACACCTATGCAACAGACAAGTGACTATGAAACATTTTGGCAAACAACACTTAAAGCATTAAAAGGTAAAGCAATATATCAAACTGACAATAATTATTTTGCCAAATGGGCATATCAAACTGGGTTTTTAACTTATTTAATGTTGGTTGTTAAGTTTTTGGGGACTCATATTAGAATTTTGCAATTACTGAATATTTTCTATCAAGTTATTATTTTGATTCTTTTATACTGCATAACTAAAAGGCTTTGGCAGAAGATAATCTTTTGTCGCTGGTGTGTTTTCCTAATGGCAATAAATATGGAATGGTTCTGCCTAAATAACCGCTTGAGTAATCAATATATTGCTATGATGTTCTTTTTAGCAAGTTTGTACCTCATTATGTGTAATTACTCAATTAAGACCTGGTTATTAGCTGGTATTTTTTTAGCAATAGGAAATTTTTTAAGACCTATAGGCGTCATTTATCTTGCAGGAATAATAGTTTTCGAAGTGATTTATAGTATTATTGATCATTTAAAAAATGGTAAACAGAATTTTTTAAGGTTACTTACATTTATTTTGACATATTTTCTGCTTTTGACTGGATTTAGTTTAGCAGTGAAAGCTACAGGTTTGAATGAATATGGTTTAAGTAATCGTGATAGTTTATGGAAGTTAGTTACCGGCTTAAATTACCAGTCAGCTGGCACTTATAGAAAATTTATAGATGAAAAATTTAACTTAACTGAATCACGCGTGGAAATGGCACAAAGGGAGGAAGAGGTAACAAAAGAAAACGTGCAGTACCTGAATCATAATCATCTATGGCTAAAACTTTTTATTCGGAAATTTAATTGTTTATGGTCTTATCCATCTAACAGTTTAAACTATGCCTTATCTCGCAAAAATTGCGGGTACCTGACCTATTATCTGCTCCTAATTTTGGCCTACTCCATTAATGCAGTAGAAATGATTTTTATGTTAATAGGAGCTTTTAGTCTTGTTACTAAGAAATTACCAGATAAAGCATATTTATTAATATTAATTCTTTTTGCGTACGTTGCAGCGCAGTTAATTATTGAGGTCCAGGGTAGGTACAGAATTGAATTTACGCCAATACTAATTATCTATTCCTTGTTTGGAATTCAAACAGTTTTACAAAAATTTGAGAAAAAGGAAGTACAACTATGAAAAAAGGTAAATTGTGTATAGTTGTACCTTGCTATAATGAGCAACAAGTTTTGCCCAAATCGGAGCCAATTTTTAAAAAAGTAATTGAACGACTAATTGGAGATCATCAAGTAGCAGAAACTAGTCAAGTGGTTTTTGTCGATGATGGTAGTACTGATAAAACTTGGCTTTTGATCAAGCAGTATAGCAATGAAGAACATGTTTCAGGCTTAAAATTAAGTCGCAATTTTGGTCATCAGGCTGCTATTTTTGCGGGTATGTCTGCGGTTAGTGATGCAGATATTGTAGTAACGATTGACTCGGATTTACAGGACGACCCTAATGTTATCATCAAAATGGTGGCTAAATATTATGAGGGTGCACAGGTAGTTTATGGAGTGCGGAATAATCGTCAAACTGATAGTCGTTTTAAACGTATTTCTGCCAAAATATTTTATAAGCTAATGAACTGCTTAGGTGTCAAAATGATACCAGATGCAGCAGATTTTCGTTTACTGAGTCATCAGGCAGTAGTGACTTTAATAAATTATCCTGAGCGAAATTTATTTTTACGAGGTTTAGTTCCACTGATAGGATTTCCTTCAGCAAAAGTATATTACAAACGGACTGAAAGAGTAGCTGGTAAATCAAAGTACCCCTTGCGGAAAATGATTAACTTAGCCTTAGATGGGATTACTTCTTTTTCAATAGTTCCTATTAGATTAATCATGAATTTAGGTTTATTAATTGTCTTAATTGCACTAATTTTGTTAATTTATACTTTTATTCAAAATGCTAAAGGCAATACCGTTTCGGGTTGGTCATCCTTAATGATCTCAATTTGGGCTTTAGGCGGGGTTCAACTTATTTGTATTAGCATAATTGGTGAATATGTTGGCAAAATTTTCAAAGAAGTAAAAAAGCGTCCGCGATATACAATTGAAAAAGATCTTTATCATAAAAATAATGCAGACTAACTTATGATGATATATTAAAATTTAAAAATTAAAGAAAGAGTTTAAAATTCAAAAATGAAGTTCTTGAAAATGTTAGGTAAGTTAAAAAGGTCAAAAATACTGCAATTTTTGGCTTTTTCATCTTCAGTGCTTTTATTGTTATCTGCTTGTAGTCAGCAAAAACAAACAAAATCTGCTTTTGCTCCCAAAATAGTAAAATCAAAACCAAGTGAATATAATTCTAAGACTAAATCTACACCTACCAAAGGTAAAGCAATTGATTCCAGCATAAATCCTAAAAGAACAGCTACTGTCATAGCGGTATATGCTGCTAAAAAATATGGCAGTGACTGGCAAAAAACATTAACTGAAGAAAAAGAAAACGGAATTGCTGTTGCTGTTAAAAATAGCGAATATTTTCCTCATGTACCTTCGAGCTTTGGTGTAGTTTACCAAATAGGGGATCATGAAGTGCTTTATACATTAAAACAAGTGGGTCATGATAATGTTGTCTATTTATATACGAACAATGGCTTGAAAGAGTTGGGTCAAGCAACATTTAGAACTATGAGTCAATACTTGAAAGAAAATGGCTGGGATTATTTAATTAGAGAATATGCACATAAAACTAAGATTTTTGATCTAAGGATCAGTCCAAAGCTAATGAGTCAAAAAATGCAGGGTGATGCTGGAGCTTTCATCATGCCGTTAGTTATGCGAGGTAACTGGTATAGTTATTTTAATAAACGTATGAATACTACGACAATTGGCCCAAATTATACTATTGAAAATGGTGAAAAATATGAACTGCATCGGATCGATAATAAATTTTTGGAGCATAAGACTTATGGAGAAATGTCTAAAAACTATCAAATAAGAACTGAAAACTGGGAAATGACAGGAGAATTGAACAGGAAGATCCATGGCATCAGATGGATTAATTTTCGAGCTTGGATGCAGGGAGCAGGAGATGGCATATATTATGGTCTGCATTCAGAAATGGGTCAACCAGTTTTAGTTGCTGCAAGCGGTGCCTCAATAGCAACTGATCAAATTTATTGGAAGACACCGCAACTTGCCATGCAAAATAAAAATAAAAAATTTAGCGATTTATATTATCTTAGGTAACTTGCAAAGTTAAAAAATGAAATCAATAGCTATAAATTCAAAAATATCATGATTAAAAGAGATTCATTAAGTAGGGTAGAATTAATTTTTATTTTGTCACATTCCTCTGAAGTAACTTACTTTTAGTACAGAACAAAAAGGTTGTATTGATCTATATTGGTTCTCAAATTTCAGCTTGTAGAAGCAAAATTGGATCAATTAGCAAAAAGCAATGGTAAATAAATCTGGTTAAAGAAGGTTACCAATAAATTATTTATGATAAATAAAAAAAGAGCCACTTTGATGTGACCACCAAATTTTTCTTAAATTGAGGAGTCGTATCATTCAGCTCTTTTTTTCTTTCTTTTGGCATTCAGGACAGATACCGTATATTTCAACATGGCTAGAGGATGTGACGAACCCAGTTTGCTTTTCGGCTTCTGTTCTCATGCGGTTTTCAATTGTATCAAATTCAGGATAATAGACGTCAGCAATTTTGCCACACTTTTTACAGATAATATGAAAGTGTGGTTTGACAAAGTAATCGTAGTGCAGAGAATCATCGCCATTTTTTATTTCAATCACAATTCCGGCATCAACTAATTTGTTTAGAGTATTGTAAACCGTAGCACGATAAGTAGGTTCATCACCACTAATTGCCGAAAAAATTGTGGCTGCAGTAGGATGATTATGATGTGCCATTAAGTATTCTAATATTTTTAAACGGGGTTTAGTTGCTTTTAAGTGATGGTTACGCAATAAGTCTTCAGCGTCATCATGAAAATTAGGCAAAATTCTCATCTCCTTTATTATTTAGTTATAGTTTAGCATTTTTGGTAAAGAAAAAACCGCCTTAAGCAAGGCGATTTTATTTAATTATTATTTTTCTTCTTGACGTCTTCTGATAGTTGGCATAATCAAACCAAGTAGCAGTAATACTACAGGGGTAGCGATATTTAGACATAATGTAAATGGATCAGATGAGTACATACCCATTAAACAGCATGCAATAGTAACTGCCAATCCCCAAAGGCCAGCTATATATGCCAGCCATTGGTGCTTGGTCATTTGGTAGTTGTCAAAACCCTTGTGGAACTTTTCATGTTGTTTTCGTAAAGCCAAATATGCAATGAAAACCCATAGATAACGCATTGGCATTACAATAGAATTAAGCTTGACCAGTTGCGCCATTACTGCTTGTGCATCAGGCATAACGGCTTGAAGTGCTATAATTCCACCCGAAAGTATAACAATCATCCAAATACCATTAATGTAGGCACCATGTTTGTTAACTTTTAAGAGCTTTTTAGGAATGAAGTCTTTAGCTTCTTTGCCTCCTAACAGCATTCTAAGAGGAGCATCAATACTTATAACCAATGCGGAAAATTGACCTATCACATTGCACCAGGCATAAATGTAGAGGAATAATCCACCAACCCCGTAATATTCACCCAATTTTTGAAAGGCAATGTATGGACCGTTTGAAATGTATTCATTCAAATTGCCATTAACGGTCTTTGGATCAAACATTAATGCTAAAGCTATTGTGCCCAAAATAGCTGAAATCATTACCATTCCGGCCAAGCCCAACATCGCTTTTGGAAAATTCTTTGAAGGATTTTTTAATTTATTAACATATGGCGAAATCTTCTCTGCTCCACCGACAGCAAATACTAAAATGGAAAGAGAAGTAAAATACTTAATGTTAAAATCTGGCACAAAGTTCTGCCAATTCCAGTTAATAGTATTGAAATTAGTGTGCGGATTAATCATTGGCGCCGCAAACATCATGATAATAAATAAAATTGACATGATGAACATTGAAGTACCAGCGATTGTTGACAAAGTTTTAATTACTGGAATTCCCCGACTGGCTACCCAGCAAAAGAATAAAAAGACTACTAGTGTAGCTAATTGTGTCCAAGCTGTTGGCAGACTGTCGTACCA
Source organism: Lactobacillus sp. ESL0261 (assembly GCF_003693025.1). Taxonomy (NCBI): domain Bacteria; kingdom Bacillati; phylum Bacillota; class Bacilli; order Lactobacillales; family Lactobacillaceae; genus Lactobacillus; species Lactobacillus sp. ESL0261. The sequence continues at coordinate 189,793 of NZ_REHN01000005.1, forward strand.
GTTAGTATTTCCAAATATGCCCCAGGCCATGCCTCTCAGGCCACCTGTACCTTTACTGGAAATGTAAACTACGTGAACAGCCCAAAAGGTCCAGCCAGCATAATAAGCCCATTTAGGTCCAATGGTGGCGTTAATCCAAGAAGCAACACCACCTTCAGAATCCTTAAAAACAGACCCCAGTTCACCAACCATTAATGCATAAGGAATAAAGAAAAGCAGGAAAATAACAATCCAGCTGAAAATTACCTTAGTACCATCAAAATATATAAATCCGTTAACAACGTTGCCGAAGCTCCATACTATAGAAAAAGCCATAGTAGCAAGCGTTGTCCACATCATCTTTTTAGAATTGTTTGGTGTTTCACCCATGAAACTACTCCCTTATTTTAAGATAACAATTTTATTATTTTAGCTTAAATGGTTATAAAAATCTAATAAGAAGTAGTTTATTTTTATAACGGCGGTAATTATTGATTTATGCCTGAAAAAGTGCAAAACTGTTATTATATTATAAAGAAGGGTTGTAAGCTTTAATGGAAAAAAAATTTAAAAACAAATTGCTAGTTGCTGGAACGATAGCAGCAGTTGGCTTATTTGTTGGGAGTAATAATTCATACATTTCTGCTAAAAGTTATCATAAGGCTGTTACTAAGATAGCTGGCAATGGCAACTACGCAGTTTATCATAGTGCATCAAAGAAGGGACCATCTGGCAAATTCACCTCTACGAAGTATTTCAAACACGCACAGATTCAGTCTAAGAAGTCTATTGCTACTAAGAAAGGCAAGTTTTGGAAAATAATTGTTGATGGTCGCACAGTTGGTTGGGTTAACCAAAACTTTTTTGCCAGAAATAAGATTTCAGTAGCCAACAAAGTTAGTTTAGTACAAAATAATCAATATTCATTTAATACTAAAGATGCGATTAATTATGTGACTGATGATACTGGAACCGCTGTTGATGCAAATAAAGTTAATGTTTCTAAATCTAAGATTAACTCGGGTACGCCAGGAAAGACTACTGTAGATTACAGTTATGGCAAAGCTAAGGCTAGCGTAGACGTCACAGTTCGCTCTGACAAGAATGAAGGTATTGCAAGGGCAAATAAAACTCCTAAGAATGGTCCAAAGGAAGTTTCTACGTGGAAGGGCAGTTCTAAGTCTTCATCCAGAAATTGGAATGCAGCTCATCACTATACTCCTGAAACCAGATCTAATACTTTTAAAGCTAATGGTTTAACTTTGAGAACTAAGTTGTTCCAGCCTCGATTTGTGAGTCTTGACTACAATAAGGCAGGAGATAAAATGGGTCAGGTAGGTGTAATTCCTGAAGGAATTACTGTTCATGGCTCGAACTTCACAGTTGCAGTCTTTAACTCAAGCAAAGCACAAAACGGTCACTTAGTTTCTTATGACTTAAAACACATTAACAAGTTTAAGGCACAAAACTTATTAACCCTAAACTGGTCAACTTTTAAGAAATATGCATCACATATTAAAGTTAGTCCTTATATCAAACTAGGACATGGTCAGGCTATTGGTTCATCTTCTAAATATGTTTACGTAATTGCCAATAATAATACTTCAAGCAATTCAGATGCTTCTGAAGAAATCTTGCAAATACGTAAGTCAGATATGAAGATTAATCAAATTTGGACCTTTAGAATTTCTAATTATGGTAGTCCAAGATATATTCACAATGCTACATTTGCCGGTGACAATACAATGTATTGCCTGTTCCATAATGGTGGCCACGGTTATTATGAATATTGGAAAGTTACCCGCAGTGGTGACACCTGGACTCCAGTTGAAGTTGGCGCTACGAAAGGCAACTTTGTAAGCAATCATTCTCCAGTTCAAGGATTCACTTATGATCAAAAGCACAGTCAATTCTATGTTGGCTTTAATGATTACATCTTTAAAGTTGATAAAGATGGTACATTTAAGAAGACCCACCATTTGAATGTTAGACGTGAAATTGAAGGGCTATCCTCTTATGGCAATAAGCTTTATGTTGAGTTTGCTCAAAGAGGGGAATTAACAGCCGGTAACACGAATTAAAAATATATACTGAGCAGCTTGATAATCAAGCTGCTTTTTTTGTTTATCATTTTTGAACTTGAGATAAATGAAAAATACTTTCAATTATAAGTTTAATTTAAAATTTATACTTCAACTCTTACTTTAAAATGTTTTAAAAGTAATTAAGACTTTTTATATTCGCCTCCAATTAGTTTAAAAAAAAGCCGAATTCCTGTATTATGGTACGCAACAACATAAATAGAAATTATTTTAAGGAGGATTTTTTGGTTAAAAGAGACTTTATTGATACCTGTAGCTTTTCAAAAGATGAAATGCAATATTTAGCTGAGCTGGGTATTAAAATTAAAGCAACTATTAATCATGGATATTACCCATCGTTATTAAAAGGAAAAAGTCTGGGTATGATTTTTGATCAGGTATCTACAAGAACACGTTGTTCAGCTGAAACTGCCATGACTGAACTTGGAGGTCATGCATTGTATTTAGCACCTGGTCAAATTCAATTGGGAGAAAATGGTCATGAAGGCTTAGCTGATACGAGTCATGCTTTAGGTGACCTGGTTGATATCATTGGGGTTAGAACTGCCAGTCATGACGATATTGTTGAAATTGCTCAAAATTCACCTGCACCTGTAGTTAATTTTATGAGTGATAATGATCATCCAACACAAGCCCTTGGAGATTTAATTACAATCAAGGAATTTTTGCCTCAAGGGAAAAAACTATCTGATGTTAAGCTGGTTTTTGTGGGGGATGCAACTCAGATTACAGTTTCAGCACTATTTTTGTGTGCACAAATGGGGATGCACTTTGTTCAGTATGGTCCTGAAGAAAAGCATCTGCCTTTAGAAATATTGGACAAAGCCACAAAAATGGCTCAAGAAAATGGTGGCACAATTACACTATCTGATGACGAAAAAGTTTTAGAAAATGCTGATTTCCTTTATACAGATGTCTGGTATGGTCTGTATGAGCAAGAACTTGATAAAGAAGAGTATATGAAGATTTTTTATCCTAAGTATCAGGTTAATGATGATCTGCTAGCTAAGACAAAAAATTCGTCCGTTAAGTTCATGCACTGTTTGCCAGCAAACCGGGGCGAAGAAGTAACGGCTTCTGTACTTGATGGCAAAAATTCAATTATCTGGCAGCAAGCTGCAAACAAAAAAACAGCAATGAGAGCAGTATTTACGTATTTGCTTAAAGGTAAGTCTTTAGATGTTTTAAATGAAATTACAGAGTAAATAAAATAATATAAAAGTTTTTAGGTTTAAATAATTTTTACAGTCAATCTATTAAATTAGATTGGCTTTTTTTGAATTTTGCCGAAAATATCAACATGAATCATGTTTCATTGATAATACATTGTTTGACTTTATGACTCAACCAAAAAACTAGATATTAAGGTTATGTTTAGTGGTGAATTATGTTTCATAAAATGAAACGCTTCTACAGCAATCAAAATCCCATTGCATAAACATTGAAATCGATTTCAAATTATTGAATATCCATGTATATTTGTGATTGTAAAAGATAATTTGTTAGTTAAAAAGGAGAATTAAATATGAAAAAAAGAGATTACATTGATACTTTTACTTTTTCGCAAAATGAAATGCAATTTATGGTTGATTTAGGGATAAAGATCAAAGAATCTATTAGAAATGGCTACTATCCGCAACTATTAAAAAATAGAAATTTAGGAATGATCTTTGAACAAACTTCCACTCGTACCAGGAATTCTGCAGAAGCTGCCATGTCAGAACTTGGAGGTCATGCACTATATTTAGCACCTGGTCAAATTCAATTAGGAGAAGGCGGACATGAAAGTTTAAATGATACAGGTCATGTATTAGGTGAATTACTGGACATAATTGGTGCCAGAGTTAATCGTCATGAAGAGGTTGAAAACCTGGCCAAGTTTTCAAAAGTGCCAGTAGTCAACTTTATGAGTGATGAAAGTCATCCCACCCAGGCGTTGGGAGATCTGATAACTATTGAGGAGAATTTGCCAAAAGGAAAAAATTTAATGGATGTAAAGCTGGTTTTTGTTGGTGATGCAACTCAAGTAGCTATTTCAACTATGTTTTTCTGTGCACAAATGGGAATGGAATTTGCTCAGTTTGGTCCTAAAACTAATCAAATGCCCAAAGATGTTTTAGAACATGCAAAAAGAATAGCTCAAGAAAACGGTGGTTCAATCGAAATTTCTGATGATGAGGAAGTTTTAAAAGATGCTGACTTTATTTATACCGATGTTTGGTATGGCTTATATGATAAAGAATTACAAAGAGACAAATATATGAAGATTTTTTATCCTAAATATCAGGTTAATGATCAATTGCTGGAAAAAACTGGAAACAAAAATGTTAAATTCCTACATTGTTTGCCGGCTTCTCGTGGTGAAGAAGTAAGTGATTCTGTTCTCGATGGTGAGCATTCACTAGCATGGGATCAAGCAGGTAATCGTAAAACAGCTATGCGGGCGATTTTTGTTTATTTGCTTAATCCTAGAATAAAAATGGCTTCAGATGCTTTAAAGAATAAATATAAAGGCGAACTTGAAGAAATGCTAGTTAATGAACCTTATAGAGATAACGATGATCTGAGTATCAAATATTAACTATGGTTTAGGTAAGAACTATGCAATCTGAAAATACTCAAACAAATGAGTTTGAAACTAAAAACGTCAATCAATTATTTCTGAAATATGGGTTTGTTACACTTGCAGGCATGTTTGCACAATGTGTAATGGTTATTCTTGAGGCTATTATTACTGGAAATGGACTTGGAGCGGAAGGATTGGCAACTGTCAGTATCATTATGCCTCTTGAACTTATTAATGATGCTATTGGAACTGGGTTAGGTATTGGAATTACCACTATTGCAGCCCAGTATAAAGGACAAGGAAAAGAAGAAGAAGCCAGAAAAATTTGGAATGATGGCGTCTGGTTTACATTGATCTTTTCTATTATCTTAGCAACCTTAATCGCTGTATTTGCTGAACCTGTTGCAACGGCACTAGGTGCTCGAGGACCAGTTAAGCAAATGTCAATACAATTTATCAGGGTGTTTATGATTAGTTACCCATTTTGTTTCGTAGGACAAATTGGCATACCTATGCTTAGGGTTGATGAAAAGCCGGGACTGGCAAGCTGGATCACTGCAATCGCTGCTTTAATAGCAATTAGTGAATTATACTGGGGCATTTTTATTGCCCATATTGGTATCATCGCCTCAGCTATATATTATGGCTTAAGTATAGCTCTTTTCTGTTTTTCTTTTGTTCCTTTCTTCAAATCTACGAATAAATATCATTTGTCTTTTGATCTAAAGTTTAATTGGAAGGACTTAAAACACGCAATTGTACTTTCCATGCCTTTTATACTAATAACTTTGTCAAGTGCTGCTTATAACTGGATTATGAATTTAGTATTAGGCCATTTTGGAAATAACTATGATATTGCAGCCTTTGGACTCATAAATGGTTACATATTTTATGTTTTAAACATGATAACTACCAGTTTAATGCAAGGAATGCAACCAATTGCAAGTGACAACTATGGTGCGAAATTAAATTCACGACTGGCACAATTGCTTAAAGTAAGCTTGATCTCCAACATTGTTTCTGTTGCAGCTTTAACTGCTATTTTTGCAGCGTTTGCACGACCAATTACATCAATTTTTACCACGAATAGCCAGGTTGTTAATATCACGGCAACCTCCGGCATTGTTGTAGTAGGGTTAACAGCCTTAGGTTCTAGTATCAACATGATGTCTGGCTACTATCAAGCTGTTGGACAAGCTGGTATTTCAACCTTTCTAGGTACATTAAAGTTTTTAATATGTGCTTGCCCTCTGGCATTGCTGCTAGCATATACAACAGGTATTAAAGGAATTTGGTTTGCTCAACCAATAGCAGACATAATATCTTTTGCTGTCGCTCTGTTTTTATTAGTAAAAGAGCTTAGAAAGCTTAGAAAGAAAAATTAAAATGATTTGTAAAGCAGATATTATCATAAAAAGCAGTCAGATCTGGACTGGCAATATCGATGAAACTATATATGGTGGAATTGCAATAAAGAAAAACAGAATTCTGTATGTTGGATTTCAAGATTTGGATAAATATATAGGTCCAAATACGAAGATTTTAGATTACGGTGACCAATTAGTGATTCCTGGAATTCACGATGGTCATGTTCATATGCTGATGACTGCATTAATGAATTCAGGAAAATGCCCGTCCTTATATGATGCAAAATCAGAAAAAGAATGTGTTGATATAGTAAAGCGTTATGATAAACCGCAAAATTTAATTGGTGGATGGATAATTGGTATGGGATGGTATCAGTTACTCTGGGACAACAAAAAGTTGCCAACGAAGAAAAGCTTAGATAATGCTTTCCCTGATACGCCCGTTTTCCTAATGGATTCTAATGCTCATACTACATGGGTAAATTCTGAGGCTTTAAGAAGGCTTAATTTCACACCACAGAATACTAAAGATAACATTGATTTTGGTAAGTTTGAAAATGGAGAATTAACTGGAATTATTGGTGAAGCATCTTTTATGAAGTTGAGCAGTCAAATTATGACTGCAGATGAAAAAACCACTTCCAAGCTTTTTATTGATACTATTAAAAGAATGAATAGCTTTGGAATAACTCAAATAGATGATGTTGCTGGAAGCGCTGTTCCAGATTCTGATCAGATTGCTGATCAAAGCTGGAAACAAATATACAGTGAAAATAAACTAAACATACGTGTAAACCTGTTCCCGACTCTCTTAGATGATTTTTCTCGGATTCATCAAATAGAAAATAACTGCGGACGAGCTACCGGTGATTCCATGATTGGTATTGCTGGCGTAAAATCTTTTTTTGATGGTGTTTCAAGTATGCATACAGCTTATTTATCAGAACCCTACAGTGATGCACAAAATCCTGATGATAGGGGTCATTTGACAATAAAACCAGATGTTATGCAGAGAAGAGTTTTAAAAGCTGCAAAAGAAGGTTATTGTGTGAAAATTCACGCTATTGGTGACGGTGCGGTAACTGAAGCATTGAATGTTTACGAAAATGTAGAAAAAGAACTGGACAATAAAGTTTTATCCAAAGTACAGTTTAATATTGAACATTTGGAAAACATTGAGGAAAAAGACATTGAAAGATTGAGAGACTTAAATGTTATTGCTTCTGTTCAACCAGCACATGCACTAATAGATCCGGCGGGTGAAGAGAAAGATCTTGGTGAAAAAAGGACAAAAATGATGTGGCCCTTCAGGCATTATCTGGCAAGAGGAACAAAAATCGCATTTGGTACTGATTCACCTGTAGTTGATTTCAATCCATTCGAAAATTTATACAATGCCGTAACTCGTAAATCAATTAATGGCGGAAAACCATGGGAATCTCAAAACAGTATAAATATTCAAGAAGCATTAAGAGCCTATACTTTGGGATCGGCAAGATGTTCAAACCGGCAAAAAGATTTAGGAACAATAGAAAATGGAAAATTAGCTGACATTGCTGTTTTAAATTGCAACATACTTAAATCTTCACCAGAAGACTTCTTAAAAACTAATGCAGTTATGACAATGGTTAATGGAAAAATAGTTTATGGAGGATAATAAAATGAAAACATTAAATTCAAGTCCCAAAAAAGATGGCTATAAAATGCCAGGAGAATTTGAGGAACATAAAGGTGTATACATTCTCTGGCCGGAAAGACCTGATAATTGGCGTAACGGGGGCAAACCGGCTCAAAAGACTTTTGTGGAAGTTGCTACCGCAATTTCAAAGTTTGAACATGTAACAGTGGGCGTTAATGACGATCAGTATGAAAATGCATGTACTTTGCTGCCAGATAATATTGAGGTTATTGAATTATCTAACAATGATTCATGGATTAGAGATTGTGGTGCCACTTTTGTTAGAAATAACGAGGGAAACATTAGAGCAGTTGATTGGCATTTTAATGCTTGGGGAGGTTTAGTAGACGGCTTATACTTTCCTTGGGATAAAGATGACAAAATTGCACGAAAAATGGCTGAGCTAGAACAGGTTGATCGCTACAGGCTGGATGATTTTACTCTTGAAGGAGGGTCAATCCATTCTGATGGTGAAGGTACAGTGATTACGACAGAAGAGTGTCTTTTATCTAAAGGTAGAAATCCGCAATTATCAAAAGATCAAATAGAGCAGATTCTTAAAGAATACCTAGGTGCTGAAAAAGTTATCTGGTTGCCAAAAGGGATTTATCAGGATGAGACAAATGGACACGTTGACAACATAGCGAATTTTGTTTCACCAGGTCATGTTGTATTGGCTTGGACAGATGATGAAAGTGATCCACAATATGAAGCATCAAAAGCGGATTTAGATGTTTTAAAGAATACAAAAGATGCTAAGGGAAGACAAATCGAAGTTACTAAGCTATATGTGCCAAAACCAGTGAGAATTACGCAAAGCGAAGCTACTGGAGTAGATTCTGTTGATGGTACTCTACCTAGAAAAGAGGGCGACAGGCTTGCCGCTTCCTATGTAAATTACTATACGGCAAACGGAGGAATTGTTTTCCCAACGTTTAATGATCCTAATGATGAAAAAGCTAAAGAAACATTAGAAGCTTGTTATCCGGACCGCAAAGTAATAGGTATACCTGCAAGAGAAATTTTGCTTGGAGGTGGAAATATTCATTGCATCACTCAACAAGTTCCAAAATAGAGAAGGGATGAAAGTATGTCTGCTAAAATTCTGGTAGCTCTTGGTGGAAATGCTATTTTGACAAAAGATGCAAGTGATGTTGCCCAAAAAGAAGCTTTAAGAAAAACTTGCAAACAACTAATTAAGTTTGTAAAAAAAGGAAATAAACTGGTTATAACTCATGGTAATGGTCCGCAAGTAGGAAATCTACTTTTGCAGCAGGCAACAGGCTCAACCAAAGATAATCCATCAATGCCAATTGATACTGCAGTAGCTATGACTGAAGGAAGTATAGGATACTGGCTTCAAAACGCTTTAGATGAGCAATTAGAATGTAATAATTTAAAGCAGTCGGCAGCAGCTGTAATAACGCAGGTTATTGTTAATCCAAATGATCCGTCTTTTAAAAATCCTTCAAAACCGATCGGTCCTTTTTACAGCCATCAAGAAGCAAAGCAAATAAAAGAAAAAAACAGTGAATTTAAGTTGGTTGAAGATTCAGGCAGAGGCTATAGAAGAGTTGTTCCTTCCCCTCAACCTTTAGTGATAAAGGAAAGCAAAATTATAAAAGCAATAATGGAATCAGGTAATATTCCGATTGCCGTTGGTGGAGGTGGAACACCAGTTGTAGAATCTGGCGATCGACTTATTGGGAAAGAAGCGGTTATTGATAAAGATTTTTCTTCAGAAAAGCTTGCTGAACTAATTAACGTTGATAAACTTATTATTTTAACGGCCGTAGATAATGTATATTTGAATTTTAATATGCCAAATCAAAAGAAACTTGAAAAAGTTGAGGTTAGTGAAATTAAGAAATACATTGAGCAAGGAGAATTTGCTGCTGGTTCAATGTTACCCAAAGTACAATCAGCGGTCAGATTTGTTGAAAATAGTAAAAAACCGAATGCTGAAGCTGTGATCACGTCTTTAAATAATATAGAAGATTATTTAACAAAAGGAGCAGGTACAATTATTAAAAAAAGTATTGATTAATTGAATACATATAGATTTTAATAATTTTCAAATTGTAAAAAAGTATAATCCTTATGGAATTGGATTATACTTTTTTATTATTCTCAATTATAAAAATATCCTGTTAATCATATAAAAATTGATAGAGAATAAGTTCCATTATGATAGCAACAGAAACTCTGGAGCCTATGTCCACATCGTTACATTTCAAGCAATCTGTAAAAAAATAGAAATTTATGTCACTGAGATTTTGAATCGTATTATTATCGGCTCCTGTGATTGAAACAATTAAGGGTGCTTTTTCTCTTTTCAAGTTACTTATCAACTCTATAAATTCTTTGTTTTCACCGTTAAAACTCATTATAAAAACTAAGCTATCCTGATCAATTTCTCGCGAAATTATCTTACGATAGTTATGATCATTTGGAAAAAATACTTTAAATCCTGCTATTGAATAAATAAATGTTATATATTCTACTAGATGTTTTGTTGCATCTTTAGCGAAAAAATAAAGTTCTGGTTTTTGCTTAAGTTTTTGAGAAATTAAATTTAGTTGTTTATCCTTAATTACTCTTATAGTTTCTTCAATATTCTTTAGATAGCTTTCTTTGTATGACAGCTTTTCTGTATAAAAAATGCTTTTGTTTGGACTTTCTTTTTCATTAATAAGAGTAAATTTTATAACGGTAGCAAATTCACTATAACCAGAAAACCCAATTTTTTTGACGAATCTAATAAATGTTGCTGTAGAAACATAAGCCATTGAAGCTACTGATCTAATGCTTTTACCATTAATATTTTCCATATTGGAAACAACAAATTCAAAAAGTTTATGTTCATTATCGGTAAGATCTTTTAAATGAGAACTAACTATTTCAAAAAAGTTCATTTTAATCTCCTAAAGTTTGGAATAGCTTTTACAATTGTATGAAGGCCACCTCCACCGATTAAAATCTCACGAACTGGAAATGAAATTATTTTCTTATCTGGATAAAGTTTTTTAAATTTTATTTCTGCAATTTCATCTTGTGGATCATTAAATTTGGGGAAAATAATTACCTTGTTTAAAGTTATATAATTAATATATGTAGCTGTCAGCACCTGATTAATTGTTCGCGGCATCAAACCGTTAATTAAGTCAATCCCTTCAGTCTCTTTTGCGGACAGTCTTTGTAATTTGGGGATTTGAAATTTGGTTATTTTAAACCTTCTTCCTTTGGCATCTTTTTCATTTGAAAGAATGTCAAAAGCTTCTTTACAAGCTGAATATATGGGGTTCTCCTGATTGTCAGTCCATGTAATAGCAATTTCGCCTGGTTTAATGAAAGAAACCATGTTATCAATATCTCCACCAGTTTCGTCTAAAAAATAGCCGTGTCTTAGCCAAATTATTTTATGAGCTCCTAAATACTGTTCTAATATTTGGGTTATAAATTTTTTTGATATACCATAATTTCTGTCTTCTGCTAAAAGAACATCTTCTGTAGTGATAACGGTGCCTTCACCGTCAGTAATTATTGAACAGCCTTCAATGACATTATCAACAGAATAATAATCCAATCTAAGAAGATTTGCTATTTTAATTGCCAGTTGATCATCTTTTTCCCATGGATAATAAAGTCCGTCAATTAAACCACCATATGCATTAAACTTAAAATTTACAGCTCGAATATTTCCCTTATCATTCTTGACAAACACGGGCAAAGTATCCTGTGCCCATGCATCATCAGAAGACATTTCGATTACTCTTGCAAATTTTTCAACTTTATTTTTAGCATTTAAATATTGGTCTTGGTTTACTAACATTGTGATTGGTTCAAATTCACTAATAATTTTTGCAAGCGCTGTGAAGACTTTTTGAACTGGTTTCGCACCGTTTCGCCAGTTATCCTGTCTTTCTGGCCAAATCATGAAGATTTCTTTCTGTTCAGTATAATCAGGAACCATTTGGTAGTTATCATTTTTAGGTGTTGAATTATTTATTTCCATAATTATCACATTTTCTATAAGCGGATAGTCATATTTTACTCTTATTTCTTTAGACATACTATCTTCATTAAAATGTTATGTAAATAGTTTTTTTATATTCAAAATAGAAATAAAATCAAAAAAAAGTGATAAATGGATTAATCCATTTATCACTTTTGCTTATAATTCAATGGGTCCCCTGAGAGTCGAACTCAGATTTTAAGAACCGGAATCTTACGTGCGATCCATTACACTAAGGACCCAAATTGGCACAACAACAAGTATAACAGAAAAAGACTAAAAATTGAATTGTTTTTCCTTAACAAAAGAAAAAGAGGGTGTATTATTTTAAGAAAAAGACTAGGTCGAAAATATTAAGACTTTCTAATTGATTCATTTAAACTTGAATTATTTTTTGTGTGTTGCTATACTATAGTTGTCGATTGAGAAATGAGTAACTTGATTAGCGTCAGGTCACGTTTCTCATATATTTTTAGACATTCTGGGACACCTAATGACAATAAATGGGTCAATTTGGTCCCAGAAGAAGGAGAGATATTGATGTACTCGGAATTTCCCGTGCTTGAAGCTCTCGTTCCTGACATCTTAAAAGTTTTTCGACAAAGATATCTTGTTCTTGAGCAAATATCACTTAATGCACCAGTAGGACGCAGAAGTGTGGCTCAGTCACTAGGACTTTCTGAAAGAAATGTGCGAACAGAAACTGAATATCTTCGTGATCATGGTTTGATTGAGATCAAAAGTTTTGGCATGTTTATGACAGAAAAGGGCAAAAAGATATTGCAGGAGGCTGCTCCTCTGATAGATCGTTTGTTTAACGCTCGTAAAACAGAAATTGATTTGGCGCGTAAACTTGGTATCGAACGGACAATTATTGTACCGGGTGATAGCGATTTACAGGACTTGGTTTATGAGAGAATGGGTGAAGAGCTTAATGCAGCTCTGGATCTTCTTTTGCCGTTAGGACATTCAATTATTACTGTTCTTGGCGGTGAAGCTCTTGCAAAATCGACTAGGAATTTGTCTAAAAGTTTAAGTAAAAATCGACAACTGGTATTTGTACCGGGTCGTGGAGCTTTGGGCGAAAATGTTGCTATTCAAAGTAATACTATCGTTCAAGAAATGGCTGCTGAAACAGGTGGTAAATATAAAACGTTATATTTACCAGAACAGATTTCATCAGCTGCATACAAATCTTTAATTCGTGAATCTACATTTACTGATGTCCTTGAAGATATTTCACAAACCGATGTTGTAATTCACGGAATTGGACTAGCTCACGACATGGCAAGACGCAGAGGATACGATTCAGTTCGTTTGTCCGAGTTGCGTGAAAAAAAAGTAGTCACCGAGTGTTTTGGGTGTTTTTTCGATGGCGAAGGAAAGATTGTTGACCGCGTGCATCAGGTTGGCTTGCAGTTTGAGAATCTAAATAAAATACCTCACATATTTGCATTTGCTTGCGGTGGTCGCAAGGCTAAAGCAATCAAGGCTTATATGCCCAATGCTCCTCATCAAACCTGGTTAATTACTGATGAAGGAGCCTCAGAAAAGATTTTAAAGGAGAAATAATTCTCATTTAAAATAAATTGATGTTTACAGTTCTTACATAGTTCTTAAGGAGGACTTTAGAATATGACAGTTAAAATTGGTATTAACGGCTTTGGCCGTATTGGTCGTTTGGCATTCCGTCGCATTATGGATTTGGGCGAAAAGTCAAAGGATATTGAAGTTGTTGCTATTAACGACTTGACTACTCCAGCACTTTTGGCACACTTGCTAAAATATGACTCAACTCATGGCACTTTCAACCACGAAGTTTCAGCTACTGAAGATTCAATCGTTGTAGATGGCAAGAAATACCGTGTATACGCAGAACCTCAAGCTCAAAACATTCCTTGGGTTAAGAATGATGGTGTTGACTTTGTTCTTGAATGTACTGGTTTCTACACAAGCAAGGCTAAGTCACAAGCTCACCTTGACGCAGGTGCCAAGAGAGTCTTGATTTCAGCTCCTGCTGGTAATGACTTAAAGACTATTGTTTACTCAGTAAACGATGATACTTTAGATGCAAACGACAAGATCGTTTCAGCTGGTTCATGTACTACTAACTCATTAGCACCAATGGTTGACGCTTTGCAAAAAGAATTTGGTATTAAAGTAGCTACTATGACTACTATCCACGCTTACACTTCAACCCAAATGCTTTTGGATGGTCCTGTTCGTGGTGGTAACATGCGTGCCGCTCGTGCTGCTGCAGTTAACATTATTCCTCACTCAACTGGTGCTGCTAAGGCCATTGGTCTTGTTGTTCCAGAATTGAATGGTAAAGTTAACGGTCATGCACAACGTGTTCCAGTTACTGATGGTTCATTAACTGAATTAGTTTCAATCCTTGACAAGAAAGTTACTGCTGATGAAGTTAACTCAGCATTGAAGAAGTACGAGAGTCCATCATTTGGTTACAACGATGACGAAATCGTTTCAAGTGATGTAGTTGGTATGACTGCTGGTTCAATCTTTGACCCAACTCAAACCATGGTAACTACTGCCGGTGACAATCAGTTAGTTAAGACTGTTGCTTGGTACGACAATGAATACTCATTCACTTGCCAAATGGTTCGTACTTTGTTGAAATTTGCTACTCTTTAATCTGTAATATTTGATTACTGTTAGGTGGTAAAAGAGAAGGCGGAGGGAAATTCTTCCTTCCGCCTTTTTTTCAAAATTAAATAAATAAAGTTATCGGAGGATATAGATGGCTAAATTAATAGTTTCTGACCTTGATGTAAAAGGCAAAAAAGTTTTAGTCCGTGTTGATTTTAACGTACCAATTAAAGATGGTGTCATTGGAGATGACAACAGAATTGTTGCTGCACTTCCTACTATCAAATACATTATTGAAAATGGTGGTAAAGCAATTTTGCTTAGTCACTTGGGTCGTGTAAAGTCTGATGACGATAAGAAAGAATTGTCATTAAAACCTGTTGCGGAACGTTTAAGCGAACTTTTGAAAAAACCTGTAACTTTTGTTCCAGCTAACGAAGGTAAAGAGGTTGAAGATGCTGTTGCCAAAATGCAAGACGGTGACGTTGATGTTTTGGAAAACACTCGTTTCCAAGATATTGACAATGACTTTGGCAAGCGTGAAAGCAAGAATGATCCTAAGTTAGGTGAATACTGGGCTTCATTAGGTGACATGTATGTTAACGATGCTTTTGGTACAGCTCACAGAAGCCATGCTTCAAATGTTGGTATTGCTGAAGCCATGAAGAAGGATGGCAAGCCTGTTGCTGCCGGTTTCTTAATGGAAAAAGAAATCAAGTTCCTAGGTGATGCTGTTGCTAACCCTGTACACCCATTTGTTACCATTTTAGGTGGTGCTAAGGTTTCAGACAAGATTGACGTTATTACTAACCTCATTCCAAAATCTGACCACATTTTAATTGGTGGTGGTATGGCTTATACTTTCTTAGCTGCCCAAGGTCATGAAATTGGTAAATCTTTGTTTGAACCAGATAAAGTTGACCTTGCTAAAAAATTGTTAAAAGACGCTGATGGCAAGATTGTATTACCTGTTGACAACGTTGCAGCAACAGAATTTTCAAACGATGCTGCCCGTAAAGTTGTGGGCGATGACATCCCAGAAAACATGATGGGTCTTGATATCGGTCCTAAGACTGTTGCTAAGTTTAAGGATGTTTTAAAAGATGCCAAGACTGTTGTTTGGAACGGACCAATGGGTGCCTTTGAAATGTCAAACTTTGCTGAAGGTACTCTAGAAGTTGGTAAGGCTCTTGCTGATTTAACTGATGCTACTACTATTATCGGTGGTGGTGACTCAACAGCAGCCGCTAAACAACTTGGTATTGCTCCTAAGATTACCCACATTTCAACTGGTGGTGGGGCTTCCTTACAATACCTTGAAGGAAAAGAATTACCAGGAATTGCCTGCATTTCAGACAAATAGACTTTAAGAAAGGACATTATTTACATGCGTACACCAATTATTGCTGGTAACTGGAAATTACATATGAATCCTAAGCAAACAAAGGAATTTGTTGCTGCTGTAAAGGACAAGTTGCCAGAAGCAAGTAAAGTTGAAGCTCTGATTTGTGCTCCTGCCGTCGATCTTGAAAGTTTAGCGAACGCAGCTGCTGGCACAAACCTGCGCGTCGGTGCAGAAAATGCTTATTTTGAAGATGAAGGTGCCTTCACTGGTGAAACTTCACCTAAAGTTTTAAATGAAATGGGCATGAACTATTGTATTATTGGTCACTCCGAACGCCGTGGCTATTTTCACGAAACAGATGATGACATTAACAAGAAAGCTAAGGCTTTATTTGCTAATGACATTACGCCAATTATTTGCTGTGGTGAATCACTTGAAACACGTGAAGCTAACAAGCAAGAAGATTGGGTAGTTAGTCAAATAAAAGCCGCTCTTGCCGGTCTTTCTGCTGACCAAGTTTCTAACTTAGTTATTGCTTATGAACCTATCTGGGCAATAGGTACAGGTAAGACTGCCAGTTCTGATCAAGCTGAAGAAATGTGCAAAACTATTCGTGACACTGTTAAAGATTTATACAACGAAGAAACTGCTGAGAACGTTAGAATTCAATATGGTGGTTCAGTAAATCCTGGCAATGTTAAAGAATTAATGGCTAAACCAGACATTGATGGTGGTTTAGTTGGTGGTGCCTCACTTAAGCCTGATTCATTCTTAGAATTAGTAAACTATCAAGATTAGTTTTAAATGTATATAATAAAAGAGTCTCTGATTTTTGATGTGAACCCTAAAATTAGGACACTTTATATTAGCTATTAACTGAGGACTAGCTTCCGATATTCAAGCGGAGTTAGTCCTTTTAGTTTGATTTTGATTCTATTCTGATTGTAATACTCAATGTAGTCTCTGATTGCATCTTCCAGTTCAGTGAGATTCTTAAACT